>NZ_JARPTC010000005.1:0-147051 GCF_030577015.1 Desulforamulus aquiferis | reverse complement strand
CGCGATATACATATTCAATAACTCGAGCCATTTAATCTCCCTCCTGTACCTTCTGAAGATAGGTGTACATCTCATCCACCGTTAAAATGACTTCGGAACTTGGGGCAAGCCTACTTCCCAGCATTGTTATCTGGGGCGGTTCTAAGAGTGTTTGAGCCAGTTTTGCCTGTTGTGACAGCACTTCCCTTACAGGACCATCCAGGATGATTCTACCTTGACAAAGCACTATCACCCGCTCTGCATAGTTGGCTACTAGGGCCATATCATGGGTAATGAATACTACTGTATGCCCCTCTTGATTGAGCTTATTAACCAGCTCCATGATTTGCAGTCTTTCATGATAATCTTGTCCGGTGGTTGGCTCATCTAGTATGATAATCTCAGTCTGCATGGCTAATACAGAGGCTAGAGCAACTCTTTGCCGCTGCCCCCGGCTTAAGCTTTGTGGATAATCTCCAGCCTGACTTTCCAGTCCCACACTGTGGAGTGCCTTTTCTACCCTTTCACTAATCTCAGCCTTAGGCAATCCCATATTAATAAGGCCAAAGGCCACCTCTTTTTCAACAGTATCATGAAATATTTGATGATCTGGGTTTTGAAAAACAAAACCCACCCTCTTAGCTAGCTCCGATACCCTTTGGCCAAAGACATCCTGCCCAAATATAGATATCTTATCTTTGTTGGCCTTGATCAAGCCAATGAGATGCTTAACCATGGTGGTCTTTCCTGCTCCATTTTGGCCAACCAGGGCTACCAATTCACCCTGTTTAATGCTAAGGTTTATTTCTTTAAGGGCCGGCAGGCCGCTCTCATAGCTATAGGATAAGTCCTTTATTTCAATGGCATTCATGCTTGTTACCTCCGATGCCTGGACAAATAATCCTGACAATATATAATTCCTTCTTCTAACGTTAAAGGAAGTTCCCTTGCACGGTCTTCCAGCCTTAAAGCCAGTTCAGTAATCTGGGGCAACCCCACACCCATTTTAATAATGTCCTTATTCATAAAAACATCCTTAGGGTGCCCTTGCACAGCAATAATTCCCTGATTAAGAACCACCAAATTGTCACAGTAGCGGGCTAAGAGCTCCGTTTTTTGCTCTGCTATCAATACGGTGATGCCATGGTCATTGTTAAGCTGCTTTAAAACCTTAAACACTTCTTCACTGCCCAGGGGGTCCAATTCAGAGGTTGGTTCATCTAAAACCAATACCTCTGGTAATAGGGCAATGGCTGCGGCTATGGCCAAACGCTGCTTCTGACCTCCTGAGAGGGACTGGGTAGAGCGGCGACGGAGATGGGAAATTCCCACCATGGCCAGGGCCGATGTAATCCTCTCTTCCATTTCTTCAGGGGGAATACCGAAGTTCTCTAGGCCAAAGGCAAGCTCCTGCTCTACATCCAAACATACGATTTGGGCCTCAGGATCATCAAACACTGTGCCAATAATCCTGGCAATTTGGCCTGTGGTCATGGTTAGGGTATCCTTGCCCCGGACTAAAATTCTACCAGTCAGCTTTCCACCCTCGAAGTGAGGTATAATGCCATTTATGGCTTTAATAAGAGTGGTTTTACCAGCCCCTGTGGGACCAGTAAAACCAACAAAAGTACCCTTTTCAACTAAAAGGTCTACGCTTTTTAAGGCTGAAGAAGAAGTCCCCGAATAGGCGTAAGAAAAATCAACAAATTGGATTATTGGTCCGTTCTTTAATGTCATTGGCCTATCTCCTGAATTTATGTTTTTTATCTTATCGATATAAAAACTTTTTAACCGGGGCATATAGGGCCTGGGCTATAATTGCATTGACGATGGCCACCGGAATAACTACTCCAATGAAGGCCGCCTGCATGGCTGCCACGGGAAGATTTAGTGCCAGCTGGAAATTTAACACCACATAAATGCCACCACTGACCATGGTGCCCACTAAAGTGGCCAGAATAGGTTTAAAAGAATAATTTTTAATGGACAACTCAGGGAGGTAGCAAGCCATTAATGCACAAATCAGAGCACCAGCCGGCTCACTGGCAAGGTTCAAGTAGGGGATGGGTGATTTAGAAAAAATCATACTGACTGCTCCGGCCACTATACCAATTCCAAGGGCAGGACCGATTTTGGGTCTGATTAAAAGTATTGCCAGGCAATACATGGCGATTACAAAGTTTGGGGTAATTCCAAGGATGGCGGGGGAAAACATACGAAGTACCGCACCTATGGCAATTAGAAATGCCACCACGGCAATTTCCTTTGATTTAGTCATTCTTCCGGCAACTATGCTTTGCTCTGCTATTTGGTTATTCATTCCTCAACTCTCCTCGTCTTAAATAAAATATAAAAGCCAGGTCCTAGAAGGCCTGGCAATCGTGCACATAGAAACTCCACTCAGCTGCACTCACCTAAGCTCAACTCATCTCCACTCACCTCCGCTATTTTGTTTTAATATCTCAACTACACTCATCTGCATCTAGTTTAGCATACCTCAGGGTGCCTGTCACTACCTTTTTAAATGATTTACCCTATGGTGACCGCTTTAGTATCCCCTGTCAGATTATCAAGTATCTCTAACATGTTTGTTACCCTACCAACAGCCAGTTGTTCCTTGAGTTTATAATAGTCCAGGCAGGTTCCGCAGGCCAGCACAGTGGTTCCCCTATCCACCAATTTATTAATTTGTTCTAATACCCTGGATTGTGCAACGGCTAACCTAACCCCCGAGTTCACCAGCATAATTGACTTTGGAGCCCTTTGTTCCAGCAAACTATTGAAAAAACTGATCATCAAAATTTCACCTAAATCCTCCGAGCCACTGCCAAAGGTATTGCTGGTGATTAAATAAACCATGGGGCCAGTTTCTCCCTTTGCCGGTGTCACTGGGGATGATAGGGGGCTTTCGTCGCCCTTTGTAATGGTGATATAATACTCTCCACCCTTATCCTCCACCTGGACTTTGCAGTTGGCATTTTCCGCAAATCTAATTATATTTTCCCGGGCTATCTCATTGTCAACTATAGAAATAAGGGTCCCCTGTCCCATTTCCTCCAGGGCACGCTTGGTATTGATCACCGGCTGGGGACATGCTAAACCCCTGTTATTAACTTCTCTGCTCAGATTAATCACTGCTCCTTTCAATGTTGATTAAATGGTCTTTAGTCTTCGTCAGTTCACCCACCACTGCAGCATCTTCAACCCCCAGTTCATGCAGCAGTTTTATTAGTTTATCTGCCTTATCCGCTCTTATTGAAATCAATAAACCACCCGAGGTTTGGGGATCAAAGAACACATCAACCTCTTCCCGTGGTACTCTTTCGTCAATATGTACCCGCTCATCAAGGTGATTTCTATTATTATAGGCTCCCCCGGGTATAATCCCCATGCGGGCAAGTTCCTTTGCTCCTGGAAGGATAGGTACCTGCTCGGAAAACACTGTTAGGCTAAGCCCGCTGGCTTTAGCCATTTCCGCTCCATGGCCAAGAAAACCAAAACCTGTTACATCGGTACAGGCATTGGCACCAATCTCCAGCATTGCCCTGGCCCCTTCTTTATTTAAGGTTGCCATAGTCTTTACCGCTCTATTATAATCTTCCTGGCTAACCATATCAGCTTTGATACCGGTATTTATTATTCCGGTACCCAGTGCCTTAGTTAAAATTAACAAATCTCCTGCCCTGGCCGTTGCATTACTGTATACTTTGTCTGGCTGTACCAGACCAGTTACGGCTAAACCATACTTTGGTTCATCATCTTGGACACTGTGCCCCCCGGCTGTAATCGCCCCTGCCTCAGACACCTTAGCTGCCCCTCCCCTGAGGATTTCCCCTAATACTTCAGTTGGCAGACAAGCTGGGAAACAAACAATATTTAAAGCCAGCAAGGGGCTGCCACCCATGGCATAGACATCGCTTAAAGCATTTGCTGCTGCAATTTGACCAAAGAGATAAGGGTCATCTACCATTGGTGTAAAGAAATCCACCGTTTGAATGGTAGCAATATCATCATTCAACTTGTATACCGCTGCATCATCCGAGGTGTCTAAGCCTACAAGCAAATTTGGATCATGTACTTTAGGAAGTTGTCGCAGCACCTGCGACAGGACCTCAGGCCCTATTTTTGCCGCTCAGCCCGCAGCTTTAGTCATGTAGGTTAACCTTTGACTGGCCAATTCTTCACCCCCGTTGCTACACACATTATTAGCCCTTCGCCAATTTTTATGTAGATTCCTTTTTTTAAGTAATAACATTTGGTTATTAAAAAAGCAAGTTAATACAATTATATCCGTATTTTATATTTGTGTTTATCCTTAGCTTGCTTCCTAGGATGCACCGGGGTATAATTAATTACAGCATTTACCATATTGACTCAGAGGTGATAATTTTGCCTTCTTCAACGGCACCCATCGGCATATTTGATTCCGGGGTTGGCGGACTATCTGTGGCTAGAGAAATCCGTCGTCTTCTTCCTCACGAGGATATCGTTTATTATGCAGACTCAGCCTTTTGCCCCTATGGTGATAAGGATCCGGCTATCATTAGACGGCGGGAACTAACCATTGTTGATTTTTTGGTTAAACAAGGTGCAAAAATTATCGTGGTGGCCTGTAATACAGCCTCTTCAACTGGCCTTGAAGAGTTGCGCAAAAGCTTTACTATACCCATTGTGGGTATGGAGCCTGCTGTAAAACCAGCAGTAGCCGCCTCTAAGAGCGGGAGAATTGGTGTCCTGGCTACCTGCGTGACCATTGCCGGGGATCGTTTTTCCTCTTTAGTGAAAAGGTTTGCAGAAAACACCACAGTCATTACACAACCCTGCCCCGGCCTAGTTGAATTAATTGAAGCGGGGAAACTTGATGAACCGGAAACTGAAGAAGTTCTAAAGGGCTTTCTCCAACCAGTCCTAGGGCAAAATGCCGACACCGTGGTATTAGGCTGCACCCACTACCCATTCCTAAGACCCCTCGTTCAAAGGCTTGCGGGCCCAGAAGTGGCAGTAATAGACAGCGGCTTTGCTGTGGCCAGACAGGTTAGCAGGCTCTTATATGACCTTGACCTAATTAATGGAGGCAGCAGCCAGGGGATAGAAACCTTTTATACCAGTGGCGACCAGTCACTGGCTGAGAGAGTCATTGGGAGGTTATGGATTAGGGATAACATCTCTGTTCAAAGGGTACCTCTAACCTCCTAAGCATCCTTATACTAAAACAAGAAGCCGTGAAGGGTTTTCATCCCCAGCACGGCTTTAATTATTATTTTCCTAAACAGGCTGCCAGTCGATTATTCACGTCATCCCAATTAACCAAATTCCACCAGGCCTCAACAAAGGCAGGACGCTTATTCTGATATTTTAAGTAATAGGCATGTTCCCAAAGATCCAAGGCTAACAGGGGAACAACTCCCCACTGGGTAAGGTTCTGGTGTTTTTCTGCTGTCAAAATTTCTAATTTATTAAAGATGGGATTATAGCAAAGCAGGGTCCAGCCAGATCCCTCTACTGCTACCGCAGCCGCGGAGAACTGCTTCTTAAAGGTTTCAAAACTAACAAAATATTTATTAATTTCCTCAGCCACTAGCCCTGTTGCAGGTCCTCCTCCTTCTGGCTTCATATTATCCCAGAAAAGGGTATGTAAGATATGACCTGAACCATGGAAGGCAAGCTCTCTCTCCCAATGCTTGACCAGGGCAAAGTCACCCTTTTCTCTAGCTTCGGCTAACTTAGCCTCTGCATTATTTAACCCGTCAACATAGGCCTTATGATGGGCATCATGGTGCAACCTCACAGTCTGCTCATCATAATGGGGTTCAAGGGCATTATAGTCGTATGGCAGCTTTGGTAATTCGTGTTTCATTTTTATTCCTCCATTTCAAATAATAGCATGTGGCTTATATTATAATACACCTGCACAACATATTTATTACTCGTTTATTGCAATGTTATTACATTTATCCTTTTTAGTCGCAGACATATTTAATCACCGGGTCAGGGGATATTAAACAAATATTGTTTCATTGTGTTTACAGATAGGTTATTGTTTGGTTAAATTATAAAAGACGTAGTTTTAGGAGGTATATGTATGTCTAGTGAAACCAGCTGTGGCTGCCACAAACCCCGTAAGGTTTCTAAGGGACTTATGACTAGGGTAGCCAATTATATCAGAGATAAGTCCGTTGATGGAATTTGTGTTAAAAGCATCGCTGACATTGCCGATGAGATGGGATTACTTTTGCCTTCAATCCTAGTCGATGTAATCGAGCAATTAGAAAAGAAAGGTACCATTCAAGTCAGAAACAGGGGGCAAGAGCTTACTGATATTAGTACCTTTGTATTTATAGGTGACAATGAGCTTACCAAATTATTATCAACCGCGGCCATTATGAGCCAGGACCTGGAGGCCTCCCTGGGTGATAACAAAGAGTTTATGGAATTTAAAAGCAAAGTAAATGAAATGATTAATATCATGGAGCAGCAAACCAAAGAAGTCCTGGAATTCCAAGCCTTTAAGAGTGGTGTCGTTAAACAAATTGAGGCACAGGACGGTGTCTATCATATTATTTCGAGAACTAAGTTAAAGTTGATTTAATTGGGAGAGTAATGATGAATTTTGATAAACAAGCTGCCCTTGTTGGCTCAATTGTATTGGTAGGAAGTGCAGCTACCCAGTATTTTATTTACGATCATATAGATTGGGCTTACAGCATACTAATGGCTATAGTCTTTATTATCCTGGCACCCTACATAACCAAGAAAAAAAAGTAACAACCGCAAAGGTAAGCGGTTCCATTTTGGAGTTGAAAACTTAAAATCGCAGGCAAAATCGCAATTTTTTCACCTACCCAATCACACAAAAATCACATGGTCATCGCAACCGCTTTTGGGGGTCACCTCAGTGGCGGTTTTTCTTGTTTTATAAGGGTTTATGCACCATGGTGTTATTCTATTACTTGCCTATCACAACAAATTCACATAGCTAATCACATAATAATCACATAGTAAATCACAGCTTATTCGCAAAAGAAATAAATATTTCTTTTGTGCAAGATGTGTGAAAATGCCTGTGATGAGGTATGTGGAAAACGTGTGATTTCATATGTGAAAAAGTGGTGAATATTGCTATTTTCTGCATAACCTCTTACAATAATGGCTAAAGGACAGTGTATCTCTCCTTTTACCTAAATACTTTTAGACCATTTCAAAGGACTGATTTTTAAATGGAAAAAGATAGAATGAAGGAAGCATACGAATCTACCTTCAAAATAGTAACTAAACTAATTAATGGGTGGGACCCAGCTAACTTATTTCCATCTGCACCTCATGACGAATATGAATTAGAAGTGTCTCGCATCATTGCATCACTAAGAAGAGTCAATAATTATTTAGATTTAGCAAAAGAAATACAAGTAGTTTTTAATAAAGCCTTTGACTGGGAACTAACTATAGATAACTGTACTTCTATCGCTAAGGAAATATGGGAAAATACTAGTTACTTAAGAAAATTTTTAATAGGAAGAAACGAAACATAACGGTATATTATTACTATGCTCCTATACAATATCCAGTCAGGAATGCTTGTAAATCAACAATAGAGTATAAATAGCTTAAATATAAAAAATGAGCAACCAATATTAATTCAAAGGTTGCTCATTTTTATGTTCAAAAGTTGTGATTGGAACTGTGAATATATTGTGAAAAGCCTTGTGATTTACTGTGTGAATTTCTTGCGATTTATCCTGTGAAAAATTAATTTCAACTCCAAAATTGAACCCCTTAACCGCAAAGGTTGTTACTTTTTTATGCCGGCCAATCAGCAGCAGGGTTTTTATCAAATTCCAGGCCAATTAAGGCAATTGAGTTATCAAATATATCCGGGCTGTGGTGTTCCTGGTAGCGAAGAATAATCCCAAACATAGGTGATTTTTTGTTTAGTTCCTGCAGTTTTTCTAAAATCTGTCCAGCTTGATTACGTACAAACTTAATGGCAAAACCTACACCGTCTGAGAAAGTCAAATAAAGCAAATAGGCATCCTCCTGACTTTCATATTCCCAGCGGTACTCAAATTTTCCGGTATGGGCGGCTGCGATCCGGTTGTTTGGATGAATTTGTTGATATGGCACGGCAAAGTCAGGATGCTCCAGTATTATCCCTACTGTTTCCTTGGCTTTTCTTGGTTTAATTTTACCTATGCTGCCACCTGCAGGAAGTATTACCTTTATTCTTTGTTCTGTTGTCACAGTTATCCTCCCTTAGATATATTACATTTATTTTGTCCACTGCCCTTAATAATACATATTTAAATGAGAAAATACAATATTAGCTAGCCCTTCCATTGCTGAACAAAAGCAATTGCCCCGCTTACTTCCATTAATTTATTAATTCATTTATGATGTTTTCCTGTTACAATTATGTCAGGTGATGTTTATGGCTCTATACAAAAGATGGTCTGAAGTCCCTGGATATTTAAGAACTAAAATTCAGCTTGAAAGAATTGGACTAAGACCTAAATTTATTGATTGTCCTGACGGTGTCATTAATTATTACTCCGGCAATAGCTACAAAAGGTACCCCCTATATGATATTGAACAATGCGTTCCCCTTGAGAATTATACCGTTTCTATCGACCATATTGAAGTAACCACTGAAATACTAGCAGAAGCCCTTTATGTCATCAACAAATTTGCCAAAAGAAAAAGAGACCACAAAAAAGAACATTATTATTCTGGTCAGTTCCACCTAGTTAACCTATCAAAGAAAAGAGAGCAAGAAATATACAACCTAAAGGGTCAGGTTCTGGTCAAAATGCTAGAGCAGCAAAGGGCAGAAATCCTAGGCATTCATAGGCAAACAGTCAAGGATCATATGAAAAGTGACTCGGTTAATTATCTTGTTTATATAAAAGCAGGGGAATATACCTTTCACCGGCCTGCCAAGGCAAAGGACATAAAGAAACATAAATTTTTAGGTGATATTAATATCATATCTGCCGAGATGAATACAACAAGTCTATCTATCATGGAAGCAGTCATGTTACTGGAAAAATATATGTCTGAACCCTGCCAACAATTTGAAGTCTAATTAAGATAAAGAGAGGGAACTAGGATTGTTCAACCTTAGTTCCCTCTCTTTATCTTATCATTAAATATTAGTGAATTCGCCCGGTTAAAGCCCCGTGTCTCTCAGAACGACCCTTCACACGCCCCTTACCACCGGGTCTGTCAGAACCACGCTGGCCCCTACCATCTTTTCGATAGCCTCCTTGACCCTTAAGGGGCTTCTTTGCCCTAAGGGGTGCTTCTTCCGTCAACTTTACCGGGGTTTTATCAGATTCCCTGGTTAGCATCTTCAGTGCTGCGGATACAAGGGTTACTGAATCGTTATCCAGAAGCAAATCTTCAGCCAATCCTTTATAATACTGAAGTTCCCCTTCCTCAATAACTCGAAGTAATTTATCTACAGTAATACGCTGCTGACCCTCAATAGCCTCCTTAATTGTTGGAACCGGATGTCTATCTATTTTCCGTTTAGTGATTGCCTCAATTGACCTTAAATGTCCTAATTCCCTAGGGGTTACTAGGGTTACTGCCATTCCAGTGTTGCCGGCCCTTCCTGTTCGGCCAATACGGTGAACATAACTTTCCGGGTCTTGAGGGATATCAAAGTTATATACATGGGTCACCCCACTTATATCAAGCCCCCTAGCAGCCACATCAGTTGCCACCAAAACTTCAATGGTTCCTTCCCTAAACTTTCTCATTACACTATCTCGTCTGGCCTGGGTCAGGTCACCGTGAATACCCTCCGCCGAATAACCTCGCTTATTTAGAGCCTCAAAAAGCTCATCCACCCTACGCTTGGTACGGCCAAAAACAATTGCTAAGTCAGGCGAATGAATATCAAGGAGTCGACTAAGGACATCAAATTTTTGCTTTTCCTGGACTTCCATATACATCTGCTGAATTAGTGGAACCGTTACCTCTCTGCTTTGAACCTGTATATATTCTGGGTTTTTCAAAAACCTTTGGGCCAGAGAACGAACAGGCCCGGGCATGGTTGCTGAAAACAGGAGGGTTTGTCTTTCCCCTGGAACCTCTACCAGAATTGTTTCAACATCTTCAACAAAGCCCATGTTTAACATTTCATCAGCTTCATCCAATACCACCATGGAAACCCCTTGAAGTCTTATTGTTCTTCTCCTCATGTGATCCATTAACCTACCCGGTGTGGCCACAATAATTTGAGGCCTTTGTTTCAAGGCCCTTATTTGGCGCGTAATCTCTTGTCCCCCGTATATTGGCAAGGTTCTTATTCTTTTAAATTGTCCTATTCTGTTCAATTCTTCTGCTACCTGAACAGCCAGTTCCCTCGTAGGTGTTAATACTATCCCCTGGATCTGCTCATTTTCAATATTTATTTGTTCAATCATAGGTATGCCAAAGGCGGCGGTCTTTCCCGTGCCCGTTTGGGCTTGTCCTACTAAATCCCGCCCCCTCAAGGCAGCAGGTATAGTTCGCTCCTGAATTGGAGTGGTTTCTTCAAAACCCATCTCACTAATGGCACGGATTAGGGGATCACTTAATCCCAATTCATTAAATGTTAGCATAATATTTTTCCCTCTCTCTAATTAGGCTACTGGAATAATATACCCCAATTTGTTAATTTATATAGTTTTTATTATTACCAATTGGTTAAAATTTCTTAGAATTACCAAGGATATTTATACATATTCTGACATTTTATGTAACACTTTTCCTTCCACTCCATATTTTATACTATAAAAAATATGTTAGGAGGATACTTGAATGTACTTTGAAGAGTTTGTTAGCGAAGCTAAAGGCTGTCCCATTCCAGATCCTAAAAAAGATGCTTGCCCCCAGCTGCCCGGTACCGTTCTTCGCATTTTTATACCTGCAGGAGCCGTAATTAATCTATTAAATATTATTGAGTTGACATCCCCCAGTGGTATTTGTTTAATTGTTAGATTACCATTCTTGGCCGGAAAATGTGACACTGGAATTTTCTCTAGTCTCATGGACTCCCTAAAGGCTGCCGGTGCTAAAATTGAATTAGTAAACGAATAACTGGCAAGATAAATCCGGATATCCTCCGGATTTCATCTTTTTAATAAGAGTTATACATATTCCACGACAAGGAGAGCATAACTACTAAGGATGAAAGGAGAGGTACAATGGACAAAACCACTACTGCCGTAGGTATCAAATTGTTTATTTACTTTTTTGTCACCTGGGTGGCTATTTCAATTGTTGCAACAAATAATTGGGCCTGGGCCCTTTTAATTGCTCCCCTGGCAACCTCAATAAACTATTTACTTGGCGACCACTTCTTTCTTCCAAATTACGGAAACAACTTAGCCTCCATTGCAGATGGGTTAATGGCTGTGGTTCTTCTTTTCTTCCTAGGCCTTATGATTGGTGATTTAAGACCAACTGCTACCTCCCTAGTGCTATTTGGGATAGTCATTGCTATCGTTGAATATTTTTTTCACCCTTACTTGATTCGTATAGGTCTAGTAAACCCCCGGGAAGAAGCTAGAAAGAATTAATATCATTAGCATATGACCCAAAGGTACACACATTTTTGCTTTTACATATAATGGTAAAAATGACAGGGTGATGCTATGGCTATTACAATCGAAAAGCTTCCGGATTCAGAACAGGAGTATTACGAAGGTAGGAACGAGTTGAAAACTTCTTTAGATTTAATAGTCTCAATGATTAATGACACAAAATCTGAATTAAGGCACCTGGACCAAGAACGCCATAAGGAATATTTAAGCTTAGATTCTAAACTAGATAATGTTAGAGCTAAAATTGATTCTACAAATTCCTCCTTCAGCAGAAAAATAGATCGTTTTACCTACGGTTTAATGGGGGTTTTACTTACCACTTTGGGCATATTGGCAAAGATTCATTTTAGTCCTTGACAAACTTGCCACTTATCAAAAATGGTTATGCTATTGTATCAATAGTTCAGGCCGTAGTTGCTACTGCTCGGAATCCAATACTACAGGCGTTCTATCATGAACTGGTTTAACGTATTTATTAGCACCGGTGGTTTGGCAGTGTAAACCTTACCGGGCTTTTCTTTTTTTCCTCCAATTTATTCTACTTTCACTTAAACCCTAACATTTCCTTTAATTATTAAATATTTTACACCAATTGAATTATCTATTCCATTTGTGGAATGATAATCCAAGGTTGGTGATTAAATGTCATTAAAAGATGTATTTGGCAAATGGAAGAAGGCCAAAAGCAAAAAACCAGAGCAGCAAAAGGATCTCAATTATAATCAGCAGACCTGCCTTTCTGGAGACTTAAAGAAGGATAAACAGACCATTTTTACCGGCCTTGGGGGCAGCATCGATATAATTCGCAGAGAAATACTGGTAGGTGATAGGAAAGCCACTATTATCTACATTGAAGGAATCGTTAATGCTGATTTAATTGAACATGAAATAATAAGAAAAATTCAACAGTTAGATTTTTTTCCTGAGACTGAATCACCACTGGAGCATATTTCTCAGAAGGTACTCTCTAACAGCAACTCAATTGTTATCACCCCGCTAATAGCAGATATTTTGGTTAATATCCTAATTGGAAAATGTGTTTTAATCATTGACGCCTGTAAACAGGGCATTATTGTGGAGTCCAAGGGAGGAATACGCAGAGGAATTTCTGAGCCTCCCACTGAGCGGACAGTTCGTGGTTCCCGGGAAGGCTTTATTGAAGATATTGGTGTTAATTTAGCCTTGATCAGGCGCAGGTTAAAATCTCCCAAATTTACTGTTGAAACAACAACCTTAGGTTTAAGAAGCCGCTCCAGGATAGCCATTGTTTATATATCCGATATAGCGGACCCCAAAATTGTTGAGGAAGTCCGCAATCGTATTAGCAAAATTAATATTGATGGAATATTAGCCTCTGGCTACATAGAAAGATTTATCGAGGATCATCCGTGGAGCCTCTTCCCCCAAGTCTATGGTACCGAGCGTCCGGACAAAATAGCGGCAAATCTGTTGGAGGGCCGCATTGGTATAATTGTGGATGGAACTCCCTATGCCCTGATAGTCCCTGCTGTTTTTCTTCAATTTCTCCAGGGCTCCGAGGATTACTATGAAAGAACCATTGTTGGTACGGTGGCCAGGCTGGTCCGGTATTTAGCCCTAATGATCACCACAACCATAACTCCCGTCTATATAGCCCTAATTACCTTTCACCACTCCCTACTACCAACGGATTTATTGCTGGCAGTGGCTGAAAACAGAGAGGAATTACCCTTTTCTCCTTTGACAGAAGCTTTATTTATGGAGGTTGTCATTGAAATATTACGGGAGGCAGGGCTTCGTTTACCCAGTACCGTAGGCCAAACCTTAGGAGTTGTGGGCGGGATTGTCATCGGCCAAGCGGTTGTGGAAGCTAAACTTGTAAGCCCCTTGATTGTGGTAATCGTTTCCCTAGCAGCCATCTGCTCCTTTGTTTTTCCAAATTATAGCATGGCTCTGGCCATTCGTTTAATAAAATATCCCATGATGCTGCTGGCTGCCTCCTTTGGTGCTGTGGGCATTGCTGTGGGATGGTTGTTTGTGACAATACACTTAATTTCACTGCAGAGTATTGGTGTTCCCTACATGGCACCCCTTGCACCCATGCGTTATAAGGACTTGGGAGATACCTTTGTAATTTCACATATATGGAAAAATAAAAATAGACCGGTCTCTATCCCACATGTTGATAACAAACGTGGACAATCTCCTACCAGGGAGCCGTCAGAAAATGAATGAGCAGGCATATAAAATAACAAGCAAGCAATTAATATTTATTCTTATCGGTGCCACCATTGGAGTAGGTATTTTAACTGTTACATCTACGGCAGTTAGGGAATCCCAGCAGGACGCCTGGATATCAATTCTAATGGGCGCTTTGCCCTTAGTTGTCGGCATATATTCCATGCATTTGATAGGTAGTAGGTTTCCTGATCTTACCTTTGCGGAATACTGCGAGATAATCCTAGGCAAATGGCCTGGCAAGCTCCTTGCCCTAGTGTTTGTAGTTTATTCCTTAGCCTTTGCAGCTATCGTAACTAGACTTTTTGTTAATATCCTTAAGATTTATTTATTCCCTGAAACGCCAATTTGGGCCCTAAGTGCTTTAATCTTGTTTACATCAGCCTATCTGGCCTCAAAGGATGCAAGGGTCATTGGTAGAGTTAATGAATTAATGTTCTTTGAGTCTCTCGTTCTATTAGCCTTTATCCTCGGTGCAGTGCCTAAGGTAGAACTTTCATTCTTCCAGCCCATTGGTGATGCGGGCATGGCAAATATACTAAAGGGCGCTTACCAAACCTTATTTGCTATACTGGGCATTGAAATCTTACTGGTTATCTACCCTATGGTCCAAAGGAAAAATGAAATAGTTAAGGCCGGCTTGACGGCAGTCGCAATAATTTCCGGTATCTATCTGCTTGTGGTATTTGTTGTTTTAGGTCTCTTTGGCCCAAACGCCGCTGAAAAACTAAGGTTTGGCCTGATGGTGTTATTAAAAACCTACAACGCCCCGGTTATTGAAAGGGCTGAATTTTTCTTTATCATTTTTTGGGTTTTTGTTGCCTTTCGGCCAGTGGCAAATATGTTTTTTGCCGGGCGCTATACTGTTGAAAAAATATTAAATATTAACTCTCCCGGTTGGGTCACCCTGGCTTTATTTCCCATAATTTTTTTGTCATCCCTTTTCCCTGGCAATTTCGATAAAATCCTTGGTTTAAGTACCACTATTGGATATCTGGGACTCCTGTTTATGATTGTTATCCCGGTTATCCTGTGGTTCACAGCTATCTTGCGAGGTGTTGGAGGTAAAAAAGTTGCGTAGCGCACTTGCTATAGTTCTTATTTTAGTTACCCTATTAAGCTTTGGCTGCTGGGATGCCCAAGACATTAATAATCTTTACATACCCTTTGTGGCAGGTTACGATTTGCTTGAGGAAGATGGCCGTGAGAAGTTCTCCATGACCGTAAACTTCCCCATTATGAACCGCAATGCCAGAGAGAAGTCCGATGTAATAACCGTCAAGGGAGAAACCATGGCCCAGACCCGCATTGACAGAGGCAATAAATCTTCCCGGGGCATGGCCGTTGGTGACTTAAAAGCTCTGTTGGTTGGAAGTCCTTTAGCTTATAGGGGAAGTAAAGATGCCTTTGACTTAATGTTTCGAGACACTCGTTTTAGCGAAATGATTAGACTAGCTGTGACAGATGGAAATACCATTGATATCTTGACCATGAAACCGGAAAATTACCAGACAGTAGGACAAAATATCATAGACCTTCTGTCAAATTCGCCAAGGGATAATTTTATTCCAGTAGAGCATTTGCATCATTTTCGTGTGGATGTAATGACAGACGGATATAATCCGGTTTTACCAGTCATTAGCATCCACTCTGAAAGTAATTTAGAAATTTCAGGTGCAGCCTTATTTAAAAAGTATAAGATGGTAGCTAAAGTCAACAGGGAAGACATGAGGCCTTTAATCTGGTTAAGGGGAGATGGGGTCATAGGCTATATAACCTTTAAAATGATGGATGATAAAGGAGAATTTTATAAAATAAGTTTTGAGGGGGGGAGTAAGCGAAAGGTAACAGCTAAGTTGGCTAATGGAAAACCTTCCTTCGAGATAGATTTATCATTCTCAGGCATAATTGCAGAAACCTTAACGGATATACAATTTGCAGGTAAGGAAGAAAATGTTTTAGCTGTAGAAAAGGCCTTGGAAGAACATATTCAAAAACAATGTGAAGACTTAATTTACGATCTACAGAACAAATATAGGGTAGATGCCATCCTACTTGGCAAGTATGCCAGGGCGAAATGGCCTCCCCTAGTGAAGGAGCAGGACTGGGACGAGGTTTTCTGCGAAAGTGATATCAAAGTTAATGTTAATGTTACAATTCAAGGCACAGGGGAAGTTGCCTAGAGTACAACCTTCCTTTAAAAAATTATTATTTAATATAGGACTTTGGTCTTGATTGATAAATACTTCAGTCCTATTTACTACGATATTGTTTCTCCATATAGTAAAAACAAATCCTAGAAAGATAAAGGCAAACCCATTGAAAAGTGGCGACGCAAAACTACAGGGGCTAAGGTGGAAAGCTAGGCCAGCCAGTTACCAAAGGAGGATATTAGTGGGTTTTATAGCTGGTGTTTTTGTTGGTGCATTTTTAGGGATCCTTACAACATGTCTACTAGTGGCTTCCCGGGAAACAAATGATACCGTTTATGATGATTAAAAACAAAATTACCCTACAAGCCGAAGGATACAGAACCCTCGGCTTTTTAATTCCAATTGGGCCATTGGATCCCTTGGGCCAACAAAAAAGCAAGTCTCCTGATTTCTCAGAAGACTTGCTTTAACTGGTCGGAGCGACAGGAGTTGAACCTGCGACCTCTACCACCCCAAGGTAGCGCTCTCCCAAACTGAGCTACGCCCCGATTTTTGCTTGTATTTCCAGGCCCCTCGGCCTGTCGACAAATGTTATTATAGCTAATGCGTTAAGAAAAGTCAACATGAAAAATACTATTCTTAACTAGCCGCCTTAACTATAAAAGCAAAACGGCTAGTACATTTAACATAACTAGCTATCTATATTAAACTCTGCCAATATAAATGTATGGTCGGAAGGTTTTACCTTCCTTCTTGGCTCAATATCTATCCAGGCTTTTGTTGATCGCTTAGCCAGGGGAGCGGTAGCCCAAATATGGTCAATACGCCAGCCTAAATTTCTATCCAGGGCCTTTGGAACACGATAATCCCAAAAGGTAAAATGTCCACCCTCTGATTGGTGGTGTAGGCGGAAAATATCTTTAAAGCCCCAGGACTTAACATAATCCAAGGCTTCATGCTCGGTGGGGTGGAAGCCTACACGTCCAAGTAATCTTTTGGGTGCGTGCACATCTTCAGGTTCTGGTGCTACGTTAAAATCACCCAGCCAAAGTAATGGCTCATCAGGTTTAAAATTTGAATCAAAGTATTCCTTTAAGGCCTTAATCCAGGATATTTTATAGCTAAATTTATCACTCTCCGGGGATTGGCCCTGGGGAATATAGGTATTAACTATTGGAATACCTTTTATCTCAGCGGCAATGAGCCTTGCTTCATCTGGTTCCGCAATAGACCCAAGGTCACTGTTTAAGGGATTTATTTGATGGGGGCTGAGGATAGCCACACCATTATAAGATTTTCTCCCTTTAAATAGCGAGTTATAGCCCGCCTCCAAAAGGCAAGCTGCTGGAAAATCTGCATTAATGACCTTGGTTTCCTGCAGGCAAACCACATCAGGTTTATTTTCCCCCAACCACTGAATTAACATTTCTTTCCTGGCGCGTACTGAATTTATATTAAAACTGGCAATTTTAAAATACAATGCAATCATTCCTTAGTTTTGTTTAAGACTATATTCTTCCTAGGCTAGCTAAAACACTTTTTAGACACACAGCTAAAGCAAAAAACACGAAAAGCACTAACCACATGTACAGGCTTACACCCCTTCCTTGCACGGAGCCCACAATCTTTGGGGAACTACTTTTGTCAGCACTTTTCCTATCAAGGTATATCTATCTGGTTTAGTGGCATTCTGCTCCGTCATACCACTATCATATTCATTAGAAAAGAATTCTATATCATATTTTATCCCTTACACCCTAGATTAAGCTTCCTCCTTTGGAAACTTAAACTTAATTCCAAATACCTTATTAAAATTAGTCACTTTCTTATAAAGTTCTCTAATTTCTAAATCGGAATTATCCGTAGAGATACAGTCAATTTGCACTTCTTTTGCCTTGATGGTGCAAACCACATCCTCAACTACACCGGCTTCTGTACGATCCAGGTTTTCCCCCATGCGTATCAATACGCCTAGACGACGGACCAAAATTCCGTCCTGGGGAAATAATACATCGGCATGCTGCTGCAATTTAAACTTAAGATCTAATTTGCCGTGACTAGCAGCCACCAGAGCCACTAACACAAGTTCCCTGTGAGAAAGACCATTTATCCGGGCATTTAGCAGTACATACATGGTATGCTTATGATGGTTATAATAACTAACAGCATTCCCAACATCGTGCAGAAGGGCTGCAATCCTTAAGATTTTTCTCTCCCAGGCGCCGTAGCCATGTAGGGGCTGCAGCTGGTCGAACAATGATAAAGATAGTTTGGCCACATGTTCGGCGTGATTTCTCTTTACCTGGTACAAATCCATAAGGTTCTGAACGCTATGCTCGGTTACATCGTCCACAACCGGATCTAAACGATTCCTAAAAAGGTATTCGTAAAATACCCCCTCCCTTAAGCCAGAGCCGCTAACCCTAATTCCTGGTGCCCCGGTAAAATCCAATAGTTTGGACGCCGCTGCCATACCACCCAGGATGATGTCAGCCCTTTCCTTAGATAATCCAGGAATGGATTTGCGTTCATCCACTGAACCCTTTTTTAGGAGATTATAAATTTGCTTGACACGTTCTGTATGCACCCTGTAGTTGTGCAGAAGATTTAAGCTAAAGCGTGTCCGCTTACGATCCATTCTGCCAAGGTTTCGCAAGGTGCCTCCAACCCCCAAGACCTCTAAACCCCTGGCCATATCCAACCAATGAACAGATCTATACTGTTCCTTCAAGTAGTCCTCTAACCGTCCAATTTGTTCCTCATTGACTTGTGGGGAGGTTAAAAAGTTTTCAGTGATATTAACCGCCCCAAAGGGAAGACTTGTCCACTGGGTAATCATTCTTTCTCTGCACAGGATCAATTCTGTGCTGCCTCCCCCAATGTCTACAATCAGGGCATCACTAAATTCTAGGCTGTTAACTACCCCTAAATAAATATACCTGGCCTCTTCCTCACCGGAGAGTATGCGAAAGGAAACTCCCGTTTCCTTCATAATGGTTTCCAACACCTCATTACCGTTTACGGCATTACGTATAGCCGCAGTGGCAACTCCATGTACAGAATCTACTTTATTGGCATAACAAAACTTTTGCAACAGCCGGATAGTCTGAACAGCCCTGTCAATGGCAGGTACCTTGATCACCCTTTCAGGCCCCATGCTTTCACCAATTCTAGCCGTTTCCTTAATCTCGTCCTGCAGCTTATAGGAACCATTGTCCCAGACCTTCATAAGGATAAGCCGAATAGAGTTTGAACCGAGATCAATTATTCCGATTCTTCTGGACATAATTTCCTCCTATTTCAAAAAATTGTACCATCAACCTTGAAGGATAAGCTTCAGAAGGCCGGTGGTAAATTTGGTTTCTACTTCTTTTAAAGCAATGACTTAGTCTATTTTAACAGATTAAAAATATTTTTAACAACTTTCCAAAACAAAAAAGCACCTCCCTTAAATACCATAATGGGTCTGGTGCTTTGCATTATAATCTAAAACTCCGTTAAAACATTAGTTTCAGTGACCTGAGTTGGCTTAGAAAGTGGTTGTATATCCTTATTATGCTGCTTTGGGGCAATTCGAACAACTCGGTCCGTGGACAGGTACCGGCTGTCTGGCAAAGCTTCTACCAAAACAGACCCGTCGCTCCCCTTTATAACTCTCTCAGCATGTGCCTTATAGCCCTTGTAACCCGGTTCCATTATGATCTCTTCATCCATGCCCAATTCGGGATCTATCTCGTAAATACGCTCAGGCTCAATGGTTTCAGAAACCCAATTGCGAATGGTAATATCCTTTTTCGTTGCAGTATTGCCAAAAACCTGTACGGTAATGTAATCCTTAGCTACCACTGTACGCAGATAGATATGACAATCCAGTGGGTTAGAAAATCTAAAATCCAAAAGGTTCCAAGCCACCGCCGCATCCCTTCCTAGGGGGACATAACTTATGGCTAGAGAGTGGTTATGTCTCTCTACCGGCTTTAGATTAGCAAGAAGTATTGCATTATATAGGGTTGATGAAACTTGGCAAATACCTCCCCCAAGGGCTTCGTCAAATTTATTGGACACAATAACCTTAGCTGGTAAAAAACCAGCACTGCTGGATCTTTCACCAACAAAATTATTAAAGGAGAACTCCTGACCAGGAGTCATAATTAGACCATTTATTTTCTGAGCAGCAATTCTAATGTTTGTTACACGGTTTTGGTTTTCACCATCAAAGTAAGTTGTGTACTGTCCGATCAGTCCATTTATCTTCATGGCTTCAACTGTTTCAAAAGTTTTTTGAGCAATTATCTCCCTTACCGGAATATTTAATCTCATATCATCCTGATGATTTATTACTTCTACCAAATTTTGAAATAAGTTTTCGCTGTCAACTTCCTTGCCTTTCTCGTCCCTAATTATTTCTACTCTGCCGTCCCCAGATATTTTTAACACTGCATCTTTAGCCGGCTTCTCAATTTCTGCGCAAATGGGTCTAAGACAAGACAGCGCCTTATCTTTATCAACTACCAGAGTGATACCAATTTGATTATTCACCGGGTGAACATAGCTTTTAAGACGGGTAATCAGGGCACTTCCATCCCTGTCCATAGCCTGCTCTATGGTTTTATTAAGGTCAAGGGTAATTCCCAGTTCCTCAAGAGTAAATTCCCAGGATCTGTCGTCGTATACCAGGGTTAATACTTGAGTTAATACTTGCTGCTCCAGATCCTTTAGTTTTTCCTCCGCTTTATATTTTTCCAAATTTGATATATCTACACCCCGAACCGAGACCCCCTGGGGTATCCTGTTAGCCTCGGCATTCTCCAGCTTCACCAGCAAACCTAAAAGTATGCTGCTAAGCAACAAAACACTTAGGACCATGTATATGGCCTTGATTCCTCTCACCCTATACCCTTCTTCCTTCTTAACTAAGTAATGAATATACCTATATGACGAAGGAAAAGTAGAAAAGTTACTCAAAAAGTAACTTTTTTGACAACTTATTTACTTCAAAAGCAAATATTGGTTTTTCATACAATAATATTTAGTTTAAAACTTAAGCAGTTACAAAGACTAAGTTCAAGGAGGGATGAAAAAATGACTAAAAACAAACTAACCGAAAAGGGATTTGCTGGCATCAACTACCGTGCAACCACGGACAAGATGTTACGCAACCAGTTTAGGGAGGTACCGGAAAAAAACTCCGACCAAAATAAGTAGTAAAAAAAGGGCAGTACCCCTGCCCTTTTTTACCTATTCATTTTTTAATTTAAAAGCATTGGAGATTTTCTCAAGTTCCGAGGCCATGACCGAAAATCCATCTGCCATAGAAGCAATTTCCTCCATAATGGCGGTCTGCTCTTGTATTGTTGCCACAGTGCCGGTAACCCCTTTAGACATTTGTTCAGAGGCAGCAGCAACGTCCCTTATCTGTTCCTCTAGTCCTTGAACCGATTGAATAATCGACTCCAGGGTTGACCCCACCTGCAATACCACTGCTCCACCTGTTTCCACTTCAAGGGTTCCTTTATCCATAGCTACGACAGCACTATTTGACTCTTCTTGTACAGATACTATAAGTTTTTTAATTTCTCCCGCCGCATTGGCTGACCTCTCGGCAAGTTTTCTCACTTCATCTGCCACCACTGCAAAGCCCCGTCCCTGTTCTCCTGCCCTGGCCGCCTCAATAGCTGCATTTAGTGCCAGTAGGTTAGTTTGTTCAGCAATTTCCGTAATCAAGTCAACTATTTTAAATACCTCATGGGATATATTATTTAAATTACCTATGGCTTTACCCACCTGGACGGTGGAGGCGGCGATGTTGTTCATTTGCCCCCGAATATTATCCACCGCCCGCTGGCCTTCCCTGGCATATTGGGCGGCAGCCCCAACCTCCTTTGTCACAACCAAGGTGTTATCAGTCACCTGTTCAACGGTTGTGGCCATTTCATGCATGGCTGAGGCCGATGTGGCAATCCCTGAGGAGGTTTGTTGAATGGTTGAAGTCAATTGTTGGGCACCAGAAGCAACGGTGGCAGCTTTTTCCTTAAGTTGATTCAGGATGTTTCTTAAATTATCAGTCATAGTGTTAAAACTATCAGCTAACACCCTCAGTTCATCTCGACTATTAACAATAATTTGACTGGAAGTTAAATCTCCCCCTGCCACCTTACCAACATGCTCAGTAAGGGTTTTAATAGGCTTATTAATTAAATTTACCATAAATAATGCAGCCCCCAATCCCAGCAATAGGGCAGCACTTATGGCCATCACTGCAGCTTGTCTTACGGTGGCCACAATGTTACTATTATTTTGCTTTCCTTTTTCCAACTGGTCTTCCATATGATAAACAATAGCGTTGCCAGCCTGTACTACCCGCTCAACAGTACCCTTTTCCTGATTCAAAAATCCCTCTATCCTTTGCTGGCCCTCTATCTTATCTTCTATTAATAAAGTAGCTTGCTTCACCTGTATTGCCTCATTGGCATAGGATTCAAATTCTGTAAGGGCATTGTCCAGAGAATTATAGTAATTCTTTCCTTCACTGGAATTAATATATTGTTCCAGAGTGGTGATGGCCTCTTTGACGGCCTCAACACCTTCCTGGTACCTCATCATGTAATTGGGGTCACTGGTTAGCATATAACCCCTCAGATCTAGGGCTGCCTGTTCAAATCTAACCAGGGTTGCATGGGTTTGATTCATAACGGTGACCTCTGAAGCTATCAAGTTATTATAAGAATGAGTCACCTTGTCAAAGGTATATAAAATACCGAAACTAACTGCCGCAGCAAGTATCAGGATAATGCCAAAGCCTGCCAGCATTTTGCCTCTAATTGACCTTGTAAGAGTTAGCTTCCTAAGGCCTGGTATCATATGCTCATTCCCCCATCTTTTGACAGTTTATCTTATTATAGGTCTTGTTAACCTGCTTGACAATAACCGTTTACATAATTATATACTGTCAATCCAGAAGGAACTGTACAATTCTCAAACAGTGTTTAATGGTGTTCAAACTCCCTGGGTTTACAGATAATTTCCTTCACCTTGGTATCGAAAAAATATTGTGAGTGGGCAGGGGTTAGCACAACGGCTGTATCAGCTCCCTTACCGCTACCCGCGATTGCAACAATCTCCTGTCCATGGGGAATAAGACCAGCGTCTAGGGCCATTCCGGCCACCTCAATACAAACCTTTACTCCTTGACCAAACATTCTTAGGGTATGGGCCATAATTTCCGCTGGGTAGACTCCTTGAAACTTAAATTTCAAGGCCCTATCTAACCCGGCCATCAGGTGAGTAGTAGCTAATACTTTTATTCCCGAGCTTTCCAATCTGTCTTTCATTTCCTTCTTAATAGTAAGTTCGCCAGGTTTTTTAAAACCCGCCTGATAGGTTACACAGATTACCTCTAGACCACAATCAACCATCTTTTCTGCCGTTGCACCTGAACTGGAGGCAACTACTATATGTCCTATTCCCTTGCTCCGGGCATATTTTATGGCTGCCTCAAGGGTAGCTGAAGTATTTTCCTGTCCTTCCCGGTCCCAATACATTAAAATTCATCCTCCCTTGTTTTATATAACCTAAATAATATACCAAAATAACTTAAAAATACATGTTTCAAACATTAAAGGTAAAATAATTCAAAATCTTCAGAGGAAATTTTAGGTTAACATAGAATTAACATTAATTAGTGCCATTATTCTGATTTTCACTTGAACTTTGATTGGGGGTATTACCTTGATTCAAGTAGGCATTGTTGGCGGTGGCCGAGGCGGCATGTCCATGTTAAAGCTTATCTCCGGACTCCCTGAGTTGTCGGTAATAGGTATAGCTGATGTAAACCCTAACGCACCTGCTATCAAAATGGCTAAGCTGCAGAAAATACAAACCTTTACTGATTTTAAAGAGCTTTTAAAAATGTCCAACCTCGATATAGTATTGGATGTTACAGGCAATGCCACTGTAGGACAGGCTATTTTAGAAAATAAACAAGATCACACCCGTGTGGCTGATGCCATGGTTTCTCGTCTAATGTATACCATCGCCAGCAGTCAGGAAGAGGCCGCTCAAGAACTGCAGGCCCAGGCCCAGCAATTGGCAGGTATGGCTGAAGAGCTTAACAGGGCGGTTCAAGCAGTTCCCGAGGCCATTGATGCCGTAACAACTGTTCTTGGTACCCACTGTCAAAAATTAAACTCTGCTGTTTTCCAAGCTGAAAAACACATCAAAGACACAGATGAAGTTATTGATTTTATAAAAAAGGTAGCGGATCAAACCAAGCTGTTAGGATTAAATGCAGCCATTGAGGCAGCCCGGGCCGGCAACCATGGTCGAGGCTTTGGCGTGGTAGCAAATGAAGTTCGCAAGCTGGCTGAGGATAGTGTTGTCTCGGCCAAAAAGATAAGCACAATATTATCTAATATTGAGGAATCCATGAAAACTATTATTGCCGGAGTAGAAGAAACAGCCGGTATAGCCCAGATGCAATCAAATACCTCTGAACAGGTTGGTATGGCTGTTCAGCAGTTAAATCATATGGCTGAAGAAATGAAGGGCTTTGCCGAAAAGCTCTCTGAGTTTGCCAATTAATCAAAGGCAATTAAATAAAATTTTTCCAAAATACTCTTATATTTTGTTATAAGAGTATTTTTTTTGGAAAATACTAATTCCCATGAAAAAAATATGTAAACTTAGACACTGGCGTCTGGTGTTTATTGTAACAATAATTGTTCTTTCAACAATTACGCCCTTTAAAATCCTAGAGGCCAGGGAAAACAACGATAACTCATCTAATATCATGTGTATATGGACAAACGGGAAAGAGATTAAAGCCCTAACAATTATGTGCTTTGATTCTGTCACCAGCAGGGTTGGCATTTTAACAATCCCAGTATTTACTACCATTGAGCATAGGAGCAAGTCAACCACCATTGGTCTGTTATGGGAAAAGCAAGGTCGTTCCGTGCTTAAGGATAACTTAGAAAGATTACTGGGGGTGCAGATTGACGGACAAATAACCTTTGACCAGCCAGTGGTGGAAAAGGCCAGCAGTATCGTTGGCATAGTTGATGTAAAGGGTAACCATACTACCTTACTTCAGGCCTTCGAGGATACCCGAGCAGAACGCCGCAAGGATGATCAGGACGTCGTTAGGGCAATGGCATCAAGCATTATCTCCCCAAACGGTATCAAAAAGGTTCCCCAGCTTTTATGGCTATTTACAACCCAGGTAGATACTGATATAAGGCCGGAATTGATGTTGAAAATTTACCGGGTTGTGAATCACAGGGGACCCACTATCCTTACTAAAAAAGCACTTCGTGGAAAGGATTACTATCAGGATGGTTTACGTTACCGCTATGTTGAACCTGCTGCCTGGAAAAGTATAATGGGTGAAGTAAGTACCGTCTCTTCACTATGTCGTGGCCATCAACAAGCCGAGAATTAAAAAGATAATACCAGCGGCTGTTATTATCTTTATGTTTTGCCCTTGTTTTTCTAACCAAGGGTGATCCCTGGCAATGACTTTCATAAAAAAAATACCCATAATACCTAGAAATAATAAAATACTACCCAGCAATACAAAGAAAAAGCTAACAGCAACCATGGTTTTCTCCAATCTAAACGTACTATAAATAATACTATATCATTTACCAGTTATGAGCACACAGTAATACTTCTCCCAGAGCAAGAAAATCTTCACCGATTTGGTGAAGATTTTCTGTATCAGCGTGCGGAGGCCTGCAGGTGCTTATAAACTTCACTTGCCTGTTTTTCCTTCAAACTGCAGGCCATCTCTAGAAGCATTTTTTCCTTTAGTAATGTGCATTGCCCCTCAGGGAATGAAACACAGTACTTACTGGTTCCCGGTACTGGTAATACTGCTAGATTTAATTCCCGGAACCTTTTTATTGCTTCATGAATATTGATTTGGTGCTTCATGCCTGCAAACCTCCCCTCTTACTTTCTACTTATTTTATTCCAAATTCACAGGAAAGTGAATACTTTCTCAATCAAAATATATAATTTTTTGCCTCCAATCATAAACATCTATGGTGTTGTAAATATCCTCAAGGATAGAGATATTATATTTCATAAGGAAGGGGAAGACATTATAGACCCTTTCCTGCCACATTCCTAATGGCTGCAGCATATGGGCTAGCTTGGTAATCTGTCTTACTGCCTCCTGGTTTTTCTTCCTATGGCGTTGCTTTACCTTTTCTTCAAAGGAATTAATCACTTTCTTGAGACGTTTTATATTTTCTTGGGCTAAGACCTTTAATTCCGGGTCAAGGCTAGATACTTCTTTCACAAGCTTGCTGTGTTGTTCAAACAAATTGCTTCGGAACATGTTAAAATTTGTATTAATCCCAAGGATATCTGATTCTTTCAAATATTGATGAACAATATTTAAAGAGTCCTCAAAGATCTTTTCTACCGGAATTTGATATTTCTTCATTAGCTTAGACATTAAGGGTTCCACCAGTGTAATATTTGGTCGAGGAAAAATGACAGGCATGTTGTGGTTAAACAGCTTAAATACTTGCCTTAGCTGGGCAAAATAGCTGATTTCCCCCGGTCCACCCACGTAAGCCACAACTGGCATCAATGTTTCCTGAACAATTGGCCTAAGCACAACATCGGGGCTAAACATCTCGGGTTTATTCATTGCCAGGCCGGCTAACTCGTCAGGAGTCCAGGCCATACTACCTTCTCGACTACAAAATAAACCCTTCCTGAAATAAAGGGCTTTCCTCTCACCATTAATATAAATAAATAGATGAGCCTTTCCCTCTTCACCCTGCACCTGGGGAATAAACTTCTCCTTGATGATCTGGCTTGTCAGTTGCAATTGCTGATCAATTTTGGGTGCAAGTTTGATTGTCTGATAAAATACTTCCCTGGATAACTGTCTAACTGGTTGCTGCACAGGGTTAATCATAATTAATCCCCATCTAGTAAATAACTCTGTCATTATCCCAGCGAACCAATCTGCAAGATTATTATATTTGTTCGCTGTCTCCTTTAATAAGGCAAGTCCTTCTTCCTGCCAACCCATGGGCGGTGTTAATTCCTTTAACCGCTGAATTGCCTTGGACAATTCGTTAGTTACGGGAATATGGGCCAATGAAATGCGTCCCCTTGGCTTATCCTCAATACCGATCCTTTGGGGGCCCAGGGAAGTGGGAACAAAAATATGGTTAGTTTCTTCAAAGTCATGATCATCGGCCCCTATCCAAAAAATCGGAACAACGGAATAGTTTAACTCCCTGGTAAGTTCCTTTGCCAGTTTTATTGAGCCCATAGCCTTATAAATGGTATACAAAGGACCAGTAAAGATACCCGGCTGTTGACCTGTTACCACAGCAACTGCCTGACCCTTGGATAAAAGGTCAATGTTGCTTAGGGTATTAGCATCACAGCCTAGCATTTGATTATAGTCTTTTAAATGTTGAGCCAATTGACACCAGCCTTTATTTGACCCCTGCATTAAATATTTAAAGCGCTCCTTAATCGACTGGGGGTCCTTGGCATTATATTCAAAGAAATGGCTAACACTCTGCCAATGGCTTAGATAAGCCCTGGCCAGGGGCTGTGAATAATACCATTCAATTTCCTCTGTGTGCAAACTACATTCCTCCTAAAGAAAAATCGGCTTGTGCCAAGAAAATACTTAAAGAACTAGTCTCTTGGATTCCGGGAGGTAAAGGCTGCCAGAATTCCACCAACAAACAATGCTGAGTATAAAAAACCAGTTAATGAAACCACTATAGTGATAAAAAAGGCATAGCTCCCTCTGGGAGTAATATCCCCGTACCCCACGCTGGTAAAGGTGGTTATAGTGAAATATAAAAGTCTTAAAGGTTCAGTAACCGGACCAGATTCATCAACAAAGGAGTAGGGGTCGGTGTTTGAAACAAGCAATATCATGGTATAAAGATTAAAAACAAGCATTGATAGCCAGGATATGACCATTAAAATTGGTACATACCTATTACCCCACCATTGAGTAAACACCGCCATGGGCGCCTGGAGGCATAGGATTATTCCCCTAAAAATAAGGTAAAAGCTAATTACCAGCCCTGATAACATTATACCCTCTACCAGGGGTCCAGGGGTCAATTCATGGATAATAAAAATATATAAAAAAGGTACTATTACAGCATAAATGGCTATGCGAAAAATTCTTAATTCTACAGCATGATCAAATAATACCTTTTGAGTAATAAAGATTATAGGTGCCAGAAGTAGGGCCAATCCTATTAATGAAATAATGGTCGTTATTATGGCGAGCCCTAAAGTCATAATTAACCCATAATCAGTTTGGCGGTACCAATAATAAAAGGATAGGATAAAACCATATATTATAAAAAAACAAAGTAATATTATGGGAATTCGGGCAATTGAAATAAGCGAGTATTGAAGAATATAAATTACTCTCTGAAGAAGCTCTCCAAGACCAAATCTAACTACCTGCCGCTGTCCCTTCTCCATTGGCCAAAAGGAGTATATCAGGAGCACCATAGTGCCCAGAAGTGCAAAAATGACCGCAAAGCTTTGTATTAGCTCTAATAAATTCATATAGACCTCCCCGTCCCCTTAATCAATCTATATTCCATTAATGGGACAGGTTAGAAGGGAAATCGTGGGTTGCCTTAAACTACAAAAATAAAAAAACCGGGGTTGATACTATTCCCCGGTAGTTTAAGTTACGACCGTAACCTATTAAATTCCTCAGCCACCCGGCTGGCAGCCGCCTTCCTTACTGCCTCCAGCACAGCTGGGTGTAGCACAATCATTGGCAGGCCTGCCAACTGAACTTGGTAGAAAAGGGGCTGAGATCTTTTTCTCTACTTCATCACAGTTGCACACAGGACAAGTTACTTTTGTTTCGCGACCGGCAAGCAGCAGCTTTTCAAAGGGCTTATTACAGCTTTTACATACAAATTCAAAGATTGGCATGGATTTATCACTCCTGAAATCTATTTGAGACCATAACATATTCTACAACTTAAAATAAATTCCTTCAAACAGTACATAACCTATCCTAATCTTCACTATATTTTTTCTTAAATCAGGGGAACTTAATTCCGGGAGGTGATGTAAATTGGCCGAATTGGTCTTAAACGTATCGGGAATGAAAAATTCCACGGATCAAATTCAGGTAATCAATGCCATGAGCAAATACTCGGGCGTACTAGATGTAGCAGTTGAACCTAATAGTAGTAGAGTTCAAGTGATTTATGAAAAATATAATATTCTACCCCAGGACCTCAAAAATAGCGTAGAGTCTGCCGGTTATCAAGCGGAAATTCTTCAGGATTCTTAAATACAAACAAAAAAATCCACCCCTGTGGATTTTTTTGTTTAGCCAAATTAAATTACTTTTAGAGGTACAACCAATTTTCTAGGTTAGCGATACTTTTTAAGTACTTTTTCTATATCGTTTAAGAAGTCTTCTAGTTTATCAGGCTTTTCTTCTAGAAATTTTTCCAACTGCCGTTCTAGCTGTGTTTTGATTTTGCCCGGCTCTTTTTTCTTTACCTCCATGGTATTTACAGGCATTTCGTAATTTTCCTGATAGGGCACATTGGAATAGGTTTGATTATATTCCTGGTTTGTATAATTTTCCTGTACCGAAGGCTCCTCCTCCATAGGATGAACCGGTTGTGTTGTGAATTCATTTTTTGTTGCAGCCTTTTGTGGCAACTGGGCTAGAGAATACATTGAGGTCTGATAATTTTGCATTTCTGCCCTTATTGCAGAAATGGAGTTTCTAGTTGCCTCCAATACCTGAGCAAAGCTTTCCAGCTTGTTTTCCAATCCAGGGTTGGCATTACTAAATAACGTAAGTCCAAAGAGTGCCAACCTGGGATCATTAAGATTTGGTAATTGTCTAAACATGTTCTGACTCCTTTCAAAGGACTTTACTGACATAATACGCCAAGGTAGCCTAAGTTGTTCTAATTTTTTCCAATTTGCAAATTTGGTTTATGATATATTCGGAAGACCTTATGGGCTTTCCCAACAACTTTGCTGGTAATGATGCGGTTCATTTGCTCATTACTATCCATAATTAGAGACATTTCTCCCCGGTTGTATCCCTTTCTTAGGGCAATATCAATTGCTCGATCAATTAATAGAGCAACTACACCTTTACGACGATATTCCGGTATTACAGCTAATACACCAACCCGTAAGGATTTTGGCCCAAAAATATTGTGCAGCATGGAAAAGGGTGACATCCTGGAAGCACGAAGCTCGTGACCAACATCCGGCATTATTAAGCAAACACCTACTGGTTGATGATCTACCTCGCAAAAGGTCAGCAAATCAGGATCCGCATAACTCCTCATTTCCCTTAAATAGTGGGCAGCCTCCTCCTGGGTCAGGGGCACAAAACCCCATTGTTCCGTCATGGCCTTATTGTGGATCTCCGCTAATCTATTACCTTCTCCCATGGGATCATTAAGATTTATTGGTCTAACCCTTACACCTGGAATTCTGGATGCCCTTTTAGCTATCGCAGTTAAAGTCTTGCGGTTCCTGGTATAATCAGGTTTCCAGGGATAGGCATAAAGATCCAATAGTTTTTCAAAGCCGGCTGTTTCCAAGAGTTTTTGATAATAGGGAGGATTGTAGGGCATCATCATCTGGGGAGGGAATTTAAAACCTTCAACCAGTAATCCAACCTGCTGACTGGTATTAAGTGTAACAGGTCCTTGAATTTGCTTTTTCCCTCTGCTTTTAAGGCTTTTTGCAGCAGCATCAAGCAATGCCGAAGCAATCTCTTGACTATTGATTGTTTCAAAACATCCAAAGAAGCCAACCTTTTTATCCGGCAGAAAATCATCCGTGATGGCTGCGATACGTCCCACAGGCCCTTTATCATTAATGGCCAGAAACAATTCACATACAACATGTTTTAATACTGGGTTTGCTTGCCTATTAAACATAAGTCTTTGACTGTTCTCCGGCAGAGGAGTCCACAGGGGATCTCCCCTATAAATCTCCCTGGCCACCTGAAAATATTGCTGCCAATGATTTTCCCTATTGACCTTAATGATTTCGATCACGATGACTCCTCCATAACATTTTATTACTGCAGTCTATGACCTTTTGTCTATTATGGTGAAACCTAACTGACTGTTGAAATTTTAAACATTTTGCTAATTTTTTAGTTCGTCCATTGCTTGACAATATACTTTTTTCATGTTTATAATTGAGCAATGATATAATTTAAAAGTCAGCATTGAAGGAGAAAAGTAAAAGCTTTTTGTCTGTTAGAGAGTGGGATTCGTCGGCTGAAAGATCCCTCAGACTAAGGTTTTGAATCCCACTCCGGAGCTGTTCGGGAATTAACCGAACCGGTACCCCCGTTAAAGGGTTTTGAGTGAATGCAATTCATTGCATTAATTAAGGTGGTACCACGAGAGTTTATCCTTTCGTCCTTTTGGGCGAGAGGATTTTTCATTTATCTAGGAGGTCTTTAAATTGGAGCAGCATAAAAGAATTGTTATCAAAATTGGCAGCAGCAGTTTAACCGATAAACATGGATTACTAGATGAAATAAAGCTTAAGGCACTGGTAAGCTCCATTGCAGAACTTTTTGAGACAGGCTGGCAACCAATTTTAGTTTCATCGGGGGCGGTTGCCGCCGGTCTAGGTCACCTTGGCTGGTGTCGGGCTAATCTAACAATGCCGGAAAGGCAGGCTGCAGCTGCAGTCGGCCAGGGTCTTTTAATGGAAAAATATAGTGAGTTGTTTCAGTTAATCCAGATTAAAGTGGGCCAAATTTTACTTACAAAGGAGGATTTGGCGGACCGGCGGAGATATATAAATGCCAGAAACACATTAAATGCCCTCCTGACCCGAAACGTATTACCAATTGTCAACGAGAATGATACTGTAGCCTTTGCGGAAATACGCTTCGGGGATAACGATACTTTAAGTGCCCTTGTGGCCGGATTAGTAGAGGCTGAACTACTGGTTATCCTCACTGATATTGACGGGCTATATAGCGGCGATCCTAGAAAGGATCCTGAGGCTAAACTTATTCCAGTGGTACAGCAGGTGGATGATTCAATTATTCGGGTGGCTGGAGAAAGGGGCAGCCCGGTTGGCACAGGCGGCATGCGTACAAAGCTTGCTGCGGCCCGCATAGCCGCACGGAGTGGTATAAAAACAGTAATTACCAGCGGAAATAACCCCGAATCCCTGAAGGCCATTGCCTCAGGTGAAAAGTTAGGAACTTCCTTTGAACCAGCCAACAATTCCCTAAAAAGCAGGAAGCAATGGATTGCCTTTGGCACCATTCCCCGGGGCACCCTTAAGGTTGACGAAGGGGCCGCGCGAGCTCTGATGGCTGGCAACAAAAGCCTCCTAGCGGTAGGTGTGGTTGCTGTGACTGGTAATTTTTCTGCAGGAAGTATTGTAGCAGTGGAGGACTTAAACGGGTTGGAGATGGCTCGAGGTATTACCAACCTATCAGCCGAGGACTTACGTTTAGTCATAAAGAAACCTAAGCGGGGACTAGAAGTAATAAACCGTGATTGGTTAGTATGTGAAAGGAGTTTTTCCACATGTCAATAGTTAAGGAACTGGCTGCTAAGGCTAAAGTGGCTTCAAGGGAACTGGCCCTACTGACAGCAAAGGATAAAAACCAAGCCCTCCTCTCAGTAGCCGATATGATTCTGGCAAATACAACAGAAATTATTAAGTCCAATGAAATCGACCTAAAAAACGGTGCAGATTCTGGCCTTAGTCCAGCTCTGCTGGACCGTTTAGCCCTAAACAAGGATCGAATTATGGATATGGTTGAAGGAGTTAAACAGGTAACCGAACTTGAAGACCCTGTGGGAGAGGTTATTGCTTCATGGGATAGGCCAAACGGCTTAATAATTAATAAAGTACGGGTGCCCATGGGTGTTGTTGGGATGGTCTATGAAGCTAGGCCTAACGTTACTGTTGACACCTGTGCCCTTTGTTTAAAGGCAGGCAGTGCGGTAGTCTTGAGGGGCAGTTCCAGTGCCCTGAATAGCAACAGGGCATTGGTTAAGGCCATTAAAAAGGGTTTAGAGAATAGTACTATTCCCGTGAATGCTGTACAATTTATTGATACTGGGGATAGGGATGCCGTTGAGGAGATGCTCAGGCTAAATGGGCTGCTTGATTTGGTTATTCCACGGGGTGGTGCCAATTTGATTCGCACAGTGGTGCAAAAGGCCACAGTGCCGGTAATTGAAACAGGTGTTGGCAACTGCCATGTTTATATAGATAAAGACGCAGATCCTGCAATGGCCGGGGAAATAATAATTAATGCAAAATGCCAACGTTACGGTGTTTGCAATGCTGCGGAGACTCTGTTGGTTCATCAAGAGCTGGCAGCTTCCTGGCTGCCTGAAGCAATCCGGGAACTGCAAGCCCGCGGGGTAGAAATCCGAGGCTGCAGCCAAACCCTTTCCCTTGTACCGGATATCGCCCCTGCCAATGAAGAAGATTGGTCCACCGAGTTCCTTGCCCCGATATTGTCTGTAAAGATTGTAGACAATACCCATGCGGCCATTTCCCATATCCAAACCTATGGATCCGGTCATTCAGAAAGCATTGTCACAGCAAACGATGCCGTGGCAGAAGAGTTTCTGAAAAATATTGATGCTGCGGCAGTATATCATAATGCCTCCACCAGATTTACAGACGGCTTTCAATATGGTTTTGGAGCTGAAATAGGTATCAGTACACAAAAACTCCATGCCCGTGGTCCCATGGGCCTAGTGGAACTTACCAGTTATAAATATGTGGTTAGAGGAAGCGGCCAAACCCGCTCATAGAAATTCTGGGAGGTAATAGAATGCTAGCAGGAAAAAATTTCTTTTTCATCGGTGCAGGTAATATTTGTGAGTCCATGGTTAAAGGACTCCTTTCTACGGGTATAGTTCGCCCTGGGGAAATCTGGGTATCAAACAGAAAAAATGCTGAGCGATTAAATTTTTTAAGAAATTATTACGGTATCGTCCCCGTTGAGAATAAATCAGATGCTGCTTCCAAGGCTGATGTCATAATATTAGCCATGAAGCCACAGGATGTTTTTTCGGCTTTAGAGGAGCTTAAAGGCAGTGTGAGTGAGAATCAGCTGATAATCTCCGTACTTGCGGGCATTTCCACCACCCTCATAGAGGATGGCTTAGGAACCAAGCTGGGAGTTATCCGTGCCATGCCCAACACATCCTGTGCAGTGCTTGAATCAGCCACAGGGCTTAGTGCCGGCCATTTTACCACCCCGGAGCAAATGCAATTAGCCAGTGCCATATTCCGTATGGTTGGTGAGGTTGTTGTATTTGACGAGGTCCTCCTTGATGCAGTAACTGGTTTATCGGGTAGTGGACCTGCTTATATTTATTACCTGGTAGAGGCCATGGAAAAGGCCGGCGAATCAGCAGGAATTCCCCGGGAAATGGCCAGGCCCTTAGTTTTAAGAACTCTCCTAGGAGCGGCTAAGATGTTAATTGAAACTGGTGAACAGCCAGAGGTCCTACGTCGCCAGGTTACCTCCCCTAACGGCACCACCATGGCCGGTATAAGTGAGTTAGATCAAGGCAACTTTAAAAATACTATTCGCAAGGCCATATTGCGGGCCACACGCCGCTCCCAAGAGTTGGGACGCTCCATGTATAAGGTAGATATGGCCTCCCCTAACCGTTAAATAGAAATCCCCGCCGGTGGCGGGGATTATTTATTATTTTATTAGTGTCACGGGGATGTCTACGTTGGCCAGCACCTTGGAGCTCACACTGCCCAACACCAGTCCGGTTAAGGCGGACAGACCCCTCCTTCCCATAATTACCTTATCATAGGATTCGGTCTTTACAGTATCAATGATAACCTCTGCCACATCCCCCGATGACATAACTGAATTAACTTTTACACCTTCAGCTTCAAAGCTTGCTTTTGCCTTGTCCAAACTACCTTTAAAAAACTCCTGGCACGCCTGCAAAACTTCTAAAGGATTAGCCACAAAGTCCCTGGCAAAGGGAGCATCATTACATGCAACAGTCAAAAGGGTAATTTCTACACTACTATGTCCCTTGGCAAATTTCAAAGCATAGTGAACAGCATTCTGGGAAGATTGGGAACCGTCATAAGGTATCAAAATTTTCATACTTTAAATTCACTCCCTCGGTGTAGATTTAATAGCATAATTATATGCCATCTACATAAAAGTTGCCATGCTCCCACTAAACATTTAGTAATTAAGTAATCTTTTCTTAAGAAAAACCGTCCCCCTAACTCACGGCATTGAGTCAGGGGACGGTTTTTTTATCTCATTTATGGCTACTTTACTATGGTTACTGGAATATCTACGTGGGCCAGTACTTTAGTGCTGACACTTCCCAGCATTAGACCTGCCAGGGAGCCAAGACCCCTCCGGCCCATGACAATTTTATCATAATTATTGGTTCTGGCTTTATCTATAATTATTTCTGCCGCATCACCGGTTTCCGTGATTGTATAGGTTACAATACCGGCATCCTTAAATACTTCCGCAGTTTTTGCTAATATATCTTGAAAAAAAACCTGACAGGCATTCTTCAGCTCTATTGGGGTATAGGAAAAATCCCTGGCGTAGGGAGCTTTGTAACAGGCTACCGAAAGAATTGTCACTTCTGAGTTTTTATGTGATTTGGCTAATTTCAATGCATATTGAATGGCATTTTGCGCAGCTTCAGAACCATCAAAGGGCACTAATATTTTCATGTCTTGGCCTCCTTATTATACTCTTTCAACGGACTCTCCTAGCCTATGCTGACACCTCCTTAAATTATTTATTCCACAAAAATAAAACAGACCAACTACCCTCGCCCCAAGGCGAGAGTTGTGGCCTATCGTTGTTCGATTCAGCAATTTTTCTATTGTAGCTTGGAAGAAAAATATCAAATGTAATTATTGTTGTCAAGGGATTAGAGTGAACTATTTAATCCCTAGCCGAATTTTCATTATTAAATAGTTTTTTAGCTTGAGCAGATGCCTCCAAGGAGCTCCACATGTCATTTGATAAAAGTCCTAGCCGCCAAAGGGCAATGCCTTTTAAGTTATACATCCTGGCAATGTTAATCTTTGATTTCAAACTAGCAGGGTTCTCACTTGGCAATGAAATCCCCAGTAACAGTTTATTGGCCGGAACATTTATCATTGCCCCTTGAACTGCTTGGGACACCATGGCATCTGGTTCGGGTTTGACACCATAATCATAGGCCATAATAATAATTCTGTCGGCAAAACTTCCAAGGCTTTTATAATCATAGCCCTGGTAAGCACTGTTAGGGGCGTGGAGGGATAAGGTGAGCTCAAGTCCCTCTTTTTTTAGCTGTTTAGATAGCATCTCTACAAAATAGGTAAAGCTATCCCTGGTCTTTACTAATTGCTCGCCCTTGTCTTGCCAGCCAAGACCTTCAAAATCCAGGTTAACTCCCCGGTACAGACTAGCCTCTTTGGCAATATTAGCTATCGCCCTTTCCATAGCCAGTTGACTATTTAGTAAATTAGTCAAAGAACTATCCCCGTCTATCATATGTACTACCATTTCAGTGGTCATTTGATATCCCTTTGCTGCCTCTAATACTGCTTCATAATCATCAGGCCTCTGCCAGCCTGTCTTACTATCGGTTAATAAATTGCCCTCCTGATCCAGGCTGTACCACCCAAAGGCCAGACCGGTGATATTTTCAGTATTGCCCTTGCTTGTCTCGGGATAGCTCGTGGTAAAAAGGTTTGTCCAACTACTGGTCTGCATATCTCCCAGGGCGTAAAAACCAATTACCTCCATTTCCTGGGGAGGTAATGTAATTTTAATCAGCCTGGTTTCCGAAATCCATTGGACCTGGCAGCCAAATACTTCACTAAAAAATCTGAGGGGAATAAATGTCCTTCCGTTAATGATTTGGGGTGCCACATCCAGCAATATTTTTTCTCCATTTACATTGGCCCCCTGATCCCCAACAGTAAGAGTTACAGTATTATTGGAACCCTGGGCTAATATCCTTTGAGTGGAACTTTGGTAAGCTACGTTTACTTGCATCGCTTCAGCCAATGGTCTAAAGGGTACTAAGGTGCGATTATCCTGCACAAAGGGGCTTTCATCAAGATTGACCGGCTGTTCATTGATAAACACCTTTATTTCGTCACTTGTTTGAGCTTGAGCTGGCAGGATAGGCAAAACCAAAAGAAGCAAAATAGACAGGAGACAAATTAAACGATTCATTGTTAACCCCCTAATATAAAATCATACATAGTTCTTAACACAATATCGAGAAAGGTGCGCTTTAGCAAACTTAGCGCACCTTCCAGTACTTTATTTCTTTGTCCTAACCCTTATCCTATTGTCCGTAGTTTCTAGCTGCTTCCAGGTCATCAAGGCAGAATTTTTTGTGAAGGGCTTTAACTGCCCTTTCTGTTTCAGAACGTTTAATGACACAGGAAACTTTAATCTCGGAGGTGGTGATCATCTCCAGGTTGATTTCTTCATCTGCCAGGGCCTCAAACATGTCGGCAGCTACTCCTGGGTGTGAAATCATGCCGGCACCTACAATGGAGACCTTTGCCACATCTTCATCATGGGTATAGCCTTTAAAGCCAACCTCTTGTTGGATAGCCTCAATAGTCAACAAAGCTTTCCTTAGGTCGTCATGGGTAGTGGTAAAACCGATATCGTTCATATTGTTGCGCATGGCACTTTGGATTATCATATCCACGTTGATATTGTGGGCAGAAAGGGCTTTAAAAATTGTCTTGGCTACTCCGGGTTTATCAGGAACATCAAATAGGCCAATTTTTGCTACATTAAAATCGTGGGCTACTCCGCTGACAACTGGTGCATTTTCCATATCCGGTGCCTCCTCAACAATAGTTCCTTCTCTATGATCAAAGCTTGTACGAACATGCAGGGGAATTCCATACTGTTTAGCCAATTCCACCGAGCGGGGGTGCAGAACCTGAGCTCCTAAGCTGGCCAGCTCCAACATTTCATCATAGGATATATTGGTAAGCTTGCTTGCCTCGGGCACAACCCTTGGGTCTGTGGTATATACACCATCTACGTCGGTGAAGATTTCACACACATCTGCTTTAAGGACTGCCGCCAAAGCCACTGCGGTTGTATCAGAACCGCCTCTGCCCAGGGTGGTAATATCCTTATTATTATTAATACCCTGAAAACCGGCCACTACCACTACACGATTTTGTTCCAGCTCAACCTTCATTCGTTCGGTAGAAACCTTCAATATTTTTGCCTTGGTGTGTACTTCATCTGTTTCAATTCCCACTTGTCCACCAGTTAGTGACACCACGTCGGAACCTAAATCACGAATGGCCATGGACAGTAGGGCAATGGATATTTGCTCGCCAGTTGAAAGAAGCATATCTACTTCCCTTTCTGGCGGGTTATTAGTTACCTTCTTCATTAAGGTTATTAAATCATCGGTTGTATCTCCCATAGCAGAAACCACAACAACAACCTGGTTTCCCCTTTGATGTTCTTCAACAACACGCCGGGCTACCCGCTTAATCCGCTCGGGTTCTGCCACCGAACTACCACCAAACTTTTTGACAACCAGCATCTTGTTACCTGCCTCTCCTCGGGTTAGTAATACTCATCTGCATAACTATTAAATCATATAATTCGCGCACCTTCAACAGTTGGCTTCAGATTCTTGACCTGGCAGCTTACACCAGCCCGTTGAAAGGCACCCTTCATTGCATCATTTACCGCCGGTTTCTCCCCATCAGTTAAGGCTATCACCGTTGGTCCAGCCCCGCTCAAGGTTACATTTAATGCCCCTGCCTGAAGAGCCCCCTCAATAACCTCATTCATACCTGGAATCAGCTTAGTTCTATAAGGTTGATGCAAAGCATCAGTCCCTGCAACCCTAAGCATCTCTAGCCTATTTTGACAAAGGGCAGCTACCAAAAGGGCCGACCTGCTTAGATTAAATACTGCATCCTTCATGCTTACCTGCTTTGGCAGTACTTCCCTAGCCGAGTGGGTAGATAAATGAAACTCAGGAATAGCCACCACAGCATTTAACCCCTCCGGAGGACTAACCCTCAAATAGTGAACTTTACCCTCCTGAAATACCGATACAATAATTCCCCCCAGCAGAGCCGGGGCTACATTATCCGGGTGTCCTTCCATCTCTGTGGCCAAATCCAGCAATCTTTCCTGGGACAGCCGGCTGCCTGTAAGTTTATTAGCCGCCACCAGGCCTCCAACTATAGCCGAAGCACTGCTGCCAAGGCCCCTTGAAGCCGGGATCTGATTAATAAGTTTAATGGATAGGCCAACACAGGACTCCCCAATTTCTGTAAAAACCCTCTTAGCTGCACAAAAAACAATATTCCTCTCATCCCTGGCAATATCTTCTGCTCCCTCACCCTCGATTTCTATGTTTATGAAACCGGGGGTAAGGGACATATGAATTTCATTATAAAGGCTTAAGGACATGCCCAGGCAATCAAAGCCTGGTCCCATATTGGCAGTTGTTGCCGGTATTGCCACTACAACAGTATTATTCATAGCCAGCTATTCTTCTCCTTCGACGCGGATAACATTGGCAACTTCTATTACCGAGGATAACTGCTTAATATCCATCAGGGCGTCTTGAACATTTTGTTCCTGTACCCTATGGGTAACTAAAACCAGCTCAGCAGTTTTGCCCGTAGCTTCCTTTTGTATTACGGACTTCAGGCTCACTTCCTTATTGCCAAATACCAGGGCAATGGAGGCCAGCACCCCTGGCTTATCAGAAACCTTCAGTCTAATATAGTACTTGCTGAAGGTTTGGCCTACTTCCAGCACCGGTCTATGCTCAAAGCAGGTGCAGCCAATAATTCCAGGCACATTTCTAACCAAATCCCTGGCTGCATCCATCACATCGGCCACCACGGCACTGGCCGTAGGCATTTCACCGGCACCCCGTCCATAAAACATGGTATCTCCCACTGCATCACCCCGTACAAAAACGGCATTAAATACATCCCCCACTGCCGCCAATGGGTGAGCCTTTGGAATAAAGGTTGGATGTACCCTTACTTCTACTCCTTCGTCACGGGACTTTGCAATTCCTAGTAATTTAATAACATATCCCAATTCATTAGCATAGGCAATATCTTCTGCTGAGATTTTGGTGATGCCCTCAGTGTAAACCCTGCTAAGGGGTACCCTGGTATTAAAGGCAATGGAGGAAAGGATAGCAATTTTCCTGGCTGCATCAAAGCCACCAACATCAGCTGTAGGGTCAGACTCAGCATAACCCTGGGCCTGGGCTTCCTTAAGAACATCGTCAAATTCGCTGCCTTCCTGGGTCATTTTAGTTAGCATATAGTTAGTTGTACCGTTAATTATACCAAATACTTCTTGAATTCTATTGGCTGCCAAGCTTTGCTTTAGGGTGCGAATTATTGGTATACCCCCTGCAACACTTGCCTCAAAGAGCAAGTCACAATTATTTTGCTGGGCAGCAGCAAATAACCGTTCACCATGCTCAGCCACCATATCCTTATTGGCGGTAACCACACTTTTTCCCTTTCTTAATGCTTCAAGAACATAGTCCAGGGTTGGGTTGGTGCCCCCTAATACTTCGACAACTATATTAATCTCCGGGTCATCTACAATTTCTCCCAGGTTTGACGTAAGAATTCCTTCAGGCAAATCTAAGCCCCGGTTTTTTTCAAGGGATCTAACCAATATCTTCTTTACCTCTAACTCAATGCCAACACGTTGTTTAATACTTTCTGCATTATCTATAAGTATGCGATAGACTCCGCGACCTACAGTTCCTAGTCCTAGCAGTCCAACCTTTATTACCTGTCGCTCCATTATTATTCTCCTCTCAGATCCTAATTCTGACCCACCAACCTGACATCCCTAACTCCTGTGACAGCCCGAATTATTCTTAATAGTTCCTCTAAATCCTGATCCATTTCAGCAGTTTCCACAGACAAGGTGGCATTAGCTAGCCCCTGCAGGGGTAAATTTTGATTGATGGTCAGAATGCTCCCCTTGACTGATGCGATAATATTTAGTACCGTTGATAAAACACCCGGTCTATGCTCCATTAGAAGGGCCAATGTTACAATTTTACCTCGACTCCATTGATGGAAGGGAAATACCTTATCTTTATACTTATAAAAGGCACTGCGGCTCAGTTCTACCTGCTCTACAGCCTCATTTACCGTATTAGCGTCTCCCCTAAGCAGCAGTTCCTTGGCCATTACGGTTTTAATTATTGCTTCTGGCAGTATATCCTCTTGTACAAGATAATACTTAGGCTCTTTTCTTGTCACCGCCGGGCCTCCTTGTATAGTCCATTTTCCGTGGATAATTATCCTCCCACAGTAGACATTATAGCACTCCCAAAATTGGCCATCAATACCCGAATTTAGCCGCATTGGGCTAAATCCTTTATTATTGGTTAAATAGCGAAGTTTTTTCAGTGTTTTTGTAGCTTTAATATTGCCACATAATCATTAGAAATTCAAAAAAGCAAAAAAAAGGTGCACTGGGTTGCCCACTAGTGCACCTTCCTAATCTTTATATAATTATACAAATTAGACCGCCGCTGCCTTCGTTAACAATTCTTTGGAGGGTTTCCTGCAATTTAACTTGAGCATTCTCCGGCATACGGTGAAGTTTATTTTGAATTCCCTCCCTAACCAAATCATGCAGGGTCTTGCCAAATATTTCTGACTCCCAAATCTTTTGGGGATTCTCATCAAACCCGGCCAGCATGTATTGAACTAATTCCTCACACTGTTTTTCGGTACCGATGATGGGTGTAATCTCTGTTGTAATATCCGCCCTGATTACATGTAGGGAGGGTGCACTGGCTTTAAGCTTAACACCAAAGCGGTTGCCCTGGCGAATTAGCTCCGGCTCCTCCAAATTCATTTCATCCAACCTGGGGGTAACCACTCCGTAGCCACTCTCCCTCACTTCCGTAAGTGCTGTAGATACCTTATCATACTCCCGCTTGGCTACAGCAAGATCCTTCATCAATCTAAACAGGTGGTGATCTCCTTCAATCTCAAAGCCAGTCTCTTCAGCCAGTACCCGATAGAATAGTTCAGCCCTTGCAACCATATCAATGGAGGCTGAGCCGGTACCCATATCCAGCTGTTTAAGATTAACCTGATGCACAAAATCATAGCCATCCAGGCTGGTTACCGCACTCTCTATATCCCTTAGGCGGCGAACATGACGGACAGTATCCCTAACTGCATCTTCAAAATTCTGCCTAAGCCAATGTTTGCTGTCAAGTTCTTCAATCCACATAGGCAGGCTTATATTAACCTCGTTAACAGGGAATTCAAAGAGAACCTGCTCTAATATTTTAAGTATGTCCTGCTGCTTTAATTCCGCACAATCAACGGGTAAAACAGGAACATCATACTTTTCTTCCAATTCCCCAGCCAACTCTAAGGTTTCACTATCACTTGGTCTGGTGGAATTCAGGATCATGATAAAGGGCTTATTTATATCCTTTAATTCTTCTACAACCCTCTCCTCAGCATCAACATAGCTATCCCTGGAAATATCAGTAACACTTCCATCGGTAGTTACTACCACCCCTATGGTGGAATGCTCAGAAATAACCTTACGGGTACCTATTTCGGCTGCTTCCTGGAAGGGAATTGGCTCTTCGTACCAAGGAGTGGTAACCATACGGGGTCCCTCTTCCTCTTCATAGCCCAATGCCCCGGAAACCCTGTAACCTACGCAATCTACTAATCTGACACGTAGTTTAATGGTGGGATTTACACTTATCTCAATAGCCTCATTGGGAACAAATTTTGGCTCTGTTGTCATAATGGTTCTGCCAGCCCCACTCTGGGGTAACTCATCCTTGGCCCGCTCTTTATCATATACATTCTTAATATTTGGAATTACCATAAGTTCCATAAATCTTTTAATAAATGTGGATTTTCCGGTCCGCACTCCGCCGACCACACCGAGGTAGATATCTCCCCCGGTCCGCTCCGCTATATCGCGGAAGATATCCAGTTTTTCCATAAACATTTATCCCCTCCTTCAAAGATATTATAAATATTAGGGAAAATTATCTTGAAATACTGCATCCCTCCCCCGCGATAATGGACCGTAGAAGACTAAAATATTGATAGATGGTAGGAGGAAGGTAAGGTAGTCCCTTCTTCCTGAATTTTTTTCCAATGGCATACATTAACATTATATATATATGAGCTTGTGCCAGGTTTATGACGGAATAATTTAGATTTTGGTTAACTAAATGTTCAAGCTACTTACTTATTGATTAAAGATATTTTGGTTTTGTCCCTTTATGCCTGTCCATCTAAAATCGTAATAATTAATAAATAGACATTAATACCTATTTTGAAAAAAATTGTCACAAAACCCCCTAATTTACCATATATTTACTACAAATATGATTATAAAAAAGGAGCGAATAATTATGGGTTACGGATTTGGTCCTTGGTATGGTGCACCCGTAAAAAAACCTGTTCAGGAACAGCCCAAAGCAAAGCCCCCTGTACAGGAAAAACAGCCCCCTAAAAAGCAAGAGAAAAAATATCCCCAATTCCCCTTTAATTTTGGTCCCTTTATGCCTAATAAGAATTGGAACAAAAAGTAACAGCACAAAAAAAACACAGGCAGGGCCAACGGCCCTGCCTGTTATCTATTCTAATACTGTACAGCTAACTTTACTAAATGCAATCTCTTCTAATTCAAGCTTTTTACCTCGGCCCATTAAATTCATAACACCCACCCTAGGGCTTTGGCTCTCAAATAATACTTGATAGATTTGTTCTGTAATAGGCATTTCTATACCCTGCCTCTTGGCTAAATGCCAGGCACCTCTGGTGGTTCTAACTCCCTCCACCACCATTTTAACACTTTCTACTGCCTCTTCCAGACTTTTGCCTTTGCCTATTTCAATGCCACATCGGCGGTTGCGGCTATGCATACTGGTGCAAGTAACAATTAAATCCCCTACACCTGCTAACCCGGAAAAGGTTAGGAAGCTGGCACCCATACTTAAGCCCAGCCTGGTAATCTCTGCTAGACCTCTGGTCATCATGGCAGCCTTGGTGTTGTCACCGAATTCAAGCCCATCGGCAATACCTGTGCCTAGGGCAATAATATTTTTCAAGGCTCCACCCAGTTCTACTCCCACAAGGTCCTGGTTTGTGTAAACTCGAAAACTCCCAGTCATAAATAAATCCTGGACATACTCAGCCGCAGGTATCTCGCTGGAGGCAGCCACCAGGGCAGTAGGAATATTTTTTCCCACTTCCTCTGCATGGCTTGGCCCAGAGAGCACCACATAACGTTTAAGGGCTTCCTCCCCTGCCTCCTCTGCAAAAACTTCGGACAGCCTAAGCAGAGTGCTTTCCTCCAACCCCTTAGCCACATTTACCACAGTGGATTTAGGATTAATATAAGGAAGGGACTTTACTAACATTTCCCTGAAACAATGAGACGGTACACCAAACACCACCGCCTCAGCCCCATTCAAAACCTTCTCCATATCTGTATCTGCGGAAATATTAGGGTGAAGACTGATCCCAGGAAGGTACCGACTGTTTTCACCACCGTTTATTATGTCAGCTAAATCCTGCCTCCGGGCTAAGAGGCAAACAGAATTATCTTTAGGAGCCAACACCTGGGCCAAAGCTGTGGCCCAACTTCCTGCTCCAATGACAGCAATTTTGGCCATGTCTAACTCCCCCAATCATTAGCCTTTTTTGCCAATTTTAAACTCAGTCCCCTGCCATAACCTCTTTATATTTGATCTATGCTTATAAACTGCAAAGGAGGATACCAGGACAGAAAAGATAAGATAATTAACATTGTAATCCATGGCATACACCCAAAGGGGCAAGGAAATAGCCCCTAAAATTGAACCTAGAGAAACATACTTAGTTAGTCCCACCGTTGATGCCCAAACCAGAAAGCTGAGCAGTAAGGGCACAGGGGCAATGGCCAGTACAGCACCAGCCCCGGTGGCAATAATTTTACCCCCTTTAAAGCCTAGCCACAGGGGATAACTATGTCCCACCATCACCAGTAAAGCAGAAAACAGAACCGCAAAGTCTGTATATTCTAGCTGCTTAGCCAGCATAACAGCTGCCGTACCCTTTAGCATATCTAGTATAAGAACAACCATTCCAGGACCCTTTCCCAGGGTCCTCCATACATTAGTAGCGCCAATATTACCGCTACCAAATTTTCTAATATCTATCCCTTTCCAAAAACGAGCCAGCAAGTAACCAAAGGGTATAGAGCCTATTAAATAAGCTGCTAATCCTAGCAATAAAGCATTTGTGCTAAACAAGTCTATTCCTCCGAATAGGGGACTATTCTTTTACTTATTTTCTCCCCTGACAATAAGATGATTTGCTTTAATACTTAATAAACACTACTGTTCCTTGGCTTCCCTCTTGCGGAGGAAAATTCTGATGGGGGTTCCTTCGAAGCCATAGGTATCTCTTAATTTGTTTTCCAGGTAGCGCTGGTAAGAAAAATGCATTAATTCAGGATCATTTACAAACAAAATAAAGGTTGGGGGTTTAACACCGCCCTGGGTAACATAGAAGATCTTAAGCCTTCTATGCTTATCTGCCGGTGGTGGAGTAGCCTGGGTGGCCTCCCTGATTAAATTATTCAAATCGGCTGTGGCTACCCTGCGGCTGGCTTCCTCTGCCACAAAATCAACCATGTCTAAAATCTTTGGCAGGCGCTGCTTAGTCAAAGCAGATACATAAATTATAGGAATATAATTTAAGAAGGTAATCTCTTCACGAATTTTCCTTTCGAATCTATTCATGGTCTTATCATCTTTAACAACAAGATCCCATTTGTTTACAACCAAAACAATGGCTTTACCCTTTTCATGGGCATAGCCCACTATTTTTTTGTCCTGCTCAGCCACACCCTCGGTGGCATCAAGGATCATCAAGGCTACATCGCACCGGTCCACTGCCCTTAGGGCTCTCACCACACTATATCTTTCGGCAGCTAGATCTATACGGTTTCTCCTTCTCATCCCGGCTGTGTCTACAATGACATAGCTCTTACCATTTCTCTCGAAGGGAGAATCTATTGCATCCCTGGTTGTTCCAGGAATGTTGCTGACTATTACCCGCTCTTCACCAAGTATGGCATTGACCAAGGACGACTTACCAACATTAGGCCTACCTATTACTGCAATTCTAATGGTGTCTGGTGAATATGGGTCATCCTCCTGCTCAGGCAACAGTTTTACCAACTCATCCAATAGATCACCGGTATTTAATCCCTCTGAAGCCGATACAGGAACAGGATCACCTAACCCCAGTTGATAAAAATCATAAAAGGGTATTTTTGAGGCATCGAATTGTTCAACCTTGTTGGCCACCAGCAACACTGGCTTGTCAGCTAAACGAAGCTGCTTGGCAACCTCCTCATCAATGATTGTTAGACCCTCCCGGGCATCTACTAAAAAGATAATGGCATCGGCCTCCCTTATGGCTAGCTCGGCCTGCTTCCTTATCTGTTCGGTTATTACATCTTCCGCAAAATCCAATCCACCTGTATCTACTAAAGTAAATTCACGGCCCTGCCACTCGGCATCCTGATAAAGCCTATCCCTGGTAACCCCAGGCATATCCTCTACAATGGCAATTCTTGAGCCTACAATACGATTAAATAATGTTGATTTGCCTACGTTGGGACGTCCCACAATGGCAACTATTGGCTTTGACAAGGGTGCTCCCTCATTTCTATGCTGCGTTTTATGTAAACTAAATTTTTAATCCCTGTAATAAAAGTTTGACCAGTTAACCCTACCTTTAATCCAATATTTCTCTGACTAAATCCTCTGGTCCCTCTGCCACACTTATTGGTATGCCTAATTTTACTGAGAGTTGGTCCACAGTCATATCGTCCAAAAAGATATCCTCCCCATCCCTCAGCATTACGGAAGGCAAGACCAGTTTACTTCCCAGTTCTTTACCATCTAATGCATGTATAATATCCCCGCCTGTTACCAGGCCCGTTACAGTGACAGTTTTGCCAAAAAATGAGTTTTCCACCGCCTCAAGCTTTACCTCTAACCCGTTGATTTTATTTAGCCTCTTAACCACCGGGTTTAAGACCACTGCGCCGGACACGCCTGTGGTCAGTGTGATAACCCGGGGAGGTGATATATTGTCCGGTAGTTCCTGTTCCACGGCTTCCCATTCCTCAAGAAACAGTCTAACCAATCCTACCCCGTTTTCCGTTTGCGGGAAGTCTCCGTACCGTTCGTAAGGAGGTATTGGACGATTAGCAATGAGGTAAAACTCATCGGAGGCATAAACAAAGGGATATTCCCGATCTGCTAAAAACTGCTGCTGGTATGCTTCAATTAAATCTATTACCTGCCCCGCTTCCTCACGGTTAAAGGGTCTCAAGGGATAAAGTCCCTCTCTATATCTGGTTATCCCTACAGGCACCACAGCAAGGGAACACACCTGGGGCCAAAGCCGGGACAGATCATCTATGGTTCTCTTAAGTTCATCCCCGTCATTAATCTCCGGACAAAGAACCACCTGGGTATGCATTTCTATATCTGCCTGGGTTAGCCGTTCAAGCTGTTCAATGATTTTTCCCGCATGCCGGTTGTTTAACATACGGCAGCGCAATTGGGGATTGGTAGTGTGCACAGAAATATATAGTGGGCTAAACTTTTGGTCAATAATTCTTTGCAGTTCCTTTTCACCAACATTGGTAAGGGACACAAAATTACCCTGCCAAAAGGAAAGACGATAATCATCATCCTTAATATACAAGGTTTCCCTCATGGAGGGGGCCATCTGATCTACAAAACAAAATAGACACCGGTTGTGGCATCGTCTGGTGGGGCCGAAGGAATTTTCGCCAAAATCCAGCCCCAGATCCTCATCATAGTCCTTCTCTATCTCCAACTCCCATTCCTCACCCCTCTGGGTGATAATGGTTGCCACTAGCTCTTCATTTGCACATAAAAAGCGGTAATCCAAGACATCCCGAACGGGTTCCCTATTTATGTAAACCAGCTTATCCCCTGGTTTTAAACCAAGCTCATCTGCAATACTTCCTGCTTCAACTTCAGAAATAATTAATCCATTATGTTCCATAAAATTCTCCCCTGACTTACTGCAACAATTATCCACCATTTGCCAGACATAGTCAAGGATTTAACGTTTAACGCTGAACGATTAGTAAAGTACCGTTTCCCAGATCATGAACTGTAGCATGCATGATATTGGCAACATGCCTGGCCAACTGCTGCATGTCCTCCTCATCCTTGGCAAAAATTATGGGCATATCGCCTCCAACACTATCCTCATTAATAGTTATAGCCAAAACTAGGTTTGGATTAGACAGCTTTGACACCTCCCCTGTAGTTAATCAGAAGCATAGCGTCCAGCCTTGCTTTTCAACGGTCGCGCCGCTGCACTTTCCAATACAGGTGCTTGCTTAACTGCCTCAATTAAGGCCTCCATATCAGGTTCATTAGGGAGAATATAAAAGCCAACCTGACCAGTGTCTGGATCTTTCCTAAGCATGGGTGTAAATTCCGGCAGATCAATATCCTTTTTAGTTCCTAGGATGGTTGCTGCGGTGTGGGCGATGGCTATCCTTTGTCCCATGTCGTGTATGGTAGCCCTGGCATCGTCATTTTTGGGTTTAATAATTACCCCTAGTCCTTCCCCGGCAATTTTTTCACGCCTTTCCTTCAAACCAACAGACATAATCCCAATATGATCAACCATTAAAATAGTATTTTTAAACTTTAGTTTAGCTGGTTCCACGTCGCAAATATCCCCAATGGTATTGCCCGTTTTAAGTAGAAGACTTAATAGTATAAGTACAATGCCTCCGGCGAAGCCAGCTAATGTCCCTAAGGTTTGGGTAATCAAGGCTGTAACAAAGGCAGTGGCCATAACTAAATAATTCCGTGCCTCAAAGGTTCGAGCAATACCCTCTATGTAATCTTTGCCTCGCTCAACCAACTCACTTTCTTCAAGACTTTCCAGAGTCTGCCTTTCCATATTTCTTATTTCCCTAAATTGCTGGGCGGCCAAGGCTAAAAAGGTAAAGGCAGTGTAATCCGGCTCCAGCAGAGCTGGCACCGCAATGGCCCCCAGGGCAGCTGCAATAAAGCCCAGGGAAAGGTGTGTGACAAAACCGTGGGGATAGCCAGGATATTGGCGATAATCAACCCTTAAAAGTGCTAACCTGGTAACAAACCCAGCTGTAATGCCACCTACAACCACTATTAAGTACTGTTCCATAAGATACCCCCTCAGAAAGGTACGCTAAAGTTGTACACACTTCACTGATATAGAACTGCCGCCTCCCTGGGAAGGCGGCAGCGGTAGTCTTAATCCTCGGTTACATCGTCTCTATGATCAGCCACAGCTCGATCAGCCACATTTTTCTTAGACTTTTCCTTAGTGGAGTCAGGTTTCTTGCCAATACGATTCCTTATAGGGCCAAGATAATTAGTAAACTCCTTACCAATGTTGCTAAGTCTATCCGAAGCCCCCTTCAGGCTGCCGGTGCTGATGAGTAGAAAACCACCGCCAACCAACAGGGTCAGGCCTAAAATCCAACCAACTGCCCGCCAGCCACCTCCTTCACCGCCAGTAATAGCCGGCTCTGGAGTCTGTGCCCCGGCGGCAGGTCCTCCTTCAATACCAAGGACAGTTGGCACTGCATCTGCAAAAAGAGCCACACCTCGCTCAGCCTGTTCTTTGGTATTGGTATGGGTCCCGGCCTCTATCAGTAGTGCTGTTGGCATCAAATCCTGGTTATAGTTGCCCCTAGCCATGAAAATCTCTTTTACTATATCCGGGTGCACCTTATTGGCATAGGCCATCATTCTTCTGGCAAAGTCTAAATTTGCCTCCATGTTCGGGTTTTGCCTTCCGATAACTAGCCTCAATTGGCTAACATCCGTATCAGAAATATTTGCCCTGTAGAAATTGGGATCAGGAATACCATCCCGGTGAACGTCTATCAAAGCAATTGGATTTTGCTCCAGCAGCTTCATGGACGTGCGGCGTGACCTTTGATAGGCCGCATTATCATGGGGATCGTGGGGCGTCTTATCATATAATATTTGTGAGCCGCTTTTTTTCTCCAGCCTATTCACAAAGGTCTGACCCACATCGTAAATGCCACCGTTAAAGGGAACACTTTCCGAACCATCGGAAGGAACATATGATTCAGCACTATGGGTGTGATACACACCCACGGTTCCATTTTTTCTGGTGGCTGCAGCCATTTCTAATCTATCGTCGGTAAAATAATCCTGCCAGGCTAAAAGCCTATTATCCTTACCAAGGGATTTTACAGTGGCCAGATCCTTATCCACCTTTACCACCTTATAATGCTGCCCTTTAGAATTTATAATTTCATCTCCAACTGCTACCCCTCGACAGGCTTGACTAATTGCTTTACCTTCTTCATCTAGAATATTAACTACTTTACCCACCATGTGGTCCCCGTCTTCACCTTCTAAAAACGCAGCCGGATTCCAGGCAGGTAGGATTCCAGGAGAAAAGCTCAGATGAGCAATTATCCCTATTCCTATCAGCATCATGCCGATACTTAAAGCCCTGGTGATTTTTTTAATCTTCATAACGGTCGACCTCCTCCCGTTCCCGGCCCCTTGGATTTTCTCTCTTTTCCTCTGTTTCTTTATCCCTTTTTTCTTTTTTACGCAATTCAGGTTTCCTTAGTCCCGCTAACAGGGCTTCTGGTTTTCCCTCCGACGAAGGACCACCCTGTAGCCTTTCCCGGGTTTCACCGATCAAGTCGGCTAAAAGAATTGCGAAGATACCGGAAATTACAATGGCATCAAAGGCTCCAGCCCCACCAATACTTTTTAGGGCATTGGTGGCATTGTTTTGTAGAAGATAATAATAGTTGGCCACATCTACCAAAATTACCCCTAAAGTGGCACCGATAAAGGCACTACGCCTCGAACGTCCTGCTATATAGGCTACAACCGCCGCAATTATCGGATAGACATATAGGGTATCTAATATACCAAACCTTCCTCCCGGCTCAGGAAGACCTGCCATCAGCCGAGAGCCAATAAACCAAATAATAACGGCGGTTAGGCCAGTGGCAATAAGAGCCCTGGTAACCTCCTTGCCTGTACCGGCCCTGGCAAGCAGATAGATTGCGAGACCCAATGGCACCAAGGCCCCTCCCAGGTTAATCTCTAAGGGCACCCTGGCCCCAGGTATCGGAATGTTAATAAAACTACCAACGATAATAGCTAAAATAACTGCCAGAGCACCCTTATCGGAAAGTCTCATTCGATCCAAGGCCCTTTGGGCAAAACCAAAAAAGATTAACACAGATACGGCAATTAGCACGATAAGTCCCAGCGGAAAACGATCCATAAACCTGCCTCCTTTGGATGTAATTCTAAAAATTAGATTTCCCTTCGGTTGGCAAATTATACAGATTTAAAATGTGATAAGTAATTTAATCTAGTTGTATAAATAAAAACGGCCCACCTTATAAAAGATGGGCCGTTTTACCAAAATAAATTATTGTTCCTTCTTAAACATATCTCCAAAAACATCTCCCAAGGTGAGGTTGTCTTCCTTTACTTCCTCAACCTTAGGTTCAGCCACTTCTTGCTTGGACTGACGTGGCTCCCTGGCAGGTCGTGGCTCGCTGTTAACCTCACGGATGGACAAGCGAATGCGTTTTTCAACAGTATCAACACTTAATACTTTTACGCTAACCTCTTCACCCTCGGTTACTACTTCATCAGGCTTGGCCACATGGCGGTCTGCCAGATGAGAAATATGCACCAGACCTTCTACCCCAGGCTCCAATTGAACAAAAGCACCAAAGGGAGCCAGTCTAACAACTTTAGCCGGGAACACATTCCCTACGGGATATTTTTCTTCGATATTATCCCAGGGATTAGGTAAAACCTGCTTTAATCCCAGGGAAATCTTTTCGTTATCCCGGTCTATTTTCAGAACCATCACCTCTAACTCGTCCCCAACCTGGACAACATCCTGGGGATGATTTATCCGATGCCAGCTCATTTCAGAAATATGCAGAAGACCGTCCACACCACCCAGATCAACAAAGGCTCCGAATTGGGTTAACCGGCGAACAACACCCTTAACTACCTGACCCTCCTGCAGGTTTACCAGCAGTTCTTCACGTTTACGGGCATACTCTTCAACCAAAACTGATTTACGGGAAACAACAACCTTCTTACGCTGTTTGTTCATCTCCACAACCCGTACTTCAATCTCTTGATTTAAGTACTTGGTAAGGTCTTCAACATAGCCCCGATCAACCAGAGAGGCTGGCAGAAAAGCGCGCACACCAACGTCTACCAAAAGTCCACCTTTAACTGCCTCCCGGACAACCCCTTTGATGATGGTTCCGTTATCCATGGCTTGTTCCAGTCCACCCCAGGCCTTTTCAGCATCTGCTCGCTCTTTGGACAGGATTAAATTCCCTTCCTTGTCCTCTGCTTTAATTACAACACACTCTATTTCATCCCCTACCTTTACTACCTCTTGGGGATTATCTACTCCGTAACAGGCTAATTCCTTCCTGGGAATAACACCTTCAGATTTGGCGCCTACATCCACCATTACTTCGTCCATACTAACCTGAACAACAATGCCTTTTACTAATTCTCCTGTTTGAGGAGCTTTTACCTCCATTGCTTCGCTCATACTTTCTTCACCGTTAGTCATTTCGTCCAACTCCTTCATCCTTCTTTTAACCTCCTCTATAATTACGTCAGGTGTTGAAGCACCTGCTGTTAGCCCAACTGTATCAGCCCCTCGAAACCACTCATCCTGCAGTTCCTCTGCAGATTCTACATGAAAGGTGGGAGTGCCTGTTTCACTGCAGATCTTTGCCAACTTTTTAGTATTGGCGCTATTCTTTCCTCCAACAACCACCATTATGTCTACATTTTGGGCTAACTCCAAGGCCGCCTTCTGCCGTTCACCAGTGGCGTGACAAATGGTGTTGCGGGCATCCACCTCTATTCCCTGCTTTTGTAGCGCCTCCACAACCTCCTGATAATTGGCTATGGGCTGAGTGGTTTGAGCTACCAAGCCTACTTTAGAATGTTCCACCCGACTTATTTCCTGAGCCTTTTCTACAACGATACCCTTATCCCTTGACCAGCCTAAAATCCCCTGGACCTCAGGGTGGCCTGGATCCCCAAGAATAAAAACGATTAAGTTCTTATCCGCCATTTCCTTAGCATAACGCTGGGCTCTAGCCACAAAGGGACAGGTCGCATCAATCAATTCCAAGCCCTTTTGTTTTATTTGCTCAAGTATCTCAGGTCCAACTCCATGGGATCTGATAATAATTGTGCCATCCGCAATGTCATCTAAACAATCAAGTTCATTTATACCCTTGTCAGCCAGGTCTTTTACTACCTGGGGATTATGTATGATAGGTCCCAGGGTAAAGATGGAACCTCCCTTTTCCCCAGAGGTTTTTAGAGCCATTTCAATGGCTCTCTTAACCCCGTAACAGAAACCAGCCTTATTAGCCATCCTGACTTCCAAACCAATCCCCCTTAGAAAACACTTATTAAGCACCTGACTTAGTTTGGTCAGATTTTATAGCTGTTTCAATTGAACCCATTACCTGCATACTAAGTTCTTCCAGTTCTTCTCTACCTGGACGACTGTGCCATAATTCTGGAAAATAAACCGGTTCACCGATCACAACAATTATTTTTTTAAACAAACCCTCGGTTCCAATTATAGCCATAGGAAGTATGGGCACATCAGCCTTTACCGCCAGCATGGCAGCTCCAATATGGGGTTTTAATAATTCCCCCGTTTTACTCCTGGTCCCTTCAGGAAAGATCCCAACAACCCTACCTGCCTGCAATAGCTCTAAAGCCATTCTAATGGCGTTACGATCTGATTTTTCACGATTAACAGGAAAGGTACCTACAGTTCTTAAAAAAGCTGCCAGTAGAACATTTTTAAATAGCTCAACTTTAGCCATAAAATGAACCTGTCTGTTAATGGCACAGCCCATTACAATGGGATCAAGGTTACTAACATGGTTCGCCACCACCACTAACCCGCCGGTGGCAGGAATATTCTCTTCCCCAATAACTCTCGGTCTGCGCCAAATTAAAAGGGCAAATCGTATAACAACCCGGAGAAATGAATAAAACATTATTTTCCCCCTACTTATCCTTCTCCACCAGGTCTATCATCATATTTACAACACTTTCAATGCCTAAACCTGAAGAATCAATAACTATGGCATCAGCAGCAGGCACCAGAGGTGACACTGCACGGTGACTATCTGTATAGTCGCGTTCTTGTATTTCCCTGGTTAATTTTTCTATATCAATAGTATATCCCTTTGTTGCTAACTCCGAAGCCCTTCTACGGGCCCTCTCTTCAGGTGATGCTGTCAGAAAGAATTTATAATTAGCTCGGGGTAAAACAACTGTACCTATATCCCTTCCATCCATCACGACACCGCTTTTTTCAGCCAATCGTCTTTGCTGTTCTACCAAAATAGCCCTGACTCCTGAGATTTGAGCTATTTTAGATACATTAAGGCATACTTCTGGGTAGCGAACCGCCTCGGTGACGTCCTCACCATCCATGATAACTTGCTGTTTGCTGCCAGCAACCAATTCCACATTGGTTCTTCCTGCTAATTCAGTTAAGGCCGCAGGATTATCGGTCCTAATCCCTTCCCGTAGGGCTTTTAAAGTAATGGCACGATACATAGCCCCTGTGTCAATATATAATAGTCCCAATTTTTGGGCAACCATTCTGGCAACTGTGCTTTTACCCGCTCCGGCCGGGCCATCTATAGCAATAGTTTTATGATTAGACAACGGAAAACCTCCATAATAAAGAACCTCGGACATACCTATAGATTTTTCGACGCTTTTGATTAAATTCCTTTATTTTGAGCAAAAAAGCCAGAAGAGGAAATTCTCTTCCAGCTTTATTATTCTACTCCCAATAATTTTAATGCATCAGCAAAACCGGGATAACTCACAGGAATGGCTTCCGCACCTTCCACTATTGTCTGCCCCTCGGCCACCAGACCGGCAACAGCAGCGGCCATGGCAATTCTATGATCACCAAAGCTTTGACAACGGCATCCCTTTAAACTATTGCCACCTTCAATGATCATGCCGTCTGAGCGTTCTTCGATTTTCACTCCAAACTTACCCAGTTCCCTGGCTACCACAGCAATCCGGTTGCTTTCTTTAACCTTCAGCTCAGCTGCGTCCTTGATGATGGTAGTCCCCTTGGCACAGGCTGCAGCCACAGCTAATACCGGGATCTCGTCTATTAGTCTTGGTATTAGACTGCCCGAGATTTCTGTTCCCTGCAGGCTGCCGCCCTGAACCCTAACGTCTGCCACTGGCTCTCCATTCTGCTCCCTGAAATTCTGGATCTCCACCCTGGCTCCCATATTATTCATTACATCAAGTATCCCATCCCTTGTAGGGTTAATCCCTACTCCCTTAATGATGATATCTGAGCCGGGTAAAATAGCCGCCGCCACTATAAGAAAGGCAGCTGATGAAATGTCCCCGGGAACCTGTATTTTTCTCCCCTTAAGCTCGGGTCTTCCCTTGAGCTTTACTGTAGTACCCTCTCGAACAACCTCTGCCCCCAGGGCCTTCAACATGCGTTCAGTATGATCCCTGGATACCGTTGGCTCAGTGACTGATGTTTCACCTTCGGCAAATAAACCTGCCAATAGTACCGCCGACTTAACCTGGGCACTGGCCACCTGGGAGTAAAATTCTATGGCCTTTAATTTACCCCCCCGGACAGCCAAGGGCAATAAGTTATTATTATCCCTGCCAATAAATTTGGCACCCATTTCTGTAAGGGGCTTGGTTACCCTGGCCATGGGACGTCCCTTTAGGGAATCATCCCCTGTCAAGATACTGCTAAAGGGCTGTCCAGCTAAAATACCCAGTAATAGTCTGGTGGTGGTTCCTGAATTACCTGCATCTAAAATATCCGCCGACTCTTTAAGTCCCTCTAATCCTACGCCCTCTATAGTTAATTTCTCTCCATCCAGGCCAGCAATCTTAACTCCCATAGCTTTAAAGCAGCCTACAGTGGCCAGGCAATCCTCTCCCATGAGAAAATTCTCTACTTCCGTTGTTCCCTGGGCTAAGGCCCCCAGCATTACTGCCCGGTGGGAGATTGATTTATCACCTGGAACCGATATTTCGCCTCTAAGTTTTTTTACAGGATTGATTATTAGCTCCATTTTACCCTCTCTCTTTTTGTTTATTATTTAATCCTGCTAACATACTTGCGGTTTTCCGGCAGGGATTCCCTTACCTCCCTGGCCCTGATTAAACCCGATACTAAATCTTCCCGATTAAAATTTATAATAGCCTGTTCCATTTCCTCCAACTGGAAGCGAAATTCCCTTACGGATTGGAGGACCATTTCCCGGTTAGTTAGAAGAATATCCCTCCACATATTTGAATTGGAAGCAGCTATTCTGGTGGCATCCCTAAATCCCCCACCTGCCAGCTTTAATAACCCTCCACAGTCATCGTCCGCTGCCACAGTATTGACCAGGGTAGCTGCCAATAAATGGGGAAGGTGGCTAATTAAAGCCACCGCCCGATCATGCTCTGCCGGTTCAAGTTCCAGCACCTTGGAACCCAGGGCATGTGCAAAATCCTTGAGGGAATTAATAGCGCTTATCTCTGTGTTAGCTGTTGGTGTGAATACATAGGTTGCTCCATCAAACAGATCTTCCCTGGCCCCCGTTACCCCGGTAACTTCAAGGCCGGCCATGGGATGTCCTCCCACAAAATAGCTATCCTGGGGCAACATCTGTTCCGCCCTTTCTATCAACCGCCCCTTTACGCTGCCCACATCTGTGATAATGGTGCCAGGCGTCAAATAAGGGATAGCCATTTCTAGAATCCCAAGGGTTACCCCGATGGGTGCCGCAAGGATAAATAAATCTGCCCCGGGTAAAGCCTCAGCCAGGGAATCTGCCCTATGCACCACCCCCAAGGCCAGGGCTTTGTTCAAGTTATCCCTATCCGGATCAACTCCCACAATTTCTTTGGCCAGATTTCTCCGGGTCAAGGCTAGGCCCAATGAACCGCCAATTAAGCCAACTCCCGCAATAACTACTTTATTAAACAAGCCGTTACCCTCCTAAATACCCTGGGGTACTCCTAATCTCCTGCCAAAAACACCTGCCACTCCATTCAATTCCTTCATTAAAGCTTCAAAATTTGAGGGGGTAAGGGATTGGGGCCCGTCGCAAAGGGCCTCCGCCGGATTGGGATGCACCTCAATCAGCAGACCGTCAGCACCTGCTGCCACTGCAGCCGCCGCCATGGGAGCAACAAATCTCCATTTACCTATGGCGTGACTGGGGTCAACAATCACCGGCAGATGGGATAGATGTTTTATTACAGGGACTGCCGACAAATCAAGGGTATTTCGGGTAAAGGTTTCGTAGGTTCTGATTCCCCGCTCACATAAAATAACATTGTAATTACCGCCGGCCATGATGTACTCAGCAGCCATTAGCCATTCCTCAATGGTTGCCGAAACTCCCCTTTTTAGAATCACTGGTTTATTAACCTTGGCCACTTCCCTAAGCAAGAAAAAATTTTGCATATTTCTGGTGCCAATTTGCAGCACATCAGCATACTCAGCCACCATGGGTATAGTACTGGCATCCATTACTTCAGTAACTATTTTTAAGCCTGTTAAATCTCTGGCTTCTGCTAAAAGCTTCAGCCCTTCCTCTTCAAGCCCCTGGAAGGAATAGGGTGAAGTCCTTGGCTTAAAGGCCCCTCCCCGAAGCATGGTAGCCCCAGCTGCCTTGACCAGCCGTGCAGATTCCAAAAGCTGTTCTCTGCTTTCCACAGCGCATGGCCCGGCCATAACTTGTATTTCCGAGCCACCCAGTTCAAGATCACCGATCTTTACTATGGTTCCCTCTTCCTTAAAGGCTCTGCTGGCCAACTTATAGGGCTGCAAAATAGGTACAACGCTTTCCACCCCAGGCATAGCCTCCAGGGCTAAATCAGCCATCCTTGTTCTATCTCCTATGGCACCAATTATAGTTCTCTCAACTCCTCTGGAAAGATGGGTTTTAAAACCCGCCTTCTTAAGTCTTTCAAGCACTACTTCAATTTTATTATCATCAGCCCTATGGCCCATAATTACAATCATAATTGTTATCCTCCTTTGAATTCCCTAAGGTTAATATAACCAAAACAAATTAGAAAAAGCACCCCATAGAGAGTGCCCTAGTCACTAAAATAAGACATAGATATCCCTCCTTACCATACTACCGTTCTACACAATAAATAATTTAAAGCCCATTCTACACCTCTATGTTATCACTGGCTCTGCTCCCTGGCAATTATCTCTTGCAAAATACATAAATTTTTGTGTTTTATGCCTGTGTAATGTACAATATTGTTAATGTTTTTAATATGGAAGATTATGTGAAGGGAGTAATCATAGTGGTACTGTCAGATAAAATTGCTTCTTTTTTAACTAAGGGTTCTTTCATTCGTAAGATGTTTGAGGAGGGAGACCGTCTCCGAAAAATACACGGAGCCGATAAGGTCTTTGATTTCACCATTGGCAACCCAACGGTGGAGCCCCCGCAAAAATTTCGCGATGAGTTAAGAAAATTGGCACTAAACCCAGAGCCAGGCATGCACCGTTATATGAGCAACGCCGGCTATCTTGAAACAAGGGCTGCTGTGGCGGAAGTCCTTGCCGAACAGTCAAGCTTGCCCTTTAGTCCTAATCATATAGTTATGACCGTTGGTGCAGGTGGCGGTCTAAACGTTGCTTTCAAAACCATTCTAAATCCCGGAGATGAAGTAATCGCCCTATCTCCCTACTTTGTAGAATATGGCTTCTATGCGGATAATCATGGTGGCATCCTAAAGGTTGTACCCACCGACAAGGACTTTCTCCCTGACCTAGCTGCCCTAGAAGCAGCCATTGGCCCGAAGACCAGGGCAATTATCATAAACTCACCCAATAATCCGACGGGAGCAGTTTACCCTGCCCATTTACTTGAACGCCTTGGTCGGCTGGTAGAGCAAAAATCCGCAGAAAATGGACGACCCCTTTATGTGCTTTCCGATGAGCCCTATTCAAAAATTGTTTACGATGGAGTTGAAGTTCCTTCTGTATTCAAGTATATAACCAATGCAATCCTGGTAACCTCCCACAGTAAAGATTTGGCCCTGCCCGGGGAACGTATAGGGTACATCGCGGTAAATCCCAACATTAAAGGTGTTAATGAATTAATGGATGGCCTTATCTTCTGCAACCGTACCCTAGGCTTTGTAAACGCGCCGGCCTTGATGCAGCGATTAGTGGCAGACTTACAACGGGAATCAGTGAATATTATGGAATATCAGGAAAAACGGGATCTGCTCTTAAATCACCTGACTTCCCTTGGTTTCGATATCTTTAAACCCCAGGGTGCCTTTTATCTTTTCCCAAAATCACCCCTTGAAGATGACATGGAATTCACCCGTAGAGCCCAGGCCTATAATATCTTAGTGGTCCCCGGCAGCGGCTTTGGATTGCCCGGTTATTTCCGTCTAGCCTATTGCATAGACAAGGACATAATCGAGAAATCTTTACCCGCTTGGACTGCCCTGGCCCAGGAATTGGGCTTGAAATAAGCACTAAAATACCCTACACCAATAAGGTGTAGGGTATTTATTTTATTATAGGAAGTCCCCCGTTTCATTCCTCCTAATTCTAGTAGACAAGTCAGTTTCAGGGACTAAATACCATTTATCTTTTTCAGGCTAACTGTAACATTTTCTTGACCAAACTCTTATTATGTATCAAGGGTACCCACAAATTTTAATTTTTTAGGAGGCGTTAAAAATGGGAGGTTATGGTGGTTCAAACTCTAGCTTTATTATTTTCTTGATTTTAATTCTTTTATTATTCAGTGGTCCTGGCTTCGGCACCTACGAGGCTGACTAATAAAACACCAGGGATAAAAAATTTTTAAGGAGGTAACATAATGGGTTACGGTATTGGTGGTTTCGGTGGCGGCAATCAGTCCTTTATTATTTTCTTGATTCTTATCCTTCTGCTCTTTGGTTCTTCCCCCTACGGCACCTATGAAGCAGAGAAGTAGGTCTTTGACCTAAATAGCTGGTCATATTAAAGGGGTCCTGTAGTAAAAACTACAGGACCCCTTTAAATTACTTAATATCTAATCGGCAAGGTCGGGCCTTAGGCCAACTGCATTCCGAAGGTATATATGCTTTATTTCTTGCTGGGCCTTGTCGGTATTTACATGCAATAAAACTCTAATACATCTTGGTAGCGAGCCAACTACATCTAATTCCTGAGCACATAGTAGTGGTACAAATTGCCAACCCAGGGATCTTGCAGCCCTTGCAGGAAAAGCAGTATCTAAATCCTTTGTCACCGTAAAAAAAACGCTGCAAATATCTTCTTCCTCTAGTTGATTGCTTTGAACAAGCTCCCTTAATAGCTCTCTGGTTGCTTCAATAATCTCCTGTGCATCATTCCGTTCTACCGTAATTGCTCCCCTTATTCCCCTTACTAATGAACCCATACTACTAAACCCTCCCACAAATAAAACTAAATTAGAAGCTGGATACCGCCCTGTGTCCTAATCCAATGGCAACTTCATCTAGGTGCAAAAGCCCAACCCCAAAGAATACTGCCACACTGATGTGGTCTGCCTGCCGAGCAATGCCAATTTTACCCCCAACATTTAACCCCACAGCCTTAGGCATGATCATCGAAAGGGCTTCCCTGGTGGCACCGGCGACTGCCCCCTCATCGGCATGCACTTCCTTAATTACCCCTTCTCTCTTGGCTGCAACCACCGCTCTTTCAATGATACGATTAACAGAAGAAATGAAGTCACCACCATAATCCACAGCGGCAGTGCGAATGCCATCAGATAAAAATTTAGTCTTATATTCCTTTTCCTGATCTCTAGTTTCTGTCATAGCCATTTCAATGGCTACCCGGGCCACTTTTCTGCTTCCATGGAGACCCAATCGCAACCCCCCTATAAAAATAGCACTCCCATTAGGAACCCATGGGGTGCTTAGATTATATTACAGCCTCTCAGCAAATGCAATGTATACCCTTACTTGAGCAGCTTGACTTCTCCCAGGACTAAAATATTCTGTTGTCCGGAAATTTCGACGCCCTTTTCGGGAACAACAATTTTATTACTGGTTTCTAAAACTTTAACCTTCACTGAATGACGGTAAAAGCTGGTATCCACTTCGAGCAGATCACCGTCAGCCACCGAAAGGGTTACATAGGGATGGGTAAAATCTCCCTTTACTTGTCCGTTCACCAAAACCCTTGCCTTAGGTAAGGTTGAATAGTTGACCAATTGTAAAATGATTGTGGTATCAGCTACCTCAGCATAGGACATAGCCTGGGCATCAGAACCCACTTGGTCTATTACTCCTTGGTAAGGTGTTCTAACATGGGTAAGCTGTAAAACCACCAGGAAAACCAAGCAAATCCCAACAACAGTCAGCAAGTATCTTTCAAGGGATTTTTTGTTCCAAAAATCATTAAACCTTTGCATTCCACCGCCTCCTACAAAAGTTGTATATGCGGCAGACTGCCAATATATTCCTATCACTAGCGACTGTTATATTTTCGATCTAACAAGGACCTGTAAACCCTCATTTCTTCCGCCACCCTAAATAATAGTCTTTCCACATCATATTTGGAAAGGGATAGGTTTGGTGGATCGATAATTTCTATTTTGCGGAAGTCATCCCTGGCAATAAACCTGACCACATCTTCCAAATTTTCCGCCCTGATCATTAACACCACCGGAGCATAGGCTACCTCGTTATTGGTCACTTCATCACGGACCGTATATACTTCAGCACTGACATCAATATCTTCCACATGAATACCCTGGATAGGGACATTCCTAAAGACCGCCACTTGCTGTTCCCTAATATCTTCAGCAGCCTTATCACTTTGTTTGCCGCCAAAGATAAATCTACCCGGTTTGCCAACTCCTCTAAAATCCATACGAACTTTAACCTTCAAGGGCTTATGCATAATATCTTCATTTTGTACACTCAAAAGGATTACCCCCTCACACTTGCCTAAGAAAACTAAGCTTAGTTATTCTATTTAGTGAGGTGAAATCCCTGCTAACTATTACCAATTGATTTCATTAGAACCACATAAAGGACAGATATCAAAATATTTTTCCGGTTCTTCAAAGGCCTCCTGGGCATCGTCCAAGCTAGCTCCCTGGCACTCCATGGTGGTGAGCTGCCCATTCCGGTTAAAGTTAGCCAGCAAACCCCAAGGGGGTGCGGCTGCAGTCTCTGTGCTGGGGGCAAATTGGGAACTGGCTAAACTCTCATGGTTTCCGCAATTCCTGCAATATGGCATAATTAAATTCCTCCGCAAAATAAGATAGTTTAATTAATCTATAATATTGCCATAGCAGAAAACATTTTATGCCCAATTACAGGAAAAAAGCCTCCTCAAGGGAAGCTAATCTCTTTATCTTGATTTATTATTCTTTTTACTAAAAGAACTTTTCCCCCGTGAGGTAAATCTCTTTCCTTCACCTCTGTCAGACTTGAGGCCTCCTACTTTGCCAGGAACAGCTTCTGCTTTATCTTTTTCGAAAAACTTCTTTCTATCGTTTCTTTTCCCCCTAAGACCACCTGGGTTGTCCTTCCTTGTTTCTGTTTTATCCTTTTCAGCCAACCTATTCCTATGGTTTCCTTTACCTCTTAAAGCGCCTGCATGGGTAGATTTTCTATTTGGTTGATCATTAAGATAATTTCTTGTGACCAATGACAGCTTTACTGTCCTGCTTGCCCCCTTTAATTCTTCTTCCCGGGAGCTTAGTTTAATTCCTGCCAGTAAAAATACTTCCCTCAGTTCCTTTTGAGTAAGGGGGCGAAATTGTCCTGGCTTCAAACCTTCAAGATTTAATGGGCCAACCCTGGTTCTTTGCAGGCGTAAAACCTGATAGCCAATATGTTCACACATCCGTCTGACCTGCCGGTTGCGTCCTTCATGTATGGTTATCTCCAAAAGGGCTCGATTATCCGTTACACTGGCAAGCTTAACTTCCGCAGGGGCAGTGGGACCATCATCCAACTGTAGCCCCTTAGCCATAGAAGCTAGCTTTTCCTCTTCCGGAAGGCCGTCAACTCTAGCCAGATAGGTCTTCTTGACCCTGTGGCTAGGATGGGTAAGGGCCTGGGTGAGTTCTCCGTCATTGGTCAATAGTAGCAAACCCTCGGAGTCATAGTCTAGTCTACCTACAGGATATACCCTCTGGCTTATGCCAGACAATAATTCAATAACGGTTTTTCTACCCCTTTCATCTTTAAGGGTAGTAACATATCCCCGGGGCTTATTTAATAGAAAATAAACCCTTTGCTGTTCCTTTGGCAGTGGCTTTCCGTCTACCTCAATTTTATCCCCCAAAGGATTTACCTTGGTCCCAAGCTCTGTAACCACCTTACCGTTAACGCGAATCTTACCCTTAGTAATTAACTCTTCACAATGTCGGCGGGAAGCCACTCCTGCCCTAGCCAATACCTTCTGCAATCGTTCAAGCATCTTATTATGGTAACCCCTTTATGATTTATCATTATACTAGTATCATACCCTTACAGCATAAAACTAAGTCAACTCACTACTCCTATTCATTGGCCACACACTTTTCACATCGGGTAGCATTTATTACATTATTTTTTCTTTTTATGTGAGTAGACCACCATATCTATGCTCGTTCCCAATAAAATACCTACTGATATCCCAATAGCCACATTGCTAAATGCCGCCCCCAATCCCGCACCTAGTGCCAATCCTAATGGCATATAAATTATCTTACGTTTATTATTATCATACGCTTGTGGCAATATCAACGCCTCCATTATTTTTGTATTTAATGAACTATATCCTACACCACCCAAAGGTAGTATCTTTAAAAAGTTAAAATATCATACTGCATATGATAAGTGATGCTATTAAGGTGGTAAAATCTGCAGCCAGTCCTGAGGCTACGGCATACCTGTACCGACGTATGCCCACGGAACCAAAATAAAGGGTTAGGACATAAAAAGTTGTATCACTGCTTCCCTGCATTGTAGAGACAAGTCGCCCAATAAAGGAATCAGGTCCATGGGTCTTTATCAAGTCCGTAGCAATACCCAGGGCCGCCCCCCCGGAAAGGGGCCTCATAACAGCATGTGGTAGTATATCTGCAGGGATGCCGATGATGCTTAAAACTGGGGATAAGCAGGCAGCCAGCAGTTCCATGGCCCCGGAAGCCCTAAAGATACTTACCGCAACCAACATACCAGTCAAAAAGGGGATGGTCTTAATTGCCGTTGAAAAACCTGCTTCTGCACCTTGAACAAAGGTCTCATACACAGGTACCCTTCTAAAAAATGCCATCAGTATTATAACCAACAGCATCATTGGTATGGCCCAGCGTGAAATCTGTGTGATTATCTCATACATGATTTCACCACCTGTTCCGATACATGCCACGAAGTACCCGGTCCGCCAAAATAGCCACTAACATGCCACAGCAGGTTGCGAATATGGTGGTTCCTACAATCTCGGTGGGGTCCTGACTGCCATAAAGGAGCCTGATGCCGATTACAGTGGTTGGAATTAAGGTGATACAACCGGTATTAAGGGCTAAAAAGGTACACATTGCTTCCGAGGCCGTATCCTTGTTCTTGTTCAGTTTTTGCAATTCCTGCATGGCTATCAACCCCATGGGGGTAGCAGCATTCCCCAGCCCCAAAATATTGGCACTAAGGTTCATGATTATGGCCCCCATGGCAGGGTGATCCTTAGGAACGCTGGGAAATAAAAAATGGGTCACCGGCCTAACTAGATATGCTAAAGCCCGGACAAGCCCCGCTGCCTCGGCCAGTTTCATAATTCCCAGCCAAAAGGTAATAATGGCAATCAGGCTGAGGGAAGTTTTTACGGCCACCTGTGCCCCATCCAAAGCTGCTTTAGTGACCACCTCAATTTGTCCGTTAAAGCCGGCCACAATAATTCCAAAAACAATCATGCCAAGCCAAACATAATTGACCAAAAATCTCTCCCCCCTTGTCCCCTTATGAGATTAATATGAGGGGGGTTGGCCATTTATTACTGTTCGTCCACAGGTAGGTAGATAGAGAAGCGTGTCCCACTACCCTCCTGGCTTTCCACTTCAATCCTTCCTTGATGCTTGTCTACAATGGAATAGGAAATGGACAAACCTAGCCCTGTTCCTGTATCTTTAGTAGTAAAGAAGGGAATGCCAATCTTCTTAAGATTAACTGGTGAAATTCCCGGGCCATTATCTATGATTTCTATACGTACCATCTTCTCTTTACTGATATAGGTTGTTGTCAGGGTAAGGGCTCCCCCCAGGCGCAGGGCCTGGAGAGAATTTTGGCACAAGTTTAGTAGAACCTGTTTAATCTGATTGGCATCCATAATCACAGGGGGAACATCCTTTAATTGTGTATTTACCTTTGTCCCTTGAAGAAATGCCTGGGATTCAAAAATACGCACAAAATCGTTAATCAGATCGTTAATTAAGCTAACCTTCTTCACAGGTGGTTTAGGTCTAGACAACTGTAGAAAGTGATTGATAAAACCATCAGCCTGGTCAATATCATTAATCATTATCTCCAGATATTCTTTTAACACCGCCTGGTCAATGGCCTGCTTTTCACTCATAAGCTGGGCAAACCCCCGGACTGAAGTTAGAGGATTGCGGATTTCATGAGCCATTCCCGCAGCCATTTGTCCTACAACTGCCAGTTTTTCCTGTTCCTTAATTCTCTCCTCTTGACGCCTTAGCTCTGTAACGTCGGTATAAATACCGATAACTCCCGCCACAGCGTTATTTTCATCAACCAACAAGCTAGTATTTACCAGCAGGTTTTTTCTCTCCCGATTATTTCTACACTTACATTCAATATTGGTAAAGGCAATGCCCTCACTGATAGTTTTTATTAATAGGGGCTCCTGGCGGGGGCATTTGTCTTGAAATAAACAATCAAAGGCCTTGCCATCTACCTCCTCAGATTTCAGATCCCAAATTTTTTCAGCGGCCTTATTAAAGAAGATGACTACTCCGTCCTTATTTAAAATCACTACCCCCTGGGACATGGAGTTAAAAATTATATCCCTCTGCTGTAATATTTGGTCCAAAACCTTACTGGTTTCCTTTAGTTGCCGTTCTACCAAATTTTGTCTCAAGCCAGCCTGTACCGCGGTGGCAACAGCCACTAACAGACTAAAGGTATAGGGGCTTTCAAAACCAGTAGGAGTAGTAATTTCAATAACCGCAATAATTTCTCCACTTATGTCAAAGATCGGTGCCCCAACACAGGACAATCTGTGAAGGGTTTGCACGTAATGTTCAGGTCCAATCACTGCTATGGGCTGCCCGGTTGCAAGAACAGTACCTATGGCATTATTCCCTACATACTTTTCGGCGAAGCATCGGCCAGGGGAGAGTCCCGGGCCAAAGGGGATGGGTTCCGGACCCGGCTCATTAATAGCCATCATAATATAGCCGTCCCGATCCGCAACTGAAATACAATATGACGTGCTATGGGTACTGACAGTCTTTTTTACGGTTTCAATGTGGGCATCCAGAAGCTTAAGGACCTCTGTCAGTTTACCCTGTCTATAGCTTAGCTCTTCCTTTGACAATTCTTCAATTCTTAGGTTATAGGGACTTATGCCTAAATCTGCGCACCTCTGCCAGGCCATTAATGTTTCGTTAAAAATCTTTTCCTGGCCTAGGGGTACTCCGTTAATAAACTTCTTCCATTTAGAGTACAGCTCCGACTGATCAAGCTGAGGTACAGATACTAATTCTTCGAAATCCTTCAAAATAAAAACCTCCATAAAGTATTGGAGAATTAAATAATTTTTTCGACATAAACTTATTATTACCTTTAAAAAAAAATTAGAAAGTCACATCTAAATCAAGTCCCTGCCAGCTTGATTTTAAGAGCATATTATATAGCAAAAAAGTGGGTTTCCCCACTTTTTAAAAAGTTATTATATCACTGGTGGCTGAGTCTGTGTATTTGTGGCTGTTTGATTTACACCACGGTTAAAAATGCCCTGTACTTGGTTCAGCATTTGTGGGGCAACATCGATCAGGCGGTCAAACAAGGCATGGCTATCATCTACAGGCAACAAGCGGATTTGTCCGTTGCCAACAACCAGGAAGCCCATGGGTTGCACCGATACCCCCGCACCACTTCCCCCGGCAAAGGGAGGTCCAGGAGCCTCACCTTCCTTCTTTCCGTTGGCTCCGGCTTGATAATCACCACCACCGGCGGCAAATCCACAGGCCACCCTTGAAATTGGAATGATAACACTGCCGTCGGGTGTTTCAACGGGATCCCCTACAACTGTGTTAACATCAACCATTTCTTTGATACTTTCCATGGCAGTCTTCATCAGGCCTTCTATGGGATGTTCTGACAAGTTCTGTTCACCCCCCGTCTCTTAACCATCTTCATAAATATTTTTACGCCAGTAACCATAATATTGCCAACTCGAATTTTAAATATGCAATTTATTGATGTCGAAAATTGTTCTTTGCGAAAATTAGGCTCAACACTAATCTTGGGGTTACCTGCATTGGCAAGTTTTCTATAAAAGGCAGAGATAATTCCCCCTTTAAAGGAGTATAAAAATCCTGTCAGGAAGCCAGTTACTGCCGCATCACCAGTACCTATTTTGGTATGCCACTCTAAGCAAGTAACGCGGATGTGACTAAGAAAGTAATCCGCTATTACCTTCATTTCATCAACTAAAGGCCACCATTGCTTAAACTTGCAAATTGCATCTTCCAAACTTTCAATACTAAATTTACCAGCCTTACCCAGCAACTCCCTGGAATTATCTCCCCCTGTCTCCAGCTCAGTTCTTGTGGTTAGTGATATGCCAGACAATTTGTTCTGAAGAGTCAGTACCGGGATTTCTATTTTATAATTTATAAAGCTCCATAGAAAGAACTCCACACTTATGGTATCATCCTCTTGCTCTCTAAAGTAGCGAAAGTGAATTATTAGATGGGAAAAGAGCACCAAAGCCAGTAACAGTCCCAAACCCAACGACAAATACAAAGTTAGCAGACTTTGGTCACTCCCCTCTGGCTAATAACTAAAGTTAATTCTTCACCCTTCTAGGGTGCTCCTATAGTTTCCTCGGCTCCCTTTGGCAGGATAGTAACTGGCACCGCAACCATATCCTTTTCTATACCACCACTTCCGGTAACAAAGGCCTCAACAGTTCCTCTTTGTTCATTTTCTGATGAGCCAAAGCTAATTGAAGTATTAAATCTGGAGCCACTAACATTAACAGGCTTTTCTGCCAAGGTTTGACCGCCGGAGTCTTTAATTCTCACCCTTACAGCCCCCTCTACCCCTGAAACCGTACCTGAAATCTGCAAAGGACTATCAACCTTTTCACCGGGTTTTGGTGAATTTAAACTTAGGCCCTTTTCCGCAGCCTGCTCTTTAGTTGTCTCCGGAGCTGGAGTAGGTGCAGGCGCAGGTGGGACCGCTGGAGTTGGAGCCGTCTTGTTTTCCTCCCGCCCAATTTCAAAGCCCAGGGCTTTTACTGCCCTGTCTAATGAAAAGACCGCCACAATAGGTTTTGGTTCTCCTTCTTGCTCACCATTCTCCACATTTGCCAGGTACCTTAATCTGACGTTGATCCAATCAAAATCATTGGCTGGTATCCTTCGCTCTATCTCAATGATTTCTATACCTTTCCCCACCGGTAAGTTTTGCTGGCTAATCACCACATAATTTCTGCCGTTAACTGCTGTCCAGGTTGCATAATGACTTTCTTCAAGATTGTTTGCCAGAGCCCGGACAATTTCAGGTGCCTTCTCCAACTCAATGGTTTCAAAGCTAACCTTAGAAACATCGGGCACTACAATTGTTTTGGGCGCGGGCTCTGTCTGTTCTGGCTTCCTAGCCGCTCCACACCCTATGGACAAAGAAATTAGAAACAAAAAACACATTACCAAAGCAAATTTGCGCATAATAATTCCCCCAAAGTATTTTTATATATTTTTAGCAATTATTGGAGAAATATGCACTTGTAGTGGAAATGCTAGGATTTAATTGCTATATTTGTTAATATAATCAACATTTTTTGCAGGTGATAAACATGACATCGGCATTAGGATTTTTTTTACTAATCTTTGGTGTACTGGGAGCCTTAGCAATGACTTATCTAGCCTTCAAATCCATTAGAGGAGTATACCGAGTCAAATGTCAAAAGTGCGGGCAGATTACTGAATTGCCCCAGGAACCAGGCGAATACCTTTGCCAAAGCTGTGGTATCCCCCTGGCCAAGGTCACCCAGGAGCAAAAATAAGTCAAAGAACCTTCCCCTGACTAAAAAAAAGCAAGGAGAAGGTTCTCTGACTTATTATTCCTTTTCATCCTCAGGTTCATCTACTAAGAATTCCTCCAGGGGAGGAAGTTGGGATAGATCCTTGAGGCCGAAATATTTTAGAAATTCCAGGGTTGTTCCGTATAATACCGGTCTTCCGGGTCCTTCACGACGTCCCTTTTCCTCAATAAGGTTTCGCTCCAGCAGGGTGTTAATGGGGGAGTCCACCTTTACACCCCGGATTAATTCCAGTTCAGCCCTGGTTACCGGCTGTCGGTAAGCTATAATGGCTAGGGTTTCTACAGCTGCCCGGGATAGTCCCGAACCTCCCCGCTGCTTGTAAAGCCGCTCTACATAGGGTGCAAATTCAGGCTTAGTGCACATTTGCCAGGTTTCAGCCACCTCAATGAGCTTTAGCCCTCCCGGCCTGGCAGTGTACTCAACTGCCAGTTCCTGCAATAATTCCACCGCATCTTCAGCCTCAACCTCAACAATCTTAGCCAGTACCTGAACCGATAAGGGTTCACTGGAAACAAAAAGCAATACTTCTAGAGCAGACTTTACCTGCTCCCTGAACAAAACTGCCAATCTTAAGCCCCCTCAGACTGCCTTGGCATTCCTGGCAGCAGAGTAATCTCCCCAAAGTTTTCCTGTTGGCTGGCCTTTATTTGACCTAATTTTAACAATTCTAACACCGCCAAAAATGTAACAACAATCTCTGAACGACTATTACTCCCATCAAAAAGCTTTTCAAAGGGCATCCCCATGGGATAGAATATCAATTTAGCCATCACCTGGCGCATCTTATCCGGTAAGCTTATTTCCCCCCGGGTGATCTCTTCCGGTACGGAAAGCTGTGCCCCTGCCTTTTTCAGCACCTGCTGTAAAGAATTCAATAGTTTGTCAATGGAAATGCCCCCCAGTGGGTCCCTAGGCTTGAAAAGATGCTGGTACATTTCCGCAGAATTATGTCTGGTATAGACTTTACCTACCTGTCTCTCCTGACCCTTTAGATAATCAGCTACTTCTTTAAATTTTTGATATTCTAGAAGTCTCAGCACCAATTCTTCCCTGGGGTCCGGCCCTTCTTCCTCTCCGGCGGAGATATTTTTGGGGGTCCTTGGCAACAGCATTCTCGCTTTTATGGCCACCAAGGTTGCCGCCATAACTAAAAATTCGCTTGCTATTTCCATATCAAGATTTTGCATCTGCTGCAGGTAATCCAAATATTGAGCAGTAATCTTGGCAATAGGGATGTCATAAATATTCACCTGATCCCTATTGATCAGGTGAAGTAATAGGTCTAAGGGTCCCTCAAAGGCAGCTAGTTTTACTTCATAAGACAGTTTACTCACCTGCTTTAGCCAAAGATGGCCTGGCGTACTTCCTCCATGGTCTTCCCTGCAGCAGCCCTGGCTTTATCTTCACCAGCCTGAAGAACCTCTTCAATATAGCCCTTCTTGGCCAATACCTGATCCCTGCGCTCCCTTATGGGAGCCAGTTGCTGTTCTAAGGTGCTGCTAAGCTGTTTCTTACAGGCTACACAACCAATACTGCCGGCCCGGCAGTCGGTTTCTATGCCTTCTAAAACTCCGGCATTATAAATACGGTGAAACTTATGAACCACACAGACATCCGGATTGCCTGGATCAGTTTTGCGAATCCTGCCGGGATCGGTGATCATTAGATTAACATTTCTTTTAATTTCCTCTGGATCGGCACCAATGGAAACATAGTTTTGGTAGCTTTTGCTCATTTTAGCCCCATCAACACCTGGTAATACCGCCGTCTCTTTGTTAACAATTCCTTGGGGCTCCGGGAATACCGGTTTAAAAAGGTGGTTAAAGCGTCGGGCAACCTCCCGGGTCAGCTCTATGTGGGGAAGTTGATCTTCTCCCACGGGTACAGCATTGGCCTTGTAAACCAGAATATCAGCAGCCTGAAGCAATGGATAGCCTAGAAACCCGTAGGTATTAATATCCTTTCCCATTTCTCCCAGCTTTTGGATCTGATCTTTATAGGTAGGCACCCTTTCCAGCCAGGAAAGGGGTATAATCATAGAGAACAGCAAATGCAGCTCTGCATGCTCCAAAACCCTTGATTGTCTAAAGATTGTTGATTTGTCAGGGTCCAGGCCTGAAGCTAACCAATCGGCAACCATTTCCTCTGTATTCTTGCCAATACCCTTGGCTTCCTCCCAGCCGGTGGTCAAAGCATGCCAGTCAGCCACAGCATAAAAACAGTTGTACTGTTCCTGCAGACGTACCCAGTTATTTAATACACTCTGGTGACCTAAATGGAGGCGACCCGTAGGTCTCATACCACTTAATATCGTTCCTTTTGCAGCGGCCATAATCAAGACTCCTTTTAATTATAGTGGCAACCCGGCAACAAAGTTTGCCAGGGAATTTAACATGCCTACAATTGGATAAATAAAAAACTTAAGCACAGGCCTTAAGACCCCTAAAAATATTAATATAAATAAAATTGGTGTGCCATACTGCTCCAAGGTGTAAAGCCATTGCTGGCGACCCGGCAAAATTCCGGCCAGTATCTTAGAGCCATCTAAAGGTGGAATGGGTAACATATTAAAAACTGCCAGCAATACATTAATATATATAAAAAAGTTGAGCATGTAATTTAAGCTGCCCATGGGCTGCAGCAAGCCAAACAAAATAGCTCCCATAATGGCCAGAAACAAATTGCTGCCGGGACCCGCCAGGGATACCAGCATCATTCCCTGTTTCGGGTTATCGAAATTCCAGGGATTTACCGGGACAGGCTTGGCCCAGCCAAAGCCGGCGAAAAAGAGCAATAATGTACCAATGGGATCCAAATGCTTTATGGGATTAAGGGTCAGCCGCCCTTCATTTCTGGCGGTGTTATCCCCTAGCCTATGGGCAGCCGCGGCGTGGGCAAACTCATGAAATGCCAAAGCCAGCAAAATGGGCGGCGCCATTAATAATAAATCCTGTATTGATGGAAAATTAAACACGAGATTTCTTCCCTTTCGATTTCTTCCCTTGGGTTCCTTGATTAGGGCGGTTCCCCTGTGAGCCTACAGCCTCCGGTTGTTTGGTCTCAATTTTAGGGGCATTACGACTCTCCAGATATGCCTTGACATAGGCTAATTCTTCATCCCGATCACTAATCAATCCATCCAATCTTGCCCTCCAAAGGGCATCTAGGGCGATTCTGTACATTGGCCCCGGTTTAAAACCCATGCCTCTAATGTCTTTACCGTTAACAGAGGGTTTTTGCCTATGCACTGATTCCATTACCAGCCGGAAGCGGCGTATGGCCATTTTATCCTCGAGGAGGGTAAGAAACAGTGGATAAGCCTCCCTGGGCAGGGTCTGAACAATTTTTGTTAATTCTGAAAGGGGCACATCTTCTGTTGCCGATAGACTTTTTAGGGCGGCCCGCCAATGGGCAATGGTATCAAGGACCTTATCGGTCTGACGCCGTCCCAGGAAATATCTCTGACAGATGGTATGGGCAGTGTCCTGGGTGGTCCAATGCAGTATGGCTAAGAAATAGGGCAGCCACTTCTCCGCAGGCTCAGCCCAACCCCAATTTCGTAAAATCATCAGTGCCTGGGGCATCTCACTAATAACCGGCTGAACTTCCCAAAAAGTTATCTCGGGGAATAAGTAATCCCACACTCCCAGCTCAGACATACGGTCTAACATGTGCTCGGGATCAGATTCCTCCAGTATGCTCTTAAGTTCCCCCCACATGCGTTCGGTGGAAAGCCGGGCAATTACCTTTTCCCTTACTGCTTCTTTAATCAGCCTCATGGTCTGAGGTTCAACGGCCATATCATAGCGCTGTTCAAAGCGAATGGCCCTTAATATTCGAGTTGGATCTTCAATAAAACTTAGGTTGTGTAAAACTCGGATAGCCCCTATTTGTAAGTCTTCCCTACCATTAAAGTAATCAACCAATTCACCAAATCTACCGGGATTTAAAGCTACAGCCATGGCATTGATTGTAAAGTCCCGGCGATAAAGGTCATGCTTTAATGAGGATTGCTCAACCTGGGGTAAGGCAGCGGGATATTCGTAATACTCTACCCTGGCGGTTACCACGTCTACCCAGTAGCCATCGGGAAAAAGAATCTCCGCCGTGCCAAACTTTTCATGGGGTCGAACACGACCGCCGATAACCTCGGCCAATTTATTGGCCATGAGGATTCCATCGCCCTCAACCACCAAGTCCACATCAAGGTTTTCTACCTTCAGCAATACATCCCGGACTAAGCCTCCCACGGCGTAGACCTGATAATTTAAGTTCTCCGCCACCTCGCCAGCCTTGGCTAAAATACCCATGATCCGGCCCGGCAACACCCGCTGCATGTCGGGACGGATGTTCGAGCTTTTGGGACTATTGCCATTCTTATCAGTATATGTGGTGGAGTATCTGCCTTGAAACCCTTCATGCAGGGTTTGTAAGACATCTGTCCTGGAAACTATACCCACCACCATATCTCCCTCAACCACCGGCAGCCTGCCGATATCCTTTTCAATCATTAAATCCTGAACGTCATTAATATTCATATCTCGCTGGACGGTAACAACATTCACCGTCATATAACCCTTTACAGGGGCATGTCCCAGTCCGTGATGGGTTGCCTTCTCAACATCACGCCTGGAAATAACACCCACCAATTTGCCCTTGCCGATAACAGGCAAACCTGTATGCCCATAGCGAAGCATAATTTTACCAGCTTCCTCAATAGTTGTTTCAGGGAAGACCATTTTTACAGGACTGGACATAATATCTCCAACGGTAAGGGGCGGCCTTACCATACCCTTAACAATTTCCAGCAGGGCATCGGCAACCTCATCTACCCCCTGCCCCTTTACTGTGGCAGAGGCGGCGGCTGGATGGCCCCCTCCGCCAAACTGCTCCATGACTTCCTTACAGTTTACCTCTTTAAGGGGGCATCTTCCCACTATGTGAACCCGGTCCTCCATCTCAACCACAGTAAAGACCGCGTCTATCTGCTCTATTTCTGCCAATTTGTGAGTAAGCAGGGCAAGGCCTCCCACAAATTCATCTTCACTTCCCCGGGCTATTAGGATCTTAGTGCCATTAATTTGATGATGTTCGGCACTTACCAGAAGTCTCTTTAATAGGGATTTCTGGTCCTGGGTTAGGGGTCGGCCTAAGAAGTCAGCCACCACCGCTAAATTTGCCCCCTGCTCTAACAAGAAAGCCGCAGCCCTAATATCCCTTGGTGTAGTATTGGTAAAGACCAGGCAGCCTGTATCTTCATAAATTCCCAGGGCCATAATTGTAGCCTCTAGGGGGGTTATTTCCAATCCCTTGGACCTGATTTTTTCAATTAGTAGGGTAGAACAGGCTCCCAGGGGCTCCACAACCTCCACCTTGCCTCGAACATCACCCTCCGCCCGGGGGTGATGATCAAAAATATGCACCTCAACCTGGGGCAAGTTAAATAATTCCTTTAACTTGGAGACCCTGCCTGGACTTTTGGTATCAACCATAATTAATCTCTTAACTTTGCTAATATTGATATCCTTAATATTCCGGACATTTTTGAGGGTGTCTTTATGCAGGGCCAAGAATTCCTCAACGTTGCGGGATAATTTTCCCGGGAAGACCAACTCTGCACCAGGGTATAGCTTTTGAGCCGCAACCATAGAAGCTAGCCCGTCCAGGTCTGTATTGACATGTGTGGTAATAATCTCCAAACAGAGCACCCCCCCAAAAGGAAAATATTGTTCCGTTATGTAAATACATTAAATTATATCATACAGTCCTTGACCAGAAAAGGCTATAACACAGAAGGTCTTGTTGTTAGGCTTGGGGTAATACCAATACTAACAACAAGACTACAAATTAGTGCCTACTTGGCTAAGTTGACTACAGAACTGTCCAAACGCTCAGGTAGTACATCATTACGGATTAGATCTGCATAGTCTTCTCTCCGAATGATTAACTCAGCTTTATTATTGGCAGCCAGAACCATGGCTGGCCGAGGTAGCCTATTGTAATTCATTGACATGGAGTAATTGTATGCTCCGGTACTGGAAACCGCTAGGATATCCCCTGCCTGAACCTCCGGCAATTCCACATCCCAAATCAACATATCTCCAGATTCGCAGCACTTGCCGGCTATGGAAACCGTCTCAGCATCTTCCTCGGTTATGCGGTTTGCTAAACAGGCCTCGTAACGGGACTGATAGAGGGCTGGGCGAGGATTATCCCCCATGCCCCCATCCACAGAAACATATTTTCTTATACCGGGGATATCTTTGATTGCCCCTATGGTATATAAGGTAGTGCCTGAAGGTCCGGAAATGGATCTGCCTGGCTCTACAATTACCTTAGGTACCGGAAGCCCAAATTCCCGTGCCTTTTCCTTTAGAGCAACCATCATAATATCAGCATATTCCTTAACTGGACGGGGTTGATCATCCCTAAAGTAATAAATGCCTAAACCTCCACCGAGATTTAACTCTTGGGCTAAATAACCTGCTTCCTGATGAACACTCCTAACAAAGCTCATCATTACCTCAGCAGCATGGGCATAGGATTGTAACTCAAATATTTGCGAGCCAATGTGGCAGTGGAAGCCTTTAAGTTCAATATTGTCCAGCTCCAGACAACGCTTAACGGCCGATAGTGCCATGCCATTTTCTAGGGTCAGGCCAAACTTAGAATCAATCTGCCCGGTTTTAATATATTCATGGGTATGTGCTTCCACACCCGGACTCAAGCGAAGCATAATCTTTGCCTTTTGCCCTGCTTCTGCGGCAATGGCATTAAGAAGCCCCAGTTCATACAAATTATCAACCATAATTCTGCCCACTTTGTAATCCAGAGCCATTTTTAATTCTTCCACTGATTTGTTATTACCGTGAAAATATACCCTGTCCATGGGGAATTTGGCTTTTGCAGCAGTGAAAAGCTCTCCTCCGGAAACCACGTCTAAGCCAAGGCCTTCCTGATTAACAATAGCACATATGGCTAAATTTGATAGTGTCTTGCTGGCATAAATAACCTCTGCCCCATAGGTCTCGGTAAATGCCTGATAATAGTCACGGCAATTTTGTCTAAAGAGCTCTTCATCAATAACATAAAGGGGTGTACCATAATCCTTTGCCAGTTCAACAGTATCACAACCACCAATTTCCAAATGACCCAAATCATTAATTATCATGGTTCCTTGTAGTTTCATTTATTTCTCCTCCCAAACCATTTTACGCCGTTAATGGTTAATATTGACACTGACACATTTTTCCTTTTATTAGGTCGGCTTTATAGATTAGGCGGCCACAAGAATCCTTGGGCCGCCTAAATAAATCTTAACTTTACAGTATAGATTATAGCTGGAAAAAAAATGAGGGTCAAGCAACGGTCAATATTCGATTAATGCCTAAAAAACCCTGTCGCTGTTGCGACAGGGTTTTTCTAGCCGGTTTTTTCATTAGATTGAGTATTTGTTTGAGCTCTATTGTTACGTTTTTTGGTAGCTTTAGTTCCAGGAGCAGTCTCACCCGGTTTACCGTATTTGGCCCAGATTTCCTTTAGTTCATCGGGAGACAACACATAATCATGGACTTGATTCTCGGACACAAAAAACACCACCTCTCCAGACAAACTTTTTGCCATCTAGGCTCTTTATTCTACACCAATTCTAAGTATTAATACAACAGGTAAATTGTGGTATTAATTCACAAACATTGTCGAGCTATAAAACTTTAGCAGGTCTCGGTCTCCCTTTTAGTGCTTTCCGGGCTAAAGGAGGCTATGGCTACACCAAGAAGGATCATGGCTCCCCCAATGAAAAAATTTGTTTCTAAATGCTCATTAAGGATTAGCCAACCCAGTAGGGAGCCCAGCACGGGTTGAACAAAAAAGAATACCGCGGCTGAGGAAGCATCCATTAGCTCAAAGCCTTTATTCCAAAAATAAAAAGCCCCTGCCGTGGAAACCACACCTAAGTATAGTATACCTGACCAGACCCAGACATTTGCCAGAGGATCAGCCGGTAATCTTGTTAATTCCCAAGCTGCCAAGGGCAGGGTAAAAATCAACCCAAATAACGATGCATAAAAGGTTACCGCCAGGGATGAATATTTTTTAGTAGCAATCTTACCCATCACTGAATAAAGTGCCCAGCTGATCGCTGCCAAAACCAGGAATAGGTTTCCGATCAGGCTGCCACCCTCCATGCCGTGGGACCCTACCCCTATCACCACAGCCACGCCGACAGAGGCAACCAGCAAAGACAAAATTTTGGGCAGGGTAATTCTTTCCTTTAAGAGCAAAGCACCAAATAATACAATAAAAGCCGGGGATGCTGATGTTATTACCGCTCCCATATGTGCAGATGATAACCATGTGCCGGCAAATTGGGCCCCGATAGAAACTGTATAACCAATAAAACCTAACCAAGCCACCAGCTTTAAATCTTCTTTTTCTACCCTTCGGTCCTTTTTATAGTAAAAAATCAGCCCCAGCACCGTGGCTGCAATAATAAACCTTAAAACCACAAGGGTTAATGGAGGTACAAAATCTAAAACATATTTGCTGACAACATACATTCCGCCCCAAATCCCTGCCGCAAGGGACAAATAAAAGGCTCCTAATAATTTTCCCACTCTTTAAATACCTCTTTTTTAGCAGTTATAGAAACATAATAGCAAAGTAAACTTGCTAGGACAATAAAAAAATGTAATGACATGGTAAAACCCCAGCCATATAGTGGTAGGGGTCTATAATTAAAGCTTGTTTATGACTTAGTTATTGGACTCAGGCCACAGGAACCGCTATTCAAGTATAATATCCAGCGTTTTGCTTCGACTACTCTCTTTTCCAGTTCCCTAACCATAGGAGTTAACTCCTCATTGCTGTAGCTCCCCTGGGGTCGCTGGTAAAAGACATCCATCAATACACTCTCTATTTGCTCGGGAGTATAACCTAAGGCTTGCATAGAAAGCATTGCCCTCTCAATCCTCCAAAACAACTCCTGCCGGTTAACCACCAGTGCCACGTCCCTTTCCCTCAATTGGACACTTTAGATAACTTAAATCCCCCAAAACATGTTCGCGATTATATTATACAGTTTTTTCGCTCCTAATGGGGATTTATTTTAAAAATTCTTAATTTTTTTCTTTAGTGCTCAATATCGGAACAGTTTAAGGACCTAGCTTTGACTTTCTCCCTTCATGCTTAAAGCCACTCTATTTCTTTCAAGATCTACGGATAGTACCCTTACCTCAACTACATCACCCACAGAAAGGATATCAAGGGGGTGACGGAAGGAACGATTGCTTAATTCAGAGCGATGCACCATGCCATCGTTCTTTAAGCCTACATCTACAAAGGCTCCGAAATCTACAACATTTCTTACGGTGCCCTTCAAGCACATCCCCGGTTGTAAATCTTCGATTTTTAAAATATCACTTCTAAATAGCGGCCCCGGCAAATCTTCCCTGGGATCTCTTCCTGGACGCAGTAGACCATCAATAATATCCTTAAGGGTAGGAACTCCCGTTTCCAACAACGAGGCTAATGCCTCAACATTTATTTGGGTAAGCTTCTCACGCAGAGACCGGCTTCCAATATCTGAAGCGGAGCAATTTATTTCCCCAAGGAGCTTTTTTACCACCGGGTAAGATTCGGGGTGAATGCCGGTCTTGTCTAATGGATTTTTACCATCACTGATGCGTAAAAAACCAACACTTTGTTCAAAGGCCTTAGGTCCTAGTCTAGGGACCTTCTTCAATTGTACCCTTTCAACAAATTTTCCGTTCTCCTCCCGAAACTTCACAATATTCTGGGCTACTGCAGAGTTAATGCCGGATACGTAGGATAATAGAGAAGTGGAGGCTGTATTAAGGTCAATGCCTACCAGGTTAACGGCTGACTCAACAACACCCTTCAGGCTTTCCTCCAGCTGTTTTGGCTCCACATCATGTTGATATTGCCCCACCCCTATGGATCGTGGCTCGATTTTCACCAGCTCGGCCAGGGGATCTTGCAGTCTTCTGGCAATGGAGGCTGCACTACGCTCGGCTACACCCAAACCCGGAAATTCTTTGGCTGCCAATTCCGAAGCTGAATAAACACTGGCACCTGCCTCGTTGACCAGTATATATTTAAGCTGCTGCCAGCCTTCACTTTGAATTAATTCGGCTACAAATTGTTCAGTCTCCCTGGAGGCTGTACCATTACCAATGGCGATTATATCAATTTTATAGGTATCATTGATGCGCTTTATCTCTCGGCTGGCCTCTTGTATTTTTTTGTGAGGCGGGGTAGGATAAATGACCCCAACCTCCAACAATTTACCTGTAGCATCAACCACAGACCATTTGCAGCCAGTACGATAGGCAGGATCAATCCCCAGCACCGTCTTCCCCTTAACAGGAGGCTGCAATAGCAGTTGCCTCAGGTTTTTAGAGAAAACAGAGATGGCCTGCTTTTCACCGTTTTCAGTTAGCTGGTTTCTAATATCCCGTTCCACCGAAGATGCTAAGAGTCTTTTATATCCATCCCGAACAGCCTCCTGCAATAGCTCCTGTGCACCGGTTTTAGCAGGTAACCAATCCCTATTGAGTCTTTCCAGTATAGCTTCTTCATTTACATCTACCCGGACCTTTAATACATCTTCCTTTTCACCCCTGTTAATGGCCAGTATTCTATGGGGCGGAACAAACTTAACTGGTTCCCTGTGCTCATAATACATACGGTATACGCCACGCTCATCCACCGACTGGTTCTTTACCTCTGTCACCAGCTCTCCCCGGTTGTAGGTAAACTGCCTTACCCAGCCCCTGGTCTCAGGGTTGTCTGATACCATTTCTGCAATTATATCCATGGCTCCCTGCAAAGCTTCATCAACAGTAGCAACACCCAATTCTGGATTTACGAACTTTTCTGCCTCCAGGCCAATATTGCTGCCCGGCTGCACCTTTAAAAGCCACCCTGCCAAGGGCTCTAGGCCACGTTCCCGGGCAACACTGGCCCGGGTCTTTCTCTTTTGACGAAAAGGCTGGTACAAGTCTTCCACCCGGGTAACAGTTTCTGCCTTTAGTATTGCTTCCCTTAATTCTTCAGTTAATTTACCCTGTTCCTCAATAGATCTTATTACCTCTTCCTTACGCTTCGCCAGATTACGAAGGGCATTTAGCCTTTCGGATATTTTCCTTATCTGAACCTCATCCAGTTCTCCCGTAACCTCCTTGCGGTAACGGGCAATAAATGGGATGGTATTTCCCTCATCCAGGAGGCTAGCGGTCTGCTCAACCTTCCGGTTAACAATTTGCAATTCCCGTGAAATCTGCGCCAATATCATTGACTCATTCTGCATTAAGAGGTCTCCTTACCATATATAGATTTCTTTTTACTGCCAATTAAACTGATCTTCGACAGTGTATAGCCACCTTCCTTCCGACAGTGTAACCAAAAGTAATTATTTTCCATAATATGTTAATATCTATACCAACTCAGCAATTTCAACATAGGTATACCCGGCATCCTTGTTGAAATTGTTTTAAAATAAAGGTCCGGCAGTATCCTGCCGGACCCATAGATTTCATATTTTTATAGGTTAAACCCTTTAGCTAATCCCCCCCGCCACCTCTGGGGCGGAGAGGGCATTGGCCCATTTACCGCAGCGGTCGCCCCAGCGGGCGATAATCTGACCGGCTTCAGCCATTTCAATGACCTCACAAAGATTTGGACAGCCGTCACATTCAAAGGAACCGGCCTTGTATTCCATATCTGCTACTCCAAAGCCTTTGAAACGGGTGGGGATTCCTTTGGAAACAGTCTCCCTGGCCAGCAGGGCTGCACCAACAGCACCCATTACATTATAGTTTTTGGGAATGTTTATCTCCAGGCCAAGGGCCCTTTCAAAGGCACGCCTCATTCCTGCGTTGGCTGCCACCCCCCCCTGGAAAACCACAGGACCTAAAATCTCTTTCCCTTTACCAACATTATTAAGGTAATTTCTCACCAGGGCTTCACATAACCCGGCCAGTATATCATCAAGATTAAAGCCCATCTGCTGCTTATGAATCATATCAGATTCAGCAAAAACTGCACAGCGTCCGGCAATACGAACCGGGGTTTTTCCCTGGAGAGCCAGATCTCCAAATTCCTCTATGGCAATATTTAAGCGACTTGCCTGCTGGTCAAGGAAGCTGCCTGTTCCAGCAGCACAAACGGTATTCATGGCAAAGTCTGCCACTACCCCATTGCGGAGAATTATTATTTTACTGTCCTGTCCACCTATCTCCAATATGGTTTGCACTCCCGGAACCAGGTGAGAGGCCGCTACAGCATGGGCAGTTATTTCATTTTTTATTGCATCTGCCCCTACTACAACACCAGTAAGCTGACGTCCGCTTCCGGTGGTGCCTACCCCCCTGATAACAGTGTTCTTATCTATCTTGTCCCTAATCTGCCTAAATCCCCTTTGAACCGTTACTACAGGCTGTCCGTTAGTCCTCAGGTACAGGCTTTCTAAAACATTTGTTTCTTCATCCATAAAAACAATATTAGTGCTAACAGAACCTACATCGATACCAAGATAACCTTTCACTAGGAAGTAAGAGCCTCCTTTTGTTCACTCTTTCTTTGCAATAAATCTATAAAGGCTTCCAGCCTTGTTATTATCCCTGCTTCGCCGGAATGCTCATCCATTATTAAAGTCATAATGGGAAGACCAGTATCTTCTGCTATCTTTGGCAGGATACTCTGGGCAACTATCTCCGGCATGCAGGTAAAGGGTAATACTTGAATGGCTCCGTCAAATCCCTGCCTGTGATACCATACTGCCGAACCTACAGTTTCTTGACCATGGCCACCCACAAAGTAATTTAGATAGGGAGAGGCAACCTTCTTAAATCGCTCACTGCTGGGCATACCCTTTAGCAAGCCCTTAAACAAGTGATCATTTATCCATTCGCTTAACATAATGGATCGATCCACCTCAACGCCCATTTTACCCAGGTTTCTTTCTATATTGGCATTGGCGAAGGGTTCCAGTAAGGTATAGATTTCACCGATTAGGGCAACCTTGATGGCCTTTTTGTTCATATCTGCCGGTACAGCGGACATGATTTCTTTAGCCCTTCCCAGGGCACCTGGCAGTTCATCCGGGGTCTTCGCCCCTTCCAGTTCCCTTATGGCAGATTTCATAGCCCGGTCTGTATCACCGTTCCTAATCTCCCTGGGGCGTATTTTATAAGACATTCTTTCTATCTCATCTGCAGCCTTTGCAATTTGAAAGCCAAATTTAATGGCTTTGACCACCTGGATCCAGGGACGATTGCCGGTGATTTTTCTAATACGGGCTAAAAGCTCGCCAATATGCTTTTCCGGTGGCTCCATTACTACCAAATCAAAATCAACCCTAAGATCCCTTAATATTTCATGTTCAACGTAAGCATAATAGCCAAATCGGCAGGGTCCGCAGCCGCCGGCCATAAGGATTGTGTCAGCACCCAGTTCCTTGGCCTCTAAAAAGTTACCGATGTTAAGTTTAAGGGGCAGACAGGCAAATTCCGGGGAATGTTTTGAGCCAAGATCGATGGTCTTTTTACTGCATGCCGGAGGAACAATAACCTCTACTCCAAGGTACTCAAGCATTCCTTTGATAGATAAGTACATATTGCCCATATGGGGGCAGGTTACCTTCATACCGCGGTCCTCCTCCACCGTACCATGTCCAAAAATGCCTCAAGCCTTGTAACTATGCCAGCCTCGCCGGTGTGCTCATCTAAATTTACATTCATGAAAGGTACCTTACCTTCCCTGCGTATAAACCTCTCTATGAGTTCGCCGGTCATGGAGTCCGGTCCACAGGCAAAGGCTGCCACATGTATAATTCCATCCACTGATCTTTGATCGTGATAGTTTAAGGCACCGCCGGTCATTCTTTTGGATAGGGTCCAAAAGAGTTTTTTGGGTAGCCTTTTTGCTCCCTGGTTAACAACCTGCTCAGTTAGATTGTCAGCGGTAAGAACCCTGGCTCCAGCCTTTCTCAATTTATTGATAATATTCATACTTATAAATGGATCATAAATATTATATGGATGTCCGATTACAGCCACCGTTAAATCAGTTTCCCTATCATCAACTGGCTTTGTCCTGCCTTCTAGGACTGATAGAGCCTCATCGGGCATTAGCCCTTGTTCAAGCAGCTGGGTATATTGTTTATGCACTGCCATGGCCCTTCGGTAGGCTAACCATGCTTTTAATTTTCCTTTGTTAAAATGACTGCCTACTTCTTTAGTGAAATTATTAATATCTTGTGGTTTATTGCGCAAATTAATAACAGAATCAATTACCGGTGGAAGGCCCTTTATATTTTGCTTAATCATATCTGGGAAGCCTAGAAATTTTGGACAAATATATTCTCCCTGGGCTACACTGACCATGCGGGGAAGAAAAATGTAATCTACATTCTTATTTGCTAAATTTCCAACATGCCCAAAGGCCAGCTTAACCGGAAGGCATGCCTCATCCACACAATGCTGTACACCCTTGGTTAAGATCCCTTTGGTAGTTCGGTCTGAAACAACAACCTCGGCACCCAATTGCTGCAGGAATTCTTTCCACATGGGGTAATAGTAGTAATAGAGCAACGCCCTGGGTATCCCCACCCGAACAGGCATAGTAATCCCTCCTTTATGAGCATATCCATAGGTAGTATTGGCAAATTTTCATTTTGATATGCTTTTTATAATAAAGTTGTTATAATAGTTTTAAATCTTTCTTTATATATTTTGGTATGGCTGTTAATAAGGAGGAATTTGCTATGGGTTGCAGTAGTTGTGGCTCCGGTGGAGCTAGCGGTATTTCCATCGGCAGTGGTGAATATGTGACCGAGCTAAAGAGGGTGCATGGGTTGGAAGAGGCTAATAGGCTATTGGCTGATGGGCATAGCTTCGTGGGTATGTATTTTAACCAGGAGGCTCGGGAGGAAGTTTATATTTTGGCGGAGCTTAAGCCTGTGAGTAAGGTGAAGCAGCCCATAGGGTTTGTGCCTAATAAGTAGGGCCGGAGAAGCTTCCGGCCCTACTTATTAGTTTGTTTGTTAGCTCTTTTTTTCTTGTACTTTCATTTGTTCGGTTAGTCCTACTTCTTGCTCCATGGGGTTGGGGATGTCACTTTTGGCTTTCATTTGGGGGTTTTTTTGTTTGGTTTTCTTCATTTTTATCACCTCCTTTAGCGGGTCATTTTTATGATTTGCTTATACTGCTATTTTAGGATCGGGACAGGTGGGACTTTGTTTTTGTTAGCTTGATTAATAATGTTATCCTTTTTGCGTTGCTTTATTACGGGATCAAAAAACAAGTGCCTGGGCGGCACTTGTTTCAGATTGTTGAAAAAGATACAACTGGGTTTTAATAATCCCGAACAGCGACATTCGAAGCAGTGGAAACAGCGCTTCGCGAAGCTGAGGATGCGAAAATGGGTGCCCGGACATGGACGTCCGGGCAAGCCTGAGGTAAACACGATGTTTACTCGAAGGCGACCCATTTTCGCCCGAAGCAAGCGATTAGCGCTGTCCACTGCGGAGAGAGGAATCGTGAGGGATTATTAAAACCCAAATATAGGTAGTTTCTCGACAGCCTGAAACAAGTGCCTGGGCGGCACTTGTTTTTTTGCTTTGTTTATATCTTTTCAACCCTTACTGCACAGATTTTGAATTCTGGTATTTTAGCCTTGGGGCATCTGGCGGCGTTGGTTAGTTTGTTTATGGCTGCCTCGGGGAAGTGGAAGGCTGCGAATACCATGCCGGGGGGAACTGTTTCAGAGAGGTTTGCCTGCATTGTTACCTCTCCTCGCCTGGAGATTACTCTAATGTTGTCCTTTTGGGATAGTTTCAGGTTTTTGGCATCCCTGGGGTTGATGTCTAACTTTTCTGAACCGTATATTTGGGTAATCTCAGTACGCAGGGTCATGGTGCCGGTATGGTAGTGCTGCAAACGCCTGCCGGTGTTTAACATTAGCGGGTATTTTTCGTCCGGTAGTTCCTTTGGCTGCATGTAATTGACAGGGGTTAGCCGGGCTTTGCCCCGGACAAAGGTTTGGTTGTGTAAATATTTTGTGCCGGGATGTTCTTCTGAGGGACAGGGCCATTGGATGCCTTCCTTTTCTAAGCGCTGGTAGCTTATGCCCCGGTAGGAAGGGGTGAGCCTTGTGATCTCCTCGAAAATTTCTTTGGGTCCTGCATATTTCATGGGGTAGCCAAGTTCTGCCGCCAGGGCGCAGATTATCTGCCAATCCGGTTTGGCCCCAGCTATTGGCTCAATGGCTTTTCTCACCCGCTGCACACGACGTTCTGTGTTGGTGAAGGTACCTTCCTTTTCTGCAAAGCTGGCTGCCGGAAGCACCACATCTGCCAGCTTGGCGGTATCGGTTAAAAACATGTCTTGGACCACCAGGAAGTCTAGCTTCTCCAAGGCTTTTTGAACGTGGTTGCTGTCAGCATCGGAAAGGATTGGGTTTTCCCCTGTAATATACATGGCCTTAAGGGTTCCCTGAAGAGCACTATCCATCATTTCCCCAAGGGTTAGGCCAGGTTTATCACTAAGTGCTGCACCCCAGGCCCCAGAGAAAATTTTTCTGTTTCCTTCATCCTGAACCTGCTGGTAGCCCGGTAGAACATTGGGCAAGCCCCCCATATCGCAGGCTCCCTGGACATTATTTTGGCCCCGTAATGGGTTAAGGCCTGTGGATTCCCGCCCTATCTGACCGCATAGCAGGGCTAGATTAGCCACTGCCAAAACATTATCTGTTCCACAAGCATGCTGGGTAAGACCCATGGTGTATAGAATTGTGGCCCTTTCCGCCTGGGCATAGGCACGGGCTGTTTCTTTAATTAAAGCTGCCGGAATACCTGTTATAGTCTGGGCATATTCGGGAGTAAATTCGCCGAGGGATTCCCTGAGTCCCTCTAATCCCTCGCACCTTTCCGCCACGAACTCTTTATTCCATATTCTCTCTTCTAAAATATACCTGGCCATGCTGTTAAATAGGGCAATATCAGTCCCGGGCTTGAGCTGCAGGTGACTGGTGGCCAGTTCTGCCAGCTCGGTTTTTCTTGGGTCAACCACTATCAATTTGGCACCCCGCTGCAGAGCCTTACGGATGCGCAGGGAAATAACCGGATGGGCCTCGGTGGTATTGGTGCCAATGGCCAGGATCAGGCTAGCTCCGGCTATTTCATCAATGGAGTTAGTCATGGCCCCACTGCCCAACGCAGTCGCCAGACCGGCGACGGTGGGGGAGTGTCAGAGACGGGCACAGTGATCTATATTATTGGTACCCAATGCTGCCCTGGCCAGTTTTCCCAAGAGGTAGTTTTCCTCGTTGGTAATCCGGGCCGAGGCCAGGACGGCCAGGGCATCACTGCCATGCAGCTCTTTTATTTCCCTAAGACGGCTACCAGTTTCATGCAAGGCCTCTTCCCAGCTTACCTCTTCAAACTGGCCATTTCTTTTTATTAGGGGTCTGGTTAAGCGTTCTGGATGGTGAATAAAACCATAGGCAAAACGTCCCTTGATACATAGATGCTTGCCGTTGATGCCTGTTCCGGCGGATTTTGCTCCAACAACTCTGTTGCCCTTCACTTGCAGGTTAACCTGACAGCCAACACCGCAATAGGGACAGGTGGTGGTAACGGAATTAACTTGCCAACTTCGGCCCCTACCGGACATCTGTTTTTCTGACAATGCACCAACCGGGCAGACTTCAACACAAGAGCCGCAGAATACGCAGCCTGCTTCTTCAAGGCCGCAATTTAAGGGGGTGGCAACCTTGGTGGCAAACCCTCGAAAACTAAAATCCACTACATTTCGGCCAACTACCTCGGAACAAACCCTGACACATTTGCCACACAGTATGCATTTACTCATATCACGAAGAATGAAGGGGTTCTCCTGATCCAAGGGATAGGCTTTTCTTTCACCCAAAAAGGGACCCTTACGGATACCGTAACGATAGCTGAAATCCTGCAGACTACAGCGACCCGCCTTATCACAGGTTAGGCAATCATCAGGATGATTTGCCAGCAGCAGTTCCAATATAGTGCTTCTTGCCTCTGTCACCTGATCAGATTCGGTATATACAACCATGCCTTCCCTTGCCTCTGTTACACAGGAGGCAGGCAGGCTCCCCCAGCCTACCACTTCAACCACGCAAATACGGCAACCGCCATAGCGGGTTAATTCTGGATCATGGCAAAGGGTAGGAATATCTATGCCAAGCTTCCGGGCCGCTGCGAGCAAGGTAGTTCCCTTTGGCACTGAAACTTTTTGGTCATTAATAGTTAAGCATATATCAGACACCTTACTCACCTCCCTTGAATCTTTACTGCTTTGAATTTACATTTGCTAATGCAGACGCCACATTTAATACAGCTCTGGGCATTAATTATGTGGGGCTGCTTTCTTTCGCCAGTGATGGCCCCTGCGGGACACTCCCTCAGACAGAGACCACAGCCCCTGCATTTTTCCGCATCTATGCTGTAGCCGATTAAATCTGTGCATACTCCCGCTGGACAACGCTTGTCCACGATGTGGGCTAAATACTCAGATTTAAAATACTTGAGGGTAGAAAGTACCGGGTTGGCACAGGCTTGACCCAGACCGCATAGTGCCGTTGCTTTAACTACCCTGCATAGTCTTTCCAGGTTTTCAAGATCCTCCATGGTTGCCCTGCCCTGACACATAGACTGGAGTATTTCCAGCATGCGCTTGGTTCCTTCCCGGCAGGGAGTACACTTGCCGCAGGATTCTGCTTGGGTGAAGGCTAGAAAAAACCTGGCCACATCTACCATACAGGTGTCTTCATCCATCACTACCATGCCGCCGGAACCAATTGTCGCCCCCGCAGAGGATAGGGAATCAAAATCCACAGGCATGTCCAGGTGCTGTTCTGTAAGACAGCCCCCGGATGGCCCTCCCAATTGAACAGCCTTGAAAGCTTTACCACCCCGAATGCCGCCCCCGGCACCAAAAATAATCTCCCTAAGGCTGACCCCCATGGGTACCTCAACTAATCCAGCATTGGCAACGGAACCGCTGATGGCAAAAATTTTAGTACCAGGTGAACTAGCCGTTCCCAGTTTTTTATACTCTTCGGCCCCTATTTTAATAATTAAAGGTATATTGGCCAGGGTCTCAACGTTATTTAATACGGTGGGCTTTTCCCATAATCCCTTTTCGGTGGAGCGGGGGGGTTTGACCCTGGGCATGCCGCGCATTCCTTCAATGGAAGCCTGTAGGGCAGTTCCTTCGCCACACACAAAGGCCCCTGCACCTTCCTTTAATACAATGTCAAAGGAAAAGCCTGATCCTAATATGTTATTTCCCAGCAGGCCGTATTCCCGGGCCTGTTTAATGGCTGTTTTAAGTCTCTGAATAGCCAGGGGATACTCTGCCCGGCAGTAGACATAGCCGGTGCTTGCGCCAACTGCGTAGCCGGCAATTAGCATTCCCTCCAGCACAGAATGGGGATCCCCCTCCAGCACAGAACGATCCATAAAGGCACCGGGATCACCTTCATCGGCATTGCAAATAATATACTTTATAGCTCCCGCTGCCCTTCTGGCACTTTCCCATTTTCTGCCCGTGGGAAACCCTGCTCCCCCCCGTCCCCGGAGACCGGAAAGCTTCACTTCCTCCAGGGCTTGTTCCGGGGACATCCTTTGCAGGGCCTGGACCAGGCTGAGATACCCCCCCAATGCTACATAATCGGCGATTTGTTCCGGGTCGATTTGACCACAGCGTTCTAATAATACCCTGGTCTGCCGTGCATAAAAGGGAATATCACTGAAGTGGGGGTATGGGTGTCCTGAGTCAGGATCATGAAACATTAATCCCTCAACATACTTTTCTTCAATCAGGTGGGAGCTAACAATCTCATTTACATCCTCAGGCTTAACCTTAGTATAAAAAATTGACTCTGGTTTGACATGAACAATAGGACCATTTTCACAAAAACCATGGCAGCTGGTTCTCTTAACCAGCACCTCATTAGACAGTTCCCGCTTTTTTATCTCCTCCGTCAATAATTCTGCCAGCTTGGCCGAGCCGGAGGAAGAACAGCCCGTCCCACCACACACGATAATTTGTTTAACAGGTGATCCCGATAACACCTGCACCCTGTTAACTAATTTTTTCCTGCTGTCAGCACAACCCTTGCTCTCATGGCAAAAGGGACCAGATTTTCGACAGTCCACGAACCTTTGACAGGGTGTGGCAGGGGTATGCTTACATTGGGAACAGCAGGCTTCCATTAAATTAATCATTTCATTACCTGCCTTCTATTTATAGCTGGAAATCTTTTTTACCGCCTTTTCCGGTGTCAACTGACCCTCAGTATCCTCATTAACCATCATTACAGGAGCCAAGCCACAGGCCCCCAGGCAAGCCACTGGTTCTATGGTAAAACGCAAATCCTTAGTTGTTTCACCTGTATCAACCCCAGTATATCTCTTAATGGCATCCATCACCCTTGAAGCACCCCGAACATGACAGGCTGTTCCCTGGCAAACCCTGATAATATTCCGCCCCCTTGGCTCTAAGTGAAATTGGGCATAGAAAGTGGCTACCCCATAGATACGGGAAAGGGGTATATTCAGGCAGCTAGAAATCTCCTTCAACAGTTCCGGAGATAAATAGCCATAAATATCCTGGGCCTGCTGGAGTACAGGTATTAAAGCCCCCGGCTCATTCTGATACTTCACCAGAATCTCTTCTAACCGGACTTGCCTTTCGTTATTTTCATTACATTTACAAGTCATTTGTCGGGCACCTCCGGAATGAAATTTATCTTTAAACAAGCTATATTCTACTATTTTTATGACGAAACATCTACTGTTCCACTGCCAATTGCAGCTTCCTTTTGTCGAAATACCAGGGTAAATGTTTATAAAAAGTGGACACAATTACCTGACTCATAAAATAAAAGGATCTGGCACTCTTGTCCAGACCCTCAGATACTGTCCTAATTATTTATTTTTCAGGGCTATACTGATACAATAGGCTGCCCCGCCCCAAAGTAATATCATGGAGAATATCATCATCACAATAGCACCGGTAGTCATTGTTTTACCCCCTTACTATTTAACCGAAGTACATCTTAAATGGGCTATTCCTTTAAATCTCTACTTTGAGTTTTAAAAGCCTGCATGATGAAACCACCTGTTATAACCACAATCATAACAAACCAGCCCATCCAAAATAGTGCGTCACCAGGATAGCCTTCGTAAGGAGCCTTTAAGTCACCTATCAAATTCATGATAGCCATATAACCCAAGATGATTGGTGTTATGAACTTAATGCATACTATCCACCAAGAACCTACACTGAAATCAGAAATGGCGTTTACGTGCTCCTGAATTGATTTTAGATTAAAGAACCAACCTACCAGAATTACTTGTATCAGTCCTGCAAAAACAATCCCAAAATTATTTATAAAATGGTCTACAATATCAAGGATATATAGGCCTGCACCAGTTGCAAATACCAGGCTGCAGATGGCGGCAACAGCAATATAAATGCTAACAGCCTTCTTCCGGCTTAGACTAAACTTGTCCATAAAGGCCGCTATGGCCGCTTCGTTAATTGAAATCAGCGAAGACAGACCGGCAAAGGTTAATGACAAAAAGAATAATACACCAAGAACGGGGGCAAAGGCTCCAAGGGTATTAATTGCCGCCGGGAAGGTTACAAAGGCCAGGCCAACTCCGGCTTTACCTACTTCCGCAACCCCTACTCCCTGGACATGGGCCATGTGACCAAGGATACCAAATACTGCAAGACCAGCCAGGAGGCTGAAGCCAACATCCATAAAGCCTGTTATAAAGGCATTATTTACAACGTCAGATTTTTTGGGCAGATAACTGGAATAAGCAATCATAATAGCAAAGCAAACACTTAAAGAGAAGAAAATCTGACCATAGGCAGCAGTCCAAATTTTATAGTCCCAAATCTTACTAAAGTCAGGCTGGAACAAATAATTTAGACCATCAGCTGCGCCGGTGAGGGTAATCCCCCTGATGGCAATAATAATGATAATGATAAACAGAGCAGGCATGAAGAACTTGTTAGCCTTTTCAATACCGCCCTTAACACCACTATAGAGTGCCGCAAAGGTAACAACCCAGGCTAACAGCAAAGGAATTAGAATACCTGCCTGCAGACCACCCAACTCAAAGGGACCACCAGTTAATCCAAGGTAGGTGCCGAAGAAAAAGTCCGAGGGATTATCACCCCAGGCCTGGGTTAGACCGAAGAAGGTAAAGGAAATGGCCCAGGCAATAATTACTGCGTAATAAACTGCAATAAAGAAGCACACCAAAACCTGCCACCAGCCTAGCCATTCCCATTTGCTATTAAGCTTGGAAAAGGTAAGGGGAGCAGAGCCACGATATTTTTGACCAAGTCCAAATTCAAGAATAAGAATAGGAATTCCAGCAGTTAAAAGTGCGAATAAATAAGGAATAAAAAATGCGCCACCGCCATTTTCAGCGGCTACATAAGGAAATCTCCAAATGTTTCCCAAACCAATTGCAGAACCAACAGCAGCCAGAACAAAACCCGTCCTGGTACCCCACTGTTCACGTTGTTGAGCCAATGTTAACTCCTCCTAATACTAATTATTTAGATCTTGTACAAAGATTCGGAAAATATCCTTTAAACAATCGCCTCCCTAAGATATACACATGTTTATTATTTGTACAAATCATATAATTATAAAGACCTTTATTTTCTGTATCTTACTGACATCTAGGCCCTTATTTTTGTACAGTTTTAAGTTTCGACATTGTTTTAATATTTCCTCTTTGTTCACCTGTACAAATTTATGACATATTACTGCACTCTCTGCGCAAAACAAAACCGGCGGACTAGACTAGCACACCGGTTTTGTTTGATTTATTAATCTTTGTTGTTTTCGGTAACCTTTTCTTCCTCGTTGTTATTTCTCGCTCTTTCCTCGGCTTCCTCTTGGGCCGCTTGACGCTTGGCCTTTCTCTTTTTAAGCCATTCCACAAGTTTGACCACCGAGACGCCTACTTCAAACAACAGATACATAGGGGCGGCCATCATTAAAGGAGTAATGATATCAGGCGAAGGCACAAGAACTGCGCCTGTGACAACCGAGACCAAGATAGCCATTTTCCTTTTCTTTACCATCCACTCGTAGTTAATTACCCCCAGTTGGGCCAAAAGGAAAACTGCCAGGGGCAATTCAAAAACTATACCAAAGGGTAGTATAAACATCATGGCAAAGGATACATAATTACCAATGGTTAGCATTGGCAGCAGTTCTTCACCGCCAAAATGAAGTAAGAACTTCACGCCCAGGTTAAACACAGTATAGAAAGAAAATAAAATTCCACCAATGAAAAATAAATAAGAAACGATTACGAAAATGGTAAAATATAATTTCTCTGTCTTGCGCAGGGCCGGCATAATAAAGCTCCAGAACTGCCATAAAATCACCGGCAAAGCTGTGAGAAAGCCCAAGAAAAGAGATAGCTTGATTTTTGTCATTAGGGCTTCCATTACACCTATATAGTGCATTTTATTGCCGGTGGCTGTTACTGGCTGAATAATTATTTGTAAGATATAATCACTAAAAAACCAGCATACCCCGGTCATGATAAAGGTTGCAATAAGAGAAACTATCAGCACCCGGCGCAATTCTTCCAGGTGCTCAATCATTGATTGGTCTTTTTCTTCAGCCAAAGCTAATTACCCCCTTATGAGGACAAACCAAGACAGGCCCGAAAATTTTCATGGGACTTTGGCCAAAAACAACTTGGCCGAAGTCCCATTTATTACCTTATCCTGTAAGGAAATCGGGCCTGCTTTTTTAATACAGATATTTATCTAACCAAAAAACTATTTAACTAGGTTTGCTGTCTTTTGGCTCTTCCTTATTATCTTCCTTTTTCTCTTTCTTTGGTTCCTCCAGGTCAAAGTTCACCTGGGATGCTGCCCGTCTAAACTCACCTATGGTCTTGCCAACCGCTTTACCTACTTCAGGCAGTTTTCCAGGGCCAAAGACTATCAAAACAACGACTAAAATCAGTAATATGTGAGTTGGTTGAAAAATTCCCTCGAAGAAAACTCTCACTCCCCTTTCAGTCTATCCGAAATGGTTGTCTATAACTTATCTTGTACTAATTATGCCAAACAAACGTCCCCGTGGCAACAGTTATATCTTTAGTGTCAGAAAATTTATAATATTGACAGAATTTTCCTGATCTATATATCTCTATATAGGACAAGAGCTTTGCAATAGCTCTGGCTAGGCTTTATAATAGATATTGAGGCCTAGTTAAGCAAATTTGCCAAAAAAACTACTTGGAAATGATGTGATAGGTTTGGACAAAAGAGCTTCGTCTGCTGTAATCTTAGTGGGAGGTAACAGCAGCAGAATGAAAACCAATAAGGCTTTACTAAGTTTTAATGGCAAGCCCATGTTAGAAGTGATTATAAGCAAGCTTCGTCCTCATTTTGAAGAGATCCTTATTAGCAGCAATAATCCCCAGCAGTACAAATATCTTGGTCTACCAATCTTCACAGACTATTACCAAAACCGTGGCCCATTGGCCGGCATCCACTCGGGTCTTAAAAATATTACTAATGACTCTGCTTTCTTTGTGGCTTGTGACATGCCCTTTTTAAACACGCAGTTAGCAAACCTTTTACTGGCAAGGCTTGATGGTAAATTTGATATCTCTGTCCCACAAAGGGATCGATACCTTCAGCCCCTGCATGCTGCCTACAGCAAAAGATGTCTTCCTGCCATTGAGCAGTCCCTGCAATCAGAGAGGCCAAGAATTACTTCCTTCTACGAACAGGTCCATGTCAGGTACTTTGATTTTAACAAGCATCCCGAGTTCAACTGGAATACGATATTCTTTAATGTAAATACCCCCGAAGATTACCAGCAGGCCCAGAACGTGTCTGTATAAATAAATGTGATTTTTTACATTACTTTTTTAAGAATAGTCCCAACAATGTCTAAAAAATTTAGTCTCGTATTATACATGAGTTGTTTAATACCTGGAGTATCTGTAATAGCAACCATTTTATCAAGACCATTGTTATCAAGTTTCTCCATGATTTTACGAAAAGCAGATACATTTTCTATATGAGCCTGTAGTGGCTTTACTAAGGTTTCATAATCCTTATTCTTTATGATCGCTCTAGCTGCAAATATACCACTTCCTAAAGCTGCAATTGCACCTGTTCCTGTGAGCCTTTCTGTTAAGCCAGCAGTACGTCCTGCTAACATTATATTATTAACCTGAAATTTCTTTACCTTGCCAGTAGAAAAAGGTGGCAGCAGCATTTGATATTTTATTTCCAAATTTGATAAACCCTCTTTTGCTATAAAATTGTTATATAGCTTGTCTGTTTCAAATTTATCTTTACCAATATTATATAGGTCAACGATAGCGTGAAATGAATCAAATGGAGTAAGCCTAGCGTAACCTTCACCTGCATAGTCAGTATTAAAATATATTGTTGTAGAATCAGTTTTGAATTGACCTATAGTAAGGGCACTCCAAATATGTACTTGTCCGTATTCCTCCCAAACCCCTAACTCCTTAGCGACTTTTTCATTCCCTGTGGCAACAACTACATAGTCATAATTCTGAGAGAGTTCTTTATAGTCGGCTGGGCGATTATAAAAGACGGGTGTATTTATAAGCATATTTAGGAGCTGATTTTCAAGGGAGCTTTTTCTTTTACCCCGTGAATAAAAAAATCCTAAATTTCCAGTTATCTTTGTCTGTTTATTTGGTGACTTCATAATAAGTTCCGTACAAGGCGAAATTGGCTGAATATCAATTTTGTATATATCCTTAATGTATTCTCTAATATTACCGCCCATTGGAACTTCTAATATATTGAGCAGTAATATAACGGAAGGCCACTCCCAACCGACTGTTTCTCCACTGTCGAAAAGATGGGGAATCACTCCAAGCTTCTCACATTCTAATGCACAAGCCAAACCAGCAGGACCAGCACCTATGATTGCTATTTTAGGAAATTTACTCAAATCGTTCTACCCCTTTAATAATAATGCTTAAATTATATTTTTCACTGATTCTGCTTTTTTATTGCACTGTTATTAGATTTGGGACAAGGGGACAGGTTCCTTGTCCCGCCGGTATAGGTATTAATACTATGAATCATTGGACTACCTTTACCTTAAACCAGTAGGAGATAGTATTATCGCCTTTTCCCCAATCTACTAAAAGATAATATAGATACTCGCCTTCGTCAGTTGGTACGATAATGCTATCTTCATCTATGTTATATGGAATAAGCCTATGTTCAGTGTTTAGTAGCCATAAAAAGTATTTGGGACTATCTAATCCCTTAACGTCATCTGCGTTAAACGATAATACAGCATTAGGTTTTAATTCTGTGGGTTTTATCAATATAGCTTTGTTTTCATCGCAACCAAAGCTAGTATTCCCTATGACACCATTTACTTGACCAGTGAAATTTGCATCTCCACGTACCCAAGGAATATTCTTTGATAAACAACTTATTACTAGATTAGGCCAAGCTACAGGATAATCAACCTCCATTTTAGTATCCTGGTTTGGAACCTTCAGTTTTGTTACGACTTGCGGTTCTGCCCTATACCCCAGAGGCTGGTTTACAGGAACATCCCTGGTCTGACTATTAAAACAGCCTCCCTGTAAGATGAGTAAAATAATAACAAGAGCATAGGTTAATTTCATACAGTATCACCAACATGAAATAAATTTTATATTTAATTATATTGTCTTAGTTCTACATCATTATTTTGTAACCTTCCTAGTTATCTCACAAACTCTCCCCAAACCTTATCTATAATAAGGATTATATAGGGACAACGAACCTGTCCCCTTGTCCCACTTGTCCCAAAAAAAATCCTGTGACTCAACACAGGATTTCATTTGACGCTATTTCTTTTCTTTATCTTCTCCCCGCTCCTTTTTGCGGGCTGGTTCAGGTACTGCTTGTCTGACCGGGTCCAAGGTGTGGAATATGGCCGGTCTTTTGTTTCTTAGTGTTACCGGGGTTCTTACTACCACTGCAAACATTTCTTTGGCATTAAAGGGAATGAGGGGCCAGAGGTAGGGAACGCCCAGGGATTTGGTACGCATTAGGTAAGCCAGAACGAGGAGCATAGCGATAATCAATCCCGGTAGTCTAAAGGCTGCTGTGGCTAAGAGTAAGAATAGCCTTACAATTCTTACCGCCCAGCTGAGCTCATAGCTGGGGATGATGAAGGAGGCTACCGCTGCTACCGCTGTGTACATGACTACCTCGGCGCTAAAGAGTCCGACGGTTATGGCCACGTCACCAATTAGTATGGCAGCTATAATACCGGTGGAAATTGCCAGGGGCGACGGCGTATGGACCGAGGCTAGTCTGATCATATCTACCGCCAGCTCAGCCATGACAAATTGCACTATCAGGGGAATTCTTCCCGGCTCACTGGGACCGATAAATCTAAGGCTAGGTGGTAGAAGATCAGGCTGAACGGAAAACAAGAACCAGAGGGGCAGCAGGAATAAAGCCACAAGCACTCCCAGGTACCTCACCCATCTGATATAGACCCCGATGGGCGGTCCCTGGCGGTATTCCTCTGCTGCCTGCAGGTGATCCCACAGGGTGCAGGGAGTGATCATGGCACTGGGGGATGTATCGACAGTAACAACAATTCTACCCTCCAGTAAATGGGCAACAGCTACATCCGGGCGCTCCGTAAAGCGAACCTTGGGAAAAAGGTGGCCATATTTGCCTGGCTCTATTAACTCTTCTACAGCTTTTTCCGCCATAGGAATCCCGTCAATCTTTATTTTTTGTATATTTTCCTTAACCCTCTTAACCATGTCAGGATTGACTATGTCGTCTATGTAAGAGATTACTATGTCTGTTTTAGAGCGGGTTCCTACTTGTATTACTTCATTTCTCATACGGGGGTCCCTAAGGCGACGCCTCATCAACAAGGTATTTTGTACAACACTTTCCACAAACCCATCCCTTGGCCCCCGAACTACCTTTTCAAGATCAGGTTCCTGGGGTGACCGGCCTGGATAGGTACGCAGGTCGATGATAAGGGCCTGGTCCTCACCTTCAATTAGAAGGGCTAAGGGGCCGCTCAGGATTCCGTCTATTACCTGGTCAAGGTTATTGGCCAAATCCACCTGTATATGGTTAATGTGTTCGTTAAAAAGTTTTTTAAGACTATTGGGAGAAACATCTCCCCGCTTAAGCTGGTCTAAGTTTCTAAGGATTAGGGCCATCACATCATCTTTTACAAAGCCGTTGATGGAATACATGGCTATTTCCTTACCTGCAACGTTGAATCTTCGCAGCACAATATCGTAGCTTTCTCCAAAACCCAATAGGTCATTTAAATATTCAATGTTCTTTTCAATATTCGTATAAACCCTGGGAGCTTCTTTCTCTACTGATGCCGCCACTAAATCCACTCCTTTCTATAATTTCCTGAAGAGCCCTGGTGGTTACACTGGCTCCAAAGTGGTAATCATCATCCCCGTTCATTTTGCCTATGTCGCCAATGCCAACTACTATGGGGACGTCTAGGTCATTTAATATTTCTACCGTATCCCCCTGTAAGACCCTTCGTTTGGTTGTTTTCCCATATTTATTTACGGGTCCATTGACCACCTGGCAGGTGTCGGTGACGGAAATATCTACTTTGGCTCCATCACAGCAAAAGCTGTTTGATGCCACCGCCACTACCCCCAGAATGTTAATTCCCGGGTCATTGTAGACTTCAAGCAAAGCCCTTTCCCCTGGGCCCTGTCCTTCGTGTCCCTTATCATCAAACATAACCACCACCGGATCATGGGCAGCGGACTTGATTAATTCTACCAACTCCTTGCCGCTAAGCCTGGTGGGATTCCCAGCGGACATGGAAATGCATCTCGCCCCCACATTACGGGCAGCCACTTCAAGGGACCTTCGTGCTATCTGATCCCCGTCGGTGACCAGGATAACATTCCGTTTTTCCTGCACCTGCAAATCACCTGTCTCCCGGGTTATTTCCCTCATTTAGGAAAAACCCTGACTTTTTTCATGCTGCAAAAGGACACCCGCAGGTGTCCTCTCCAGTATCTAATCAGTGTAGGCCACTTTCATGGTCGCTTTAAAATCTACCAATTGGCCGTTCTCCACATCGGCGGTAAAATTAGTTATTTCCACACCGGTAATGTTATTTAAATTTTTTGAAGCTTCATTTACAGCATTTTGTACCGCATCACGCCAGCCGTTTTGCGATTCTCCGATTAGCTCACTTACCCTTATGGCCCTTACATCCTTATACACAATAATGCCCCCTTATATTTCTGTTAAATACTAACGGTATTATGTGTATCAGGAGTTGTTTTATTCAGAAAACAACTATAAAAGAAAGAATCGGCTCATATTGAACCGATTCTTTTAACCAGATTGAATCATAAGCTCCTTTAACTTTCTTAAAGCCTGCCTTTCAAGCCTTGAAACCTGTACCTGGGAAAGCCCAAGCCTGGCAGCCACCTCCGATTGGGTTTTATCCTCAAAAAATCGCCACAAGAGTATCTGCCTATCCCGCTCTGGCAGCTCAATTAATAGCTGTTTTACAGCTAGTTTTTCCAGCCAGGGAGAATCCCCCTCTTCACCATCGCTTAATTGGTCTAGAATATATATGGGATCTCCGTCATCCTGATGTAAGGTTTCGTAAATGGAGGTTGGCGTTTGGGCCGCCTCAAGGGCGTTGACGACTTCCTCACGCTGGAAACCTAATTCACTGGCGATTTCATTGATTGATGGGTCACGGCCAAGTCTGGCCGTCAGCCGATCCCTGGTCTGCTGAATTTTATAAGCCGTTTCCTTAAGGGATCTACTTACCTTCACGGGGCTATCATCCCTGAGGAATCTCCGTATTTCCCCTACGATCATAGGTACTGCATAGGTAGAAAATTTGACATCATAGGATAAATCAAATTTATCAATGGCCTTCATTAGACCAATGCAACCTATCTGAAATAAATCCTCCAGCTCATAACCCCGGTTGTTAAACCTCTGTACAAGGTTAAATACCAGCTTTAGGTTACAGTTAACCAACCTCTCCCTAGCTTCCGTATTACCGGACTGAGCTTTTTTGATTAAATCACGCATTTCCTGATCGCCCAGCAGCGGGAAGCGGGGAAGGTTCATTTCCAAAAGCCTAGTTGAGCTCATGGGGCACCCCCCTTACTAGTTGGCCCGGGCTTTGGCACCACGGATTCCTATATGTTTGAACATTGTTACGGTTGTACCTAGTCCAGGAGTTGATTCAACCCTCAGCCTGTCACTGAAGGACTGCATAAACACAAAGCCCAGCCCCATTCTCTCAGGGTCGGTGGAATAGGCCGGCTGCATAGCTAAATCAATATCATCTATACCTTGTCCGCTATCTTCCACTATTATTTCAAGTCCTTCCTTATAAATTTTAACCGTTAGCCTCACGGTTTTATCTGTTTGCTTACGGTATCCATGAATTATTGCATTACCCACCGCTTCAGAAACAGCCACCTTAATTTCCTCAAGCTCCGGTAAGGTACAGTCCAGTTGGGAAGCGAAGGCTGCCACAGCAACCCTGGCAAAACTCACATTCTCGGCAATACTATGAAACTCTATTGAGCAACAATTTACAGCTTTCACTTACACCACTCCTCAATTAAACAATCTTTGCCAGAGCATTGGCTTCATCCAAATAGCTCTCCATAATTTGCATTAGCCCTGACAGCTCCAAAATCCTTTTTACCTGGGGCTGTGCACCTACCAAAATAACCTTGCCTCCGAAGGGTGTTAATTTCTTATATCGTCCTAGGATAACACCTAATCCCGAGCTATCAACAAAGGTTACTCTTGACAGGTTCATAATAAGATACTTAATCTTTTTTGTATTAAGATGCTCGTCCAATGTTATTCGCAGTTTATCCGCAACCCCCAGATCTAGATCTCCGCTTAGACGTACCAGTAAAGCATCCATTTTTTGTTCTATATCTATCTGCATCTCCTGCCAACATCCCCCTTTAAAGTCTTGTCAAAATCTTAAGAACAAAATTTCTACCTCTGCCCCCCGTTATCCTGCTAAATTCTTCCAAAATGATTGTCGATTATACTCCAAGAAAGGAGCACAAAAAACCTGCCCTGTGCCTGGACCGCCATATGCAAAAACCGTCCCCCGGCTCATTTGCCAGGGAACGGTTCAAATCTCCATTATTAATTATCAATCCATGCCGTATACTCTATCCAGCATATCATTTAAGAGCTTAAGCGGAGAAGCCTTTTCAACGTCTGAGGCTGCCACCAGTTCTACTTTGAGGGCCTCCTTACCGTCCTTGGTTACGATATAGCTGCCTACCACCTGTCCTTTTTTAACGGGTGCATCTAGCTTATCGGGCAATTGAACGGTGCCTTGGACTGTTTTTTCCTGCCCCTTGGACACCACCAGGCTTACCGGGGCAGTGGTTACAATTTTAACAGTTTCTAATTCGCCCTTGCCTACCGGCAGCTCCTTAATCACTTGTCCTTCCTCAGCTAAGTTCACAGCCTTGTAACGGGCAAAGCCATAGTTAAATATTTTAATGGTCTCTTGGAAGTGCGTGCGGGGCATGGGGCATCCCAGTACCACTGATATTACCCGCAGCCCATCCTTTTTTGCAGAGGCTGCCAGACAGTACTTGGCTTCATTGGTCCAGCCTGTTTTACCTGCATCAGCGCCCGGATACCATTTCAAAAGCTTGTTGGTATTCCAGAGTTTAAAATCCCCGCCCCGGAGGTCGTGTTCATAGATAGAAGAAACTTCTCGGAATAGTGGATACCTTAGGCACTCCCTAAGTACCTTGGCCATATCGTAGGCCGATGTATAATGATTTTCTACGGGTAGACCTGTAGGATTAGAGAAGTGAGTATTCTTCAATCCCATGGACTTGGCCTTTTCATTCATCATTTCCACAAAAGCTTCTTCAGAGCCGGCAATAAACTCTGCCATGGCCACGCTGGCATCGTTAGCAGAGCCTGTGGCAATGGATATCAACATTTCCTTTGCCGGTAACTCTTCACCCGGCTCCAGGAATATCTGGGAGCCACCCATGCTGGCAGCATGTTCGCTGGTCAAAACCTTATCGGTCATTTTAATTTTGCCCAGGGACTCGGCCTCACAAATCAGCAGCATTGTCATGAGCTTTGTTACACTGGCCATCGGTCTTGAGGCATGCATGTCCTTGTCAAATAAGATCTGTCCGGAAGCATAATCAATTAAAATTGCTGTTTCAGCAGTGGTTTCTAATTTTACTCCGCCGGCATTACTTCCTGCCTCAGACTTAGGAGCCGGTTTTGGCCCCTGGTTGTCCTGAGCATTGGGCTCGGCTATAGCTGCCGACACACTTAAGGTAAGAATAAAAACTAGGCAAATCAAAATAGTAGTTACACGTTTTAATTGTTTCATTTTTTTCCCCCTCCAGGTTCACTTTTCATTTCTCCTTATATTCTTTTCTTTCATGAAGGATCTATGCTTTTAAACCTGGAGGGAGTTAATGGAAATTTACGAAGGTTTTGGTGAGCCCTCACCTATCCTGGTGGTTCCTGCCTCTTCTGCCAAAACCGGAGGCTTTAACAGAAAGGCCATTACTGCGGCGGCAACACTTAATATACCGGCAATCATGAATGCACTTGCAAATTCCATGGAGGTGGCAATCCTTGGGCCTACAATGGCAGCTAAGCCATAGGCTTGATATACAAGTCCGTAATTTCCTCCCATATTTCTGATACCATAGTAATCAGCAGTTAAGGAAGGAAATAATGCTAAAAAACCACCAAAGCAGAAGCCTGCCAGGGATACCGCTATCATAAAGCCAAGATAACCCAGGGTCATTGTTCCCATGTAAAACATAGTACTGGCGGTCAATATATACATTACTACCAGAGCGTTTATCCTTCCTAACATGTCCGACAGAGTACCCCAGGCTACCCGTCCGGCAGCATTGAAGATGGCTATGGCTATTACTGCATTGGCCGCTAAGGCTGGTCCAAGGCCAACAAAGTCGGTGCCAATATTAACAGCCAGGCTAATGACCATCAGGCCGGCTACACAGCCCAGCAGGTACATAAACCACATTATATAAAATTGGTAGGTCTTTAACATTTGACCTGAGGTAAAGTTTGATACCGGAGCCTTAGAGTTTTCTGGAGGAGTCCAACCCTTAGGAACATAGTCTGCCGGAGGCAAGATTAAAAATTGGGCCCCCAGGACTATTGCTAAAGGATAAATTATTCCCAGATACATAAAGGTTTCAGAAACACCAAAATTACTTATCAGAAAGAGAATCACCGGCTTGAAAAGTAGACTTCCGGCGCCAAAGCCGGCCACTGCCACTCCACTGATAAGTCCCCTTTTATCAGGAAACCATTTTACGCAGGTAGCCAGGGGACAGACATAAGCAGTGCCAATGCCTGCTCCTCCAATTATTCCATAAAAAAGATAGAGTTCCCATATGGTGGTGGCCCGTGACGCCAGGATGAGGCCTAGTCCAAGGAGTAACCCTCCGGCTGTGGCAACCCATCTGGGACCGATTCTATCTTGTACTTTACCTGCTAGTATTGTAAAGGCTGCAAAAACAGCAATGGTAATTGAAAAGGTTAAAACAACATCCTCGGAGTGCCAGCCGAATTTTTCTATCAGGGGCTGATTAAATAAACTCCAGGCATAAATGGCTCCCAAACAGACCTGGATTAAGACAGCCCCCACCACAACCCTCCATCTATTAATTTTTGTCTCCCTCATTATCTTATCTCTCCCCTCTGTCGAATCTCCCTGCTTATATTGTGGTATTTGGGCAAATAAAAAATCCAACACCAATTTATTCATTGGTGTTGGATTAAATTTAACTGATATAGACTACCCTTTAAAATATCTTCCAACAATTAGATTTAATTATAAAGATTCTTATCAATAACCAGGATAAAGACTCTTTCTCCTGTTTTTGTACTAATATCTGTGTGAAGGCTAATAACCTTGGCTGAAGTAATCTTGTTAACTATCATCTCTATCTCCTGGCGCCCTTGCTCAACCAATTGCTGACGCAACTTTTTGACCAAAGCAGCCCCGTCCTTGTCCCTGGCTAAATGTTGCTCCGCCTTGGACAGCACTCCTCGAAGGGTGACAATTATCATATTACGCAGTATATCCGTTTTAGCCTCATCTGGCCCACGACCCATATAATCCCTTTCCCATTGGATCATGGCTTTAGTTATTTCATCTTCCAGTTGTCCCTTGACCAAGGAAAATTCAAACCCCTTATATTCTCATATTTGTATTCACTAGCTTATTATAAGGTGATGAGTCAAAAAACACAAGAAACAACTTACACTCTTCCTAGCACAATTTCCCTAACAGCTGGCTTATTATGGCCAATAGTATAGGCATTCCTGACCATATCTTCAGCCCCTAGAAGCTCCTGCCCCTTGGCGGCGTGCAGCTCTGCAATTATTTCACCCTTACCGATACCTTCTCCGATCTTTTTCTTGAGCACCAACCCCACGGATAAATCTATTGCAGCATCCTTTGTTGCTCTTCCAGCCCCCAGGGACATGGCTGCCAGGCCAATTTGCTCCGCATCTATCTCGGTTACGTAACCCTCTTCCAAGCTGGACACAGGGTAAATAATTTCTGCCGGGGGCAGCAACCCTTCTTTACTACATACCTCTGGATCGCCTCCCTGGGCAACGATAAATTCCTTGAATTTTTCCAGTGCCTGCCCCTCGAAAATTATTTTTTCCAGGCGTTCCCTAGCCTTGGCAGTATCCTTATCCACACCAGCCAGCACAAGCATTTCGCTGCCTAAGTGCATACACAGCTCATGTAAATCCTTGGGTCCTTGGCCCTTCAAGGTGGCGATGGCCTCTTTGACCTCCAGGGCATTACCTATGGCATAGCCCAAAGGCTGATCCATATCCGTCACAAGGGCCACTGTTTTGCGGCCAACCCTTGTCCCTATGTCCACCATGGTACGGGCCAGGTTAAAGGCATCCTCGGACTTTTTCATAAAGGCTCCACTGCCTACCTTGACATCCAGAACAATGGCATCTGCTCCAGCAGCAATTTTTTTACTCATGACAGAAGCCGCAATAAGAGGAATACTATCCACCGTTGCAGTGACATCCCTCAATGCATACAGCTTTTTATCCGCAGGGGCCAAATTGCCTGTTTGGGCTACAACTGCTATTTTTACTCTATTGACCTGCTCAATAAAGGCAGCGTTGTCTAAAGCAACCCGGAAACCCGGTATGGCCTCCAGCTTATCTATAGTCCCCCCCGTATGGCCCAAGCCTCTCCCTGACATCTTGGCCACCGGAACCCCGGCTGCCGCCACCAGCGGTCCCAGGATAAGGGTGGTCTTATCTCCCACCCCGCCTGTACTGTGCTTGTCAACCTTGATGCCAGGTATAGATTTCAGGTCGGTCTGTTCCCCCGATTCGGCCATGGCCATGGTTAAGTCACCAATTTCCCTTTCGGTAAAACCCTGAAAGAAAATAGCCATCAGCAGGGCGGACACCTGGTAATCTGGTATCTCATCCTTTGTATAGCCATCTATAAAAAAATCAATTTCAGCGGTGGTTAACTCCAACCCCCGACGCTTTTTCAAAATAATATCGTACATTCTCATAAGCAACACCTCAACACAACCCTAGAATCTAAATCTAACCAAAGGGACCCAATAGTAGGACAGGTGGCTTTTCCAAAAGCGTAGCGGAGCACGGGCTGCGTTGCTTAGCCCGAAGATCCACAAAAGAATGCTACGGTCCTTATGCGTTGACTACAACTACCAAAAAAGTAAATCAGTAGACTTGCGGGACCGTAGCGTTGGAAATGCCGCCTGTCCCGACCTTCATGCGGCAGAATTACTTACTCCCTAAGACCTCCGAAGCAAAACTCTCCCCTATATTGAGGGAGGGCAATCTAAAAAGCTCTGCCAAGGTAGCTGCAATATCACTAAAGGAAGCTCTAGTGCCCAGGTTTATCCCCGGCCTCACCGGCTTACCGCAGACCAACAGGGGTACATACTCCCTGGAGTGATCGGTGCTGGGAGTGGTGGGATCGCAGCCATGGTCGGCAGTTAAGATCAGTACCTCATTGTCCAACATGGCAGCCAAAATGTCAGGCAGCCTCCTGTCAAATTCCTCCAGGGCACCGGCATAACCCTTGGGATCATTGCGGTGTCCGTAAAGGGAGTCATATTCCACCAGATTGGCAAAGATCAGCCCCTCCTGGGACTCCTTCATAAGCCTTATGGTCTGATCCACGCCATCCATATTGCTCTTTGTAGACACAGTCTCGGAAATCCCAAGGCCGGCAAAAATATCATAAATTTTCCCAACACCCATGGTTTTTATCCCCGACTCTTGCAGCAGGGTTAAAATATTGGGACTTGGTGGTGGCACAGCATAATCATGACGATTTGCAGTCCTTTTAAAGGAGCCTGGACTGCCGACAAAGGGTCGGGCAATGACCCTGCCCACACGATGTTCGCCGTCCAGCAACTCCCTGGCAATTTCGCAAATTCGGTATAATTCCTTTAGGGCGATTATTTCTTCATGGGCAGCAATTTGAAAAACGCTGTCTGCTGAAGTATAAACGATAGGTTTACCTGTATTTATATGTTCCTGTCCCAATTCTTCAATTATAGCTGTTCCAGAGGCAACTATATTACCCAGGGTGGCCCGCCCGATGAGCCTCTCAAACTCAGCTATTAACTGGGCCGGAAATCCCTGGGGATAGGTGGGAAAGGGCTGTTCTAAAATAATTCCGGCCATTTCCCAGTGGCCGGTGGTTGTATCTTTTCCAATGGATTTCTCGGCCATTTTACCGAAGGCCCCCCGGGGCTTCTCCAATGGCGGAACCCCTTCCACAGAAATAATATTGCCTAGCCCTAAGCTTCCCAGGTTAGGTAAATTAATGCCACCAATGGCTTTAGCCACATTGGCCAGGGTATTGCTGCCGGCGTCTCCATATTCAGAGGCATCGGGTAGTTCTCCTACTCCAACACTATCTAAAACTATTAGTGTAACTCTCTTAACCTCTCCTTGATGCAAAACCATCTCTCCTTGTAAAAATATTTAAGCCCTGGGGTGAGCTTTGCTATACACTTCCCTAAGCCTCAGCTTGGTTAGATGGGTATATATTTGTGTTGTAGAAATATCCGCATGACCCAGCATCTCCTGAACAGACCTTAAATCTGCTCCATTCTCCAGCAAATGGGTGGCAAAGGAGTGCCTCAGGGTATGGGGTGTAATTGGCTTATCTATCTTTCCCTCCCGGGCATACTTTTTAATTATTTTCCAGAAGCCCTGGCGGGTTAGTCTTTTCCCCTGCACATTTACGAAAAGTGCCTGATTCTCAGGCTTACCCTTGGTTAGTTTGACCCTGGCTCTGGCAAGATATTCTTGCACAAACCTTGCTGCCACTGAGCCCAGGGGAATGATTCTCTCTTTGGAGCCCTTTCCAAAGCACCGAATATAGCCCATTTCCAGCTCCACATGCTGGATATCTAAAGCAACCATTTCGGAGACCCTGATGCCTGTGGCATAAATGAGCTCCAGCATGGCCTTATCCCTCATTCCTGCGGGATCAACCAGTTGGGGTTGACTTAATAGGTTTTCCACTTCACCTGTGGAGAGTACCTGGGGAAGCCGCTGGGCAAGCTTTGGCGATTCAAGGTTCAAGGTGTAATCTTCAGCAGCAGCCCCTTCAGCCAGCAGAAAGCGGTAAAAATGCTTTAATGCAGCTAAATGCCTTGAAATAGTGGCAGGTGCCTTGCCTTCCTTTTGCAGCTTATACAGGTGAGTCAGGATGTGATTTCGGTTAGCTTCACTTAGTGAAGATACTCCTTGTTTCTTTAAAAAAGAAAGGAACTGACTGAGGTCAATCCTATATGATGCCAAGGTGTTCTTGGCTAAGCCTCGCTCAACAGCTAAATAATTGATAAATTCCTCTAACCAGCGTTCCATCTTCCCCCCCCTTACTTTAAACCAATTGTCAAGAAAATAATAAAGCAGCCCAAAAGTTTTTGGACTACTTCTTCAAACATCCAATTAATTCCTTTATTTTATTTTTTATCTCGATGATTATTTAATAAGTAATCTATTATTTTTTCTAAAGCCCCATGATCAAAATCATTATCACAGGCTTCTATTACCCCCCCTTGAACTTTCATGGGGTTTCCACCCGGTACAGAGTCCCTGCTTGTTAGTCCAGAGCCCTTAAGCAGACCAATTAATTGAACCAGCAAAATTGCTATCACTGCAAGGACAAAGGCAAAACGCAAGCCCTTTAAAATTCTTTGCTTAAGCCTAGTAATAAACACAACCAGCACAGTTGTCCCCCCTAAAGGAGTTGCCATGTCAGCAACATCTAGATAAGAAAAAACTATGTACTATAACTACCTTTTAGACCAGACATTGTATCGGCTTCCTAATATTACTGACCCTTTACAGGCCAGCAACTATCACCATTTTAGTTCTTCTGCCATATCCTGGTACAGAAGGCTTAACAAGGAGGTGCAGCAATGGGTCCTGCGGAATATCGTTTTTTAAGCGGTCAAAATCCATATGTATTATTTTTGATTTTGATTTTATTGATTATGGGAACAGAAAAAGAACTAGAATCATATTTTGAAAGTGCTAGGGACTTTATCCTTGGCACCAAGCGTTCTGTGGAAAACATACGTGCAGGTATAGAAGGTATGCAAACAAATATGCTTTCCTTCGGCACACAGTTACTGGATTTACAAAAAAAATAATTTTATGTGACCGCCCCTAACGGGGCCTTTTTTCTTGTCATAACATTTCTGGATTCCTGCATATGTTTTCAGAAGGAGGTGAGATGATGGGAAAAAATGGAGTAATAATTCTAGTTATTCTTTTAATAATGGGCTTTGTGGGTAATTCAACCCTAATGGCCACAGCTGCATGTATATTACTAATATTGAGACTCACCAAGCTTTATCGTTTCTTTAGTCTATTAGAACGTAGAGGCCTGGAGATTGGCCTTATTTTTTTAATGCTCTCTGTTTTGGTTCCCCTTGCCCACGACAATGTAGTTTATATGGAGATACTGGAAAAAACCCTCTCCCCCCAAGGAATTCTTGCCATTATTGGCGGAGCCTTGGCCACACATATGAATGGCGAAGGTCTGACATTATTGAAAATGGACCCACAATTAATATTTGGCATGGTTATTGGTTCTGTTTTTGGCATAGTTTTTTTGGGCGGAATTCCCATTGGCCCCTTAATGGCAGCAGGACTAACCGCCCTTTTTCTGGAAGTGGTATATTGGTTTAAATAATTTTAAATAAAAAACAGCTCCCGCCAATTAAGCGGCGCGGAGCTGTTTTTTAGGATTCCTTTAATAAAACTCTGTTTTTATAATTCCATGCCAGAACTGCCTCTGCAAAAGCAACCATTTTTTTAGTCATTCCGCCGCCTACTTTTCCATTCTGCCTGCTGGGAAGTTCGCCTTTATCCATGCTGGCATAATCCGTCAAACCAAGCTCCGCGGCCATCTCATTTCTAAACTCCTCCATGGCCGGCTTAACGTAGGGCACAAGCTCCCGTGGTACTAAACCTGTGGCTGCAGTTATTTTCATCAAATCTTCAGGCTGTAAATCCACTGAGATTAACTCTTTGGACATATTATTACCTCCTGTAAGAATTTGTGAAACAAAAATTTAGGTTGCCCCTTTTCTGATATTATTATGTCCTTAAAATAATTTTTTATGTAAGCAAAAGATGGAAAATTTATTTAATTAATAAATTTACAGTGGTCTTAATTAACTCCGGTGTTAAAAAAGCTTCGACTAAACCTGCAGCCGCCGCTATACAGGAAACAATGATTATTATAAAGTGATATCCGAGTAAGCCCGGCAAAACCGGCAATCGGGAGTTGCGAAGTCTGCCAATTAACAGGCAGGAAAAGGACAGGGAAGCTACCCCGGCCAAATAAATTGCCGGTAGGAATAATAGGTTCTGAGGGAGTACCGAAGCTATTGCTATAATTACTCCGTCTCCAGCCCGCTCATTAGCCAAAAAGCCGACTGTAAATCCCAGGGAAAAGCCCCTGATAAAGAGCAAAGCAAGGATTACCGGAGCTCCTATAACGGTCAGCCCCAATAGATAAATGATCCCCACAAAGGTAAGATTATTGGTAATGGTAGTTCTCACAAGCTGAGGGTGGTCAATGGCAATGAACCCTGCCTCACTTACAAACATATCCAAGTAGGTAGATAATTGCGTGGCCTGGCTTATATCCAGCGTGCCCGCTCCCCAATTGCCAAAAAAAACCCCTGCCAGCATAGTAACTAGGGCAAGAATATACATTGGCCAGCCCTCTCGCAGGGAGGACTTAAACAAGCTTTTAAAACGGCCTCGCAACTTGGTCACCCCCGACATGTCCCAGTAAACTTAATGAAATTGCTACTGTACATATCTATGCCGGGGGTAAAGTTAATTATTACCCTTGGTTCAAAAAGCCTTCCTCGATAATCAGCTTCATAATGTACTCTGCCGCCAGTAGATCTTCTAAAGAATTTGCACTGGCTGCAACCACACAGATCCCTGTATTTAATCTCCGGGCGGCTTCCACAGCCCTTTTTGCTGCTGCCCTGGCAGGCGCCGTCCCCTTTTTCTTCATGGTCCTGGCCACCGTTCCGGTAATAACCTCGGGAGCACCGGCGGTCATGGCCGCATCATAGGCAACTCCCCCGGTACCGGTGGCAGCTACAACCACTCTGCCCTTAAGATGGCATATCTTAGGAGTTTCTGCACCTAAATTTGGTATAATAGCCGTTACCTCTGCTCCCCCTAATCTTACACCTGAGAGGAATCTGGCAGCATTTTTGGCCCTTTCTTCATCGGTGCCTACCCGTGGTTCTGTGACCAGGACGACACTACTGCCGGCAGCCAGGGCAATGGCTGCCGCCTGTTGTCCAATCACCTCGGGTTTTAGGTCAACCGGGGGTGATGCCCCGTCGGGACTGGCCCCAAGCACTGCCAAGGCTCCAGCATCAATGGCTGACTCCAGGGTGGTGGACATATCTATGACGTCAACAATCATTACCACCATGCCAGCCCTGCCGGCTTCAGCAGCACCGCTAGCATTGGCAGTCATGGAAACTAACCGGTGCATTTTATTTATCCTCCCTTTGATTTAGGTATAAACCTGTCCCCCTTCTTCATATACTGTCCCATAATCATAGGAGGGGGAAAATATTATGCATATATACGTTTACTCCGACCGAGTATACTTCCAGTGTAAGGCTAAGGACTTATGTAAACTAATCCATCAGTTTGCCGAACAGTACAGTACTGTTAAAGAGCTGATTAACGCAAAAGCTATCAAATCAAGCTATCCTAATAAGCCTGCACTAAGCTGCTAACATACACTCCCGCGGCCCCGGCAGCCAAGAAAAATTCACGATCCTGATGCACACTCCTACCCATAGTGGTAACCTTTATATCATATTCAGCCAGGGCAGCTAAAGCTGCTTCGGCATCAATCACCGCAATATCATGTTTACTACTAATGCCACTGTCTTCACATTGCTTAAGCAGTTGCTGCATTTTATCTGCTTCAACCTTTGGCAGAGTAACCGTGGCCTTTGTGAGGGCGACCTTACCCAGGACAGTTCTTGAGTGATGACTAATTCCCATGTGCCTCTCCCGGGAATCGGTAAAGCTTATTCTGGGGATGGCAACGGCCTTACCCCCTAGCAGGTTTATGGCATTGATCATTTCTGCCTGTTCTATTCCGGTAAAGCCAAAGGTTGAATTACTGCCTACAATACCGGGACCCATGGCAGCTATAATCACATCAGCCCGGGCCACCGCCTTGGCTGCCAGAAGGCCTGTATAAAGATTAATCGCCTCATAATCTCCGCCAAAGGCATGTCCACAGGTGATTGTAGCATGTATCAGGCCCTTTTCCTTTAACTCATAGACCAGCTTCGATAGGGCTATGGGGAGGGCCGCTGCATCGCTCATTAAATAGGCCACCCTAAGTTGTCCCTGTCCCAGCTTCTTTAAAGCAGCAGCCACAGGTGCAATCATACTGTGCAAGCCACCTACAATGACTGGTGTTCCCTCTAACCCTTCAGCCTGCTGCATAATACTGGTGTAGGGGCTATCGGCTTCTTCAAGCGAGAGAACCTTGACCTGACAGGGGCTGTAGCGGACCTTCATAATATGGCCTTCCTCGGATATATCCATCTGAGGATTAGACAAGTTGCCCATCACGAAATGAGCTCCCCCGGTGCCCAGATTTTTAAATACCGCAGTGGTATTAAGAATTACCTCATCTCCGGTATTGATGGGACCTGTAAGCCGGTCATAATTGACTCCCCGTTGGGTTTCACCCTCCACCTCAACCAGCAGCTCAGTTATACCCGGTCTCTGGGAGAGCAAGGATTTTACTATGCCCTTGCGAATGCGAATCAAGAGTTGATCCCCCTATTAAAATAATCTATTGTTATTTATTACCAGCAAACATTACTCCTAAACTCTATTACGATCCCGTTCCTCTAGATCGCTGAGCTTCTTTCTGATCACCTTGACTTCTTCTTGAATCGAAGGCATGGTGATATAAGTCATTCTAATAACTCCTATTAAGGCTGCAAGTCCTGCTAGAAACCATAGAATACCTAGCAAACCAAAAAAACTGCCCATCATAAAAGGAGCGTGCATAATATCCAATTCTAGAATCCTCCTTAGTTAAGTTATAATATGTAACACAGGCACTATTATTTAGCATTTTAGCAATAGCGTCCAGCTTACGACTTCTATTGTTTTTTGTCTAACTTGTTTTCAATTTCTTGTAATCGTTTTCTTATATCATCAATATCCTCTTCCAATACCCTTGCCCTTTTAGCCTTTGTTATGATCTTTATAACAAACACTACCAACAAAATCATAACTAAGAAATTAAATAACTGGGCTATCATAGTTCCATTAAAGTTCGATTCCTCCACGAGGCATCACCTTACTCTCTAATTTCTTGCGCTAACCTTACAACTTCAACCATCAGGCGGGCATTGGCAATCAGATGCTCCTCGGTGATAAATTCGTCGGTGGTATGTACCTTTGACATACCTATACCCAGGTTGGTGCAGGCAATGCCCTTACCGTTAAATACGTTAGCGTCGCTGCCGCCGCCTGTATGACCTAGTTTTGGCTCCACCCCAATGCTCTCAGCAGCCTTTACAGCAATGCGAACCGGTAACGAGTCTGGTTGTAAATCGATTTGATCGTATTCTTTAACCACCTTAATCTCGGCTTTAGCCTGGAACCTGTCCGCAGCCTTTTTAATTTCACCTACCATATGGTCAATCTGTGCCTTTGCCTTGTCTGGCTTGATGCTGCGACTTTCGCCATCAATAATACATTGCTCAGGAACTATATTAGTGGCCATACCACCCGAGATGATTCCTATATTAGCAGTGGTTTCATCATCTATACGGCCAATATGCATATTGCCAATGGCCACCGAGGCCACCATAATGGCGTTAATTCCCTGCTCCGGGGCAATACCCGCATGGGCAGCCCGGCCCTTAATGGTAGCCTTAAAACTATATTGGGTCGGAGCCTTAATGATAATTTCTCCCGGAGGTCCTCCACTGTCAAGAACAAAGCCGAGCTTAGCTTTTATTTTGCTATAGTCCAGTCTTTTAGCTCCCACCAGGCCTATTTCTTCACCAATGGTAAATACCACCTGTATCTCCCCATGGGGAATCTGCTGCTCCTTTAGTACCCTAATACATTCCAAGATAGCAGCTACTCCCGCCTTGTCATCTGCACCTAAAATGGTATTGCCCGAGGAGGATATGACACCATTCTCCCGCTTGGGTTTTATACCCCTACCGGGCTTAACCGTATCCATGTGAGCGCTTAAAAGAATCGAAGGCCCTGCACCACCGGTGGCCGGTAGTGTGGCGATCAAATTTCCTGTCTTTTCCCCTACCTCAACGTAAGAACCAGCTCCATCTTCTATGACCTCAAATCCCAGCGCCCCAAGCCTCTCTTTCAGTAAGTTGGCAACTTGTCTCTCGGCCAGGGATTCACTATCCACTTGAACCAATTCCATAAATTCTTGAATTAACCTTTCACCGTTAATCAAAACAGGTTCACCCCTCATCAAATGAAATTCTTATATAAAGATATGCAGCCGGAAGCATATATTAATAGATATGCCACCGGCTGACAGTATTTTATACAATTATTTTAATTCCTTGGCTAGCTTGATGCCACTTTCCAGAGCCAGCTGGTTAACGGGAATCATGTTGTGGCGTCGGGCAGGCAGTACCTTTTTCAAGGATTCAACCACTGCCTCTACCGTAACTATGCCGGTAAGTTCAATTAGCGCACCCAGGATAACATTGTTAGCTACCCTGACATTCCCTAATTCCTCGGCAATCTTATTGGCCGGTATTTCAATTGCCTTGACATCCTCACGTTTGACCTTTTGTTCCACCAGGGAGGAATTAATTAGTATCAAACCACCCGGAACAACGGCCTTCTCAAATTTGTCTAAGGATGGCCTGTTCATCACTATTAAGGTAGTGGGCTCGGTAACCAGGGGTGAGCTAATAGGTTCATCCGATATGGTAATACCGCAGTTTGCCGTACCACCCCGCATCTCCGGCCCATAGGAGGGAATCCAGGCCACCTGCTTGCCCTCAATCATACCCGCATAGGCCATTAATTGACCAGTTGATAAAACACCTTGACCGCCAAACCCAGCAATTAATATCTCCTGTAACATGCTATTTCACCTCCGATTCCTTATACACACCCAGTGGGTAGTACGGAATCATGTTTTCCGCCAGCCACTTCAAAGACTCTTTAGGTGAGAGACCCCAGTTGGTGGGGCAGGTGGACAACACTTCTACCAGGGCAAAGCCCAATCCGGCCTGTTGTATTTCAAAGGCCTTACGGATGGCCTTTTTAGCCTGCATGATATGTTTGGGGTCATGGACCGATACCCTTGCTACATAGGCTGAGCCATCTAGGGTAGCCAGCATCTCACATACCCTAACGGGGAGGCCGTTTAATTCCCTATCTCTACCCCGGGGGCTGGTGGTTGTCTTCTGACCTGGTAGGGTTGTGGGGGCCATTTGCCCGCCGGTCATGCCGTAAATGGCGTTGTTAACGAAAATGGTGCTGATTTTTTCACCCCGGGCAGCGGCATGCACAATTTCCGCAGAGCCGATAGAAGCTAAATCCCCGTCACCCTGGTAGGTAAATACCATTCTGTCAGGCAGGCAGCGTTTGATGCCTGTGGCCACTGCCGGAGCACGGCCATGGGAAGCCTGGAACATATCTACATTAAAATAATCATAGGCAAATACAGAGCAGCCCACAGGACAAACCCCAACGGTGTTATCTCTGATCCCCATATCATCAATAACCTCTGCCACCAGGCGGTGAATTACCCCATGGGTGCAGCCTGGACAGTAGTGGTTTTGTTTATCGGTGAGAGCCTCGGGCTTTTTGAATATTATCTTGGCCATTACTCTGCACCCCCTGCCATTAATTTTTTAACCTGGACTAAAACATCCTTGGCCAGGGGAACCATGCCGCCGCTTCGGCCATAGAAATGCACAGGCTTTTTGCCGTTAACAGCCAGCTTGACATCTTCAATCATTTGTCCCATGCTCATTTCAACACATAGGAACTTATCGGCATTTTCTGCAGCCCTGGCATATATCTCAGAGGGGAAGGGCCACAGGGTAATGGGACGAATCAAGCCAGCCTTAATTCCCTCGGCTCTGGCCTTGTCTACCACGGATTTAGCGATTCTGGCAGCAGTGCCAAAACCGGTGAGAACTATTTCTGCATCATCCAGCATATATTCCTCACAGCGAGTTTCCTCGGCTGCGATAATCTCATATTTTGCAAAAAGCTTTTTGTTTAATTCCTCACAGTCCTCCGGCACAATATACAGGGAGTTAATGACATTGGTCTTTTCCCGGCCCTTTAAGCCGCTGGCCGCCCAAGGTTTTGCGAGCATTTCAGGCATTGTTACCTCATCTGCCAGCTCCACGGGTTCCATCATTTGGCCCAGGATGCCATCACCCAAAACCATTACAGGTCCACGATATTTATCAGCAAGATCAAAGGCCACCTGCATCATATCAATAATCTCCTGAACCGAGGCAGGGGCTAATACCACCATATGGTAATCTCCATGGCCACCGCCCTTTACGGATTGGAAGTAATCCGACTGGGCAGGTGCAATATTGCCAAGTCCAGGACCGCCACGCATTACATTTACTACTACACAGGGAAGCTCCGCCCCTACCAAATAGGATATACCCTCTTGCATTAGGCTTACACCGGGGCTGGAGGATGATGTCATGGTGCGGAAACCGGCGCCTGCAGCACCGTAAACCATATTAATAGATGATGTTTCACTCTCTGCCTGCAGGAACACCCCTCCTACCTCGGGCATTCTTTTTGCCAGGTAATGGGGCAATTCACTCTGGGGGGTGATGGGATAACCAAAGAAATGACGGCAGCCGGCCCGGATTGCCCCCTCGCCAATGGCCTCGTTGCCTTTCATTAATACCTTGCTCAAGCCTGCTTCTCCTCCTTCATTACCTCAATTACCACATCTGGACACATACGGGCGCACATGGCACAGCCCTTACATTTATCCATTTCTGTCACTGTTGCCGGGTGGAAACCCATGGCATTAAAGTGGTCTGCCAGGGTAATAATCTTCTCAGGACAAACTATTATGCATAGCTCGCAGCCCTTACAGCGTTCTTCCCTGAATGTTACAGTTGACAAAGTTTTACCTCCTCAATTAGTTAATTAGTAAGCCTCGCCAAAGGCCTCTTCCCAGGGTGTTTTCATAAAAAATTCAAGGGGTAATACAGAAACCTCAGGCAATCGAGCCATCACCTCGGGAACCAAAGGCTTGGGAGCTGCCATAAAGGCCACGGGTAATCCTAGCTTAGATGCTATTTCGGAAACTTTGGCATAGCCTTGCACCATAGTCTCAACATCTGTTTGGCGCCCCAGATTAGTATTACTAACCAGGCCGGTAACCTTCAGCCGGGAGTTTGTTTCTATCCCCTTCATCATTTTGTACACACCTGCAAAATCCCTCGTAAAGGGCCGACAGGTGTTAACCACAAAATATAGATCACATCTATCCTCCGTGAGATAGGGTTTATACATACCCAGGGCGATGGCTCCCACATCATCACCGCCAACATCACAGACACAATAGCCTTCGCTGGTCTGCAGTGCCCCCCTTACGGCTGGAGTAAGTGCCGGGACATCCGCATTAATCAGATGACCAGGTGGACAAATTACCTTTAATCCCCTGCTAGCCAGGTTATCCTTGGCCAATCTGGTACGGAAATAGGGATTTATGATATCTAAATCAACTAAAGATACCTTTTCTCCCCTTTGTTGAAGCATTTGAGAAAAGTTGATGGAAATTTCTGTTTTCCCACTTCCCAGGTTTGCAGTAAAAATAGTTACTGGTTTTATGTTAACTAACATGATAGACCTCCAATACTAACTTTAGTATATTTCGTTTAATTTTGTAAAAAACCTTCCCCCAGAAGGTAAAAAAAAGCCAGCCGGGGACTATTATCCTCTTCCCAACTGGTCCAAATAATTAAGCATTTTATTTTTTTCTATAATTTTTGTGAGACTGTATTTTTCAGTAAACAAATGAAAGACTACCAGAAAGGCCAGGTACCCCAGCTTTACCGGCCATAACAAAACCATGGCCGCAGTAATACCGATTGTAGCTCCCAGTGCATTTGAGCCGGTATCACCCATCATGGCTCCTGCCTTCAGGTCGATTGGCAAATAAGCCAGCAGTATTGCAGCGGTAACCAAACACCAGATCAGCTCATAGGAGGGCCAAGCAGCCGAAGTTAGTAATACTACCCCCAGGAGATAACCCTTTCCCGCTCTGCCAGGTCTTAAATCAAGTAGGTTTATGGCGTTCACTGATAGGGCAATCACAATGGTATTAACCAGTATATCTGGCCACCGGGGACTGATTACACCTGCTACCACCAGGGCCATTAGACCACCTGCCACCAGTTTTAAGCCCCCGGTTGTTAATTCGCCCCGCAATAGCTTTTTTATATGTCCTTTAAGTCCACTATCAGCCCTGGAACCAAAAACATCATCCACAATGCCCAGCAGTGTCATGGTCCCCAGGGCAAACAAAAAAGCTAGCCCACCGATTTTATATGTTTCCGGCTGCCAAATTATCAATAAGGCAGTAGGTAGTAGGGCAGACAAGAAAAATAAAAGCCCAGCACCCACAGGAATTTTATCTCCCCGGAAGTTGGGTCTAACAAAACCGGCTTCCCCAATGATTTTAAGCAGCCCCGGTAATGCGAAGCGGGCCAGGGTAAAGGCTAAAACCAAAGCAATGAGGACCAGCAGCAAATCATAATTTACTAACATAAGAAACACCTCTTAAGTATCTGCAAGGAATAATTTATTATTAATTATTCCTAATTATGACAACCTATAAACTTTTTCCATTAAAAAACTAATTATTGATGTTATGTAAACTTCTTTTTTGGAAATGGCCCATACCTAAATAGACACCCGCCCAACACCTTGGCCACATGCACAAACTGCTTGCCCCTGTGCATAAAACCCTTTAAATCCCTCCCAGTTTCAGCATGGGACATGCCAGTGGGTACCTCCAACACTATAAAACCCTCCCTGGCCACCCTAATTGTCAAGGCTACCTCCACCCCGTAGCCAGAAGCAAAGGGTAGAATTCTTGTCAACACAGACCTGGTCATAACCCGCTGGCCCGAGAGAGGCGCCTGGCTTTCAATGCCGGAAAAAAAGCGTATTCCACCCCTGGCTAGATTTTTGACTAAACCAAAACCACCCTTTTTTTTAGCCTTAGGGAATCGAGCTATGGTCATATCAGCTTTATTTTCCAGAATGGGTAAAATTAATGCCCTGGCCTCAGAGGAGCTTGTGCCCAAATCGGCATCCAAAAGGGCTACCACCTCACCTTTGGCTTCGGCTACTCCGGTGTTTAGTGCTCCCCCCTTGCCCATATTATGGGGCAGCTTGATAACCAGTGCACCTGCTTGTTCAGCTATTTCTGCAGTTTTGTCAGTGGATGCGTCATCCACCACTATAATTTCTTTAACTTCGGGAATTGCTTTTACCCCGTTAATAGTATCAAAAATACGTTCAGCCTCATTATGGGCTGGTATTACCACCGACACCCTTGGCAGTCTGTCCATTAGCTACACCCCCAGTCGCCTCCAACGGTGGAAGAAGTAGCTTAGCCGTTGGCTTAACACCATAATGCCCCGGCTTGCCTGCTATGGCCATCACCAGAGCCAGCTGTCCCGGTGCAGTTTCGACATTATCGACTGTACTTACCCTTTTCTTCTGATAATCCTTCATATATGAGCAGGTAACCTCAGTCTCTTCTACTCCAAAGACAGGAAGCTTTTGTTGTAAGAAATAATCGATCATTGGATAATCCACCAGCTCAGTCTTAACCAAAGTGGGATCTTGACTCCCACCAATGAAGATAATGGTATCTACAGGAACCCCGTAATCGCCGGACAATCTAAGGAGCTCTGTTTGTGCCAGAGTATTCAGGATTGCCTGCTTTTCCCCCGTTAATATCCCCCTGGCAGTTTCATTGGCCAGATGCTTAATAATATTATTATCATCAGTTTCTTTTATGGCCAGTTCTTGGATCAACTGCTCTTTATGATCTGTTAGTTCAAAACCATCCATAATGGTAGTTACCGACTGTACCGTGGCACCGGCCATGGTTAAGGTATTAACCAAGTCATCCCTGAAACCATAGCTGTTTGTTTCTACGATGGCAATGCGCTTATTGGCTAACCTGCCTGCCACCAGGGGCGGTAATACCTGCTTTTCAAACTGCTTTTGAATATTGTAGTCCAGCTCCAGGGTATTTGCCCTGGCTTGTACTGCTTCATTCTTTTGACGAAGTTCTTCAAGTTGAAGCTCCAGCCTATCTGCCAATTGTTTCTGACGCTCAACAATTGCCTCATTACCTATGACAGCACTTCCTACCAAAATGCCAATGCCCAGAGCCATAAATACGGCTACCAGGGTAGCAATATGATAGCGATAATCAATAATCACACTTTTTCCTCCCAAATGTCATACAATTAAAGACCTAAAAGAATAAATTATATACCAAAAATGAGCCTCACATTTAGCACAAGTAACCGGAACAGTTCCCTAGTTGGCGGGGCAATGGCAATTACCACTACCAGTGGAACCAGTCCAGCCAGCAAAATTTGTCCAACATATTTCATTCTTAAACGATTCTTGTATAGCTGGCTTACACCCTTGGCGTCAACCAAAATATCTCCAACCTTCATACGCACCAGGAAGGTACTGGCCATACCCTTGCGACCCTTTTCCAAGAAATCCAACATATTAGAATGGGTGCCCACCGCAACAATTAGTTGGGTGCCCTTTTCATAGGCCAACATCATGGCAATATCCTCGCTGGTTCCCGGTGCAGGAAAAACCTTAGCCGTCAAACCAAGCTCCTGTATCCTCTCCATACCCGGTGCCCTCCCGTCGGGATAGGCATGTACAACTAATTCAGCACCGCTGCATAATGCTTTGTCGGTGGTGCTATCCATATCACCAATTATAACATCCGGCGTATAGCCAAACTCTATTAAGGCATCGGCACCACCATCCACCCCAATTAGTACTGGCTTTACCTCATCTATGTAGGATTTTATTGCTATTAAATCCTCTTTATAGTTATGACCACGTACAACTATCAAGGTGTGTCTATCCTTAAATTCAGTAGCGACTTCAGGCATGCTAAGTCCACCGCACACAAAATCAATTTCATTGCGTGCATAATCCAGAGTATTATGGATAAACCTTGATAAGACCCGATCCATTTTACTGCGAGAGCATTCCATATGTTCTTTAACCTGGCTCAGATTAAGAAGGTTACCCTGGCTTATTGATTTACCCTTATGCCAAACAACATTCTCACGAATCTCCAATTCGTCGCCTTCAGTTACCTTATCCATGATATCTTTGCCCACAGCATCTAAAATGGGTATTCCCGCCTCTAATAAAGTTACCGGCCCTAGGTTTGGATAATCGTCACTCAGTGAAGGAACCGCATTAATCACTGCCTTGACCTTAGCTGCCACTAAAGAGTCCGCAGCCACCTTGTCCAATTCATGGTGGCAGATTACTGCTATCTCATGGGCGTGAATCCTTTTGGCCAAATCCTTGGTTCTCTTATCTACTCTGGCGATAGCTCTTATGTTCATGCCATTAATCACCACCTTACAATTAACTTTCATTCTAATGTTATAGTATGGTTAAGTCAAGTATACCCACATGAGTATTATGCTATTATTTTTCATAAATGGAAAAACCTAACATGTAATGTTAGGTTAATTGGCTAAATATGTATTCAACTAACTGGTCGTGGCAAGCATTTGTATCGCAGTATTCCACTGTAGCCGCATTTTGCATGGTCCTTATGACCATTGCTTTTAATGTAAGAATCCGATCTGTAAAATATAGGTTTATGATTATCCTTTGCCCCACATTTAATCTCTCCGGGGTGAAGAAATAAACCCCTCCCGCTGAGATATTAATAGTTTTTGAGATTACCTCCACATCACCGCTGCGATAACAGATTGGCAGCTCGGCAGTAATTCGTAAATGCTTCCTTCTCTCAACCCTGCCTAGGCTAGCCGGTAATTCCAGACAAACCTGTTCACCCTTTGCAATGAAGCACACCCTGCTGTCAAAGACCAGTTGATCCTCCCCGGAGCCAATTGTTACCTTTACCCTATTCCCCATTTTGACATAAGACCTCACCGGGGCATCTGTTTCCACAATTATGTAAGTACCGTAATAAGAGCTAATTATACCGGCAAAGTTTTTGGCTCCTACTGCAATATGAACAACAGATCCCGGATGGCAAAATTCCTCAGGGCTACCAGGCATGTCCTCAACTCCAAAATATCATTATGCTCCAATATTATGATTATCGTATGTTAAAGGAATTTCTTTAATTATTACATTTATCCTTCGTATCAGCGCCAGTTGCTCCTCCAGAGATAATTAAGCGCAAGGCCTGATCCGCTGGCATGTCGATTATAGACACTGACTCCCTTGTCACCCAGTACAGGTCACCGGCAACCTGCAGGGTTTGAGGAAAGTAAACACCTACTAAAGGATTACCCTCTTCATTTGTAAAGGGAGCCTCCTTCACTGTAAGGAATCCTAATCTATAAGCTTTCTCGTTTAGCTTCACCAGTGCAACGGTATCAAATTTTTTCTTTTCTCCTGCTAAGGATTTTAAAGAGTCTTTTATAGTATTGTAGATGTTTTTTACACCGGGCATCCGCTCGATAAAACCTTCTATCAGCCCTAACATTTTTTTGGTAATCCACCAATTACCAACCAAACCAACTAAACATACCAAGGCTACAGCAAAGAAAAAATCTATCCCTGGTAAATATTCTATACCCAACACCGGAGACAAAATGGCCCCACCAAGCCCGGCAATCTTAGAATAGACAAAGGCTACGATAAAAAAGGTTCCCAATATTGGAAGAAGTATAAGCAATCCCTGGACAAAATATAGGGATATTCTTTTCATATGATCACTCCCTAATATATAGTATTGCCAAATTTTTGACTGACTAACTGGTCTATTGTACACTCCATTATTCCAGCCGTCTTTACCCAAGATATTTGTATTAACTTTCTAGCTATCTTTTTATATTCCTTTAGTGAATGGTTGTCGATTATTATGTTTGCGGACCCATTGATACAAATAAAAACACTCTTACCCAATGGTTTAGAACCAATAGATAAAGAGTGTTTATAATAATATTAATCCTGTGTAGGGGTAATCTAGCCTAGCTTACCTTAGCCTCAATCCGCAGCTTATCAGCCACCATGGCGATGAATTCGCTGTTGGTTGGTTTGCCACGCTCCAGGTTGATGGTGTAGCCGAAGAACTTGGTCATCATTTCGATGTTACCGCGGTCCCAGGCGAGTTCTATGGCGTGTCTGATGGCCCTTTCTACGCGACTAGGGGTGGTTTGATATTTTTGGGCGATCATGGGGTAAAGTTCTTTGGTAACCGCTCCCAGTAAGTTAACCTCATTTATTACGCACAAAATTGCTTCCCGAAGATAATGGTATCCTTTAATGTGGGCAGGCACACCCATCTCATGAATGATATTAGTAACCGCAACATCTAAATTACGGGGTTTGCTGGGTGAAATGTAGGTGGAGGATACGGTAACGCCATCAGCCAGCTGGCGGATTCTGGTAGCAAGCACTGAAAAATCAAAGGGTTTAAGAATATAATAATCTGCTCCCAGTTCAACTGCCCTTTGGGTTACGCTTTCTTGACCAAAGGCTGTCAGCATAATAACCTTTGGCTTATTATTTGTAGCACCAGAAGAAATTTTTTCTAGGACACCGATTCCGTCTAAATGCGGCATAATAATATCCAGTACCATAACATCAGGTGCTTGCTGCTGAACAATCTCCAGTGCCTCTAAACCATTATTTGCAATTCCCACCAGCACAAAGTCCTCCTGATGGTTGATGAATTCTTTTAATAATTCGCAAAATTCCCGGTTATCATCAGCAATTAATACCTTTATAGCCTTTCTAATCATATTTCTTTCCCCGCCTCCTAAATTAGTCTATTTTCTATTCCATTTTCTGGAATTTCTATGGTTGCTTAAAAGCATTCGACAGGCGGGGTGTAAAGTCCTTCCAAATAACCAAAAATAAAAAAAGTTTAAATTTATTCAATTCGACAGTTTTTACCCCAAATTTACTTATTTTCATGTTTTAAACAGGCTATAGTAGTACTATCGCCAAATTCTTTTGTTTTTCTCGCGCTTACATGTTTAGGTAAAATCTCTGCTTCCATCAGCATCCACTCAGCAAGAACTCCAAAGCCCCTTGTTGGGTCATTTACAAAGACGTGGGTTACTGCACCCACTAATTTGCCGTTCTGAATTATTGGGCTTCCTGACATACCTTGTATAATTCCACCTGTATTTTGTAGCAATTTTGGATCGGTTATTTTGATAACCAGTCCTTTGCCGTCGGGTCTTGACTGAGTGCTAACCCTTTGTATTTCGATAGTAAATCTCTCTATCTTTTCATCCTGTAACACTGTGTATATTTCTGCTGGTCCTTCTTTGACTTCTTGGGACATTGCTACAGGAATCATGTTGTTTAAATAGGTATTTTCAGGTTGTTCCTGTAATTTACCAAATACGCCACAGTTTGTGTTCTTTACTATATTCCCTGAAATATTGGTGTCTCCTTTAAATGTTCCCAATTTTTCGCCCGGCTGACCTTTTTTCCCAGTGCGGATACCTTGAATGCTTGCCCCAATAATTTTACCTTTTGCCACATCTATTGGCTTGCCCGTATCCATATCAGTAATAATATGGCCTAGAGCTCCATAGGATTTACTCTCCGGATGATAAAAGGTCATGGTTCCCACCCCGGCCGTAGTGTCCCTCACATAGAGACCTACCCGGTAACGTTTAGTTTCAGGGCAAAGAATAGGTTTAACCTTTGTCTGATATATTTTATTGGTATCTTTATTCTTCAGTTCTAAAACTATTTCTTTACCATCCTGACCCATTTTGTTAACCAAGTCACGGACTTGCACTTCGTTTTCTACTCTTTTGCCACCCACTTTTAATAGGGTATCTCCCAAATTAATCCCTGCCTCGGCTGCAGGGTTATGCCGAACACCCTTTTCGTCTAGGATGGCAGATCTACCAACTACCATTACTCCTTCGGATTCCAATAATATGCCGATGGCTTGACCTCCTGGTACAACTTTTATTTCCGGCACTACACTTAAGGTCATGCTTCTTAAGGGGATTAAGCCAAATAATTTAACTTGTACTTCTAACTCTCCGGGAGTTGCTGCAACTGGTGCAGTTTTTCCAAAGCCAAAGGATAAGGGTTTAACTCCATCAATGTTGAATACTAAATTATCAGCTAATGCTTTGGGTATCCTAAGATCAAAATCTAAAGGCTGTCCCACAGCTACTCTGTGATAAACGGGCATGTTCATTAAAGTTTGAAGCGGGAGCTGAAAACACAGGCCTAAGAATAGAATGGCCGAAAAAAGAATCGGCAATTTATTTTTCCGGTAGTCCAAGTGCAGCCCCTCCTTTAATTTGTTAAGATAATTTTTTAATATCACCTCCTGTTTTTGATTTCAAAACTTAAAGCATTTAAGACGTAGGCAAATCTTCATCGAGTAATCTTAACTTCTCCTTATGAAAAAGGTTTTAATCATCACATTTATACCGAAAATTGGCTAATTCAGTCTTTTCGCAGTCTTAGAGTCAATATGTAACTTTTGTTTTTTCTGCCTATTAAACTTTTTGTATAGGTGGCATAATTTAAGAAGAGCAAAAAAAATTACGACTGCGTGCAGTCGTAGAGATTTAGAGAAACTACCTTCGGGTTTTATAATCCCTCACAACTCCTCTCTCCGCAGTGGATCGCGCTAATCGCTTACTTCGGGCGAAAATGGGCCGCCTTCGAGTAAACATCGTGTTTACCTCAGGCTTGAGCGGACGTCCATGTCCGCTCACCCATTTTCACTCCTCAGCTTCGCGAAGCGCTGTTTCCATTGCTCCGAATGTCGCTGCTCGGGATTATTAAAACCCGGTTAAATCTTCTTTTTATTAAATTTATATTCATCAGAAATCTTAATCATTTGCTGGGCATGGTCTTTTACAATGGGTGTAATTTCTCTACCGGCCAACATGCGGGCTAATTCCTCTACCCTTCCCAATTCATCCAACTTGGCCACAAGGGTTTTGGCGTGTCCTTTATTCACGGTTTTATTAATTAAAAAATGTTCATCGGCAAAACAAGCAACCTGTGCCGCATGGGTAACACAAATTACCTGCCTGGATTGACTGATCTGGGATAGTTTTTCACCTACAGCTTGCAGAGCCTTTCCTCCCAGCCCTGTATCAGCCTCGTCAAAAATTAGCGTGGGAACTTCGTCCACTCCAGCCATTAGGAGCTTGAGCACTAGCATGATTCTTGAAAGCTCGCCCCCAGAGGCAATTTTATTTAAAGGCTTAGGAGGCTCACCGGCATTTGGTGCAATTAGAAATTCAATCTCTTCCATACCTTTAGGAGACATTACTTCCTGGGGTTTGATGCCAACCTTAAAATCCACCCCGGTCATCTCCAAATGTCTAAGCTCCCGGGCTGCCTTTTTCTCCAACTCCAAAGCTAAAGTACCCCGTAGTTTACCTAAAGCCTCAGCTTCCATCCTCCATTCTTTAGTCAATGAGTTTATGGCTTCTGTTAATGCATCGGACTTCTCTGAAACATTGTCCAGTGAGTCTAACTCCCTCTCCGCCTGTTCCTTATAATTAAGTATTTCTCCAATGGTAGAACCGTATTTAAATTTTAATTGTTTAATTAGAGAGAGTCTGTGTTCAATTTGATCTAACCTTGCAGGATTGTATTCTACATTATCCATATATGTAGATACTTCCCTTGCTACATCTTCTAATTGGTATAAGCTTCCTTCCAGGGCCTCCTTTAGACCTACAAGGTTACAGTCTATCTGGGCCAACTCTCGCAATGATGTCACGGCCCTGCCCACTGTATCAACAGCTGCTGTGACTCCCTTACTACCCCGGTAGAGATTATCATATACCTCTCCGGCCAATCGGCTTATCTTTTCAGCATTGACCAGTAATAGCCTCTCCTGAAGCAGCTCTTCTTCTTCATCTTCAGCCAGATTAGCCTTGTTAATTTCCTTTACCTGAAATTTGAGCATATCCAGGCGACGGGCTATTTCACGGGAATTCTGCTCCAACGCATTTAATTCATCGGTTGTTTCCTTCCAACGACGGTACACATCCTTTACCCTATGTATCCGCTCCGCTGCCTCCTGACCACCAAGCTTATCCAATAAGTGGCAGTGCTTATCACGATTTAATAAGGTCTGCTGTTCATGCTGACCCAGCATGTCAACTAACCCACTGCTTACCTCACGATAAATATTTAAACTAACTAGCCTGCCATTAACCCGACAGTAGTTTTTCCCGCTTAGGGTTATCTCCCGGGATAATATGAGCAGATAGTCCTCACTGAAGTCTACCCCTAGTTCTTCTAAATTAGTAATTAAAGTCGACAGCTTAGATAAATCAAAGCTGGCTTGAACTATTGCCTTGTCACGGCCAGATCTTATATAATCCGCCGATGCCCTGCCACCAAGGGCAAGTTGAACAGCATCAATAAGCATGGATTTACCCGAGCCGGTTTCCCCGGTAACAATATTTAAACCGCCCCCAAAGGAAACTTCTACATCGTCAATCAGGGCAAAATTCTTAATATATAAGGATTGCAGCATAGTTCCTTACCCCCTCGCAAGATCCAGGAACCTTTGAACCACTGAAGGCGTTGCTTCTTTTGGCTTAATAACAATTAATATTGTATCATCCCCTGCCACAGTACCGATTATCTCCTGCCAGTGGGTATGATCAATGGCTGAAGCCATTCCCTGGGCCTCTCCGGGAGGTGTTTTAATAATAATTAGATTTTCACTGGAATTAATATCACTAAGTGATAGACGCACCAGGCGTCTAAGCCTGTCATCGCCCCGCCTCAGTACAGATTCATCCGGGGTAGCATAATAGGAGCTGTGATTTTCCCCTGGTATTTTGATCAGGCTCAATTCTTTAATATCCCGTGAGACAGTTGCCTGTGTTACATCATAGCCTTCAATTCGTAAGGCTGTGGCCAACTCCTCCTGGGTTTCTATCCTTCTTTCGCGGACTATTTCCAATATCTTACCTTGACGCTGAGCCTTCAAAGCTGTCACCCGCCTTTTCTATCAATAAAACCCCTGGTGCGGAGGGGGGCCGGTTATGAAAATTTACCTTGATAATTTTATACTCTCTGCTATCCGAGTTCTCCAATAGTTTCTCCACTGCTTGTCTTTCCTGTGCGCCCCCCGGATGACCCGGGTATACTACAATTACCATCCTGCCACCTGGAAGTAAAAGTTTTAGGGCCTGTTTTATTGCAGCTAAGGTGTTTTCCTCTAAGGTTATGATGCTATGGTCCCCACCGGGCAGGTAGCCAAGGTTGAAAATAGCACCTTTCACGGAGTCTGTTATATATTGGCTTATATTCTGATGCCCGTCCTGTATTAATCGAACACGACCATCCATTAATTCCTCTGCTGCAAGTCTTAACCTGGTATTATCCAAAGCCCTTTCCTGAATGTCAAAGGCATATACTTTACCTTCCGGCCCCACTGCCCTGGCCAGCATAGCTGTATCATGACCATTTCCCATGGTACCGTCCAGGGTTATATCACCGGGTTTTATTACCTCATTGAGAAAATAATGACCCAGTTTGGCCGCTGAATACCAGTTAATCAAGATCCCTTTGCCACTCCTTTAACTTTTCCCTGAGCACTTTATAAAAGCCAGTCTTCTGTATTTTTAAAAATCTAGCACTAAGCTCAGATTTCTTTATTATCACCATATCTTTGTCATTTAAAGAAAAGCCCGACTGTCCGTCCAGGGTCAGCATGGTGTGCCTATCTCCCCGAAGAACTTGGATTTCTACAACATTATCAGGAGAGGTTACTATTGGTCTGTTTGATAGGGAGTGGGGGCAAATGGGCGTTACCAGCAGAACCTTGGTTTCCGGTGCAACAATAGGGCCACCGGCTGAGAGTGAATAGGCTGTAGAGCCGGTAGGGCTAGCCACTATGATCCCATCAGCAGACATTTTACCCACAAACTCACCACTGATATAAATTTCCAAATAAACCATACGAATAGATGTACCTTTGGAAACAACTGCATCATTAAGACAGATTGATGTGCTGATAACCTGTCCATCTCTTATAACACTTGCCTCCAGCATCATTCTTTCTTCTATAGTGAAATCACCGGCAACTAAGGCATTTAATTTTTCCTTTAGGTCTGGAATATCAATCTCGGTTAAAAAACCCAACCTGCCCAGATTAACGCCAAAAATAGGGGTTCCAGAATGGGCCACTTGCCTGGCACTGTTGAGAAGTGTTCCATCACCACCCCACACCATGATGCAATCACACCTTAAGCCTAATTCCCGGGTAGGTATCCCTTGCCCCTTTTGTCCCAACATCAGGGCACTTTCTTCGTTGAAAAGAACACTAATATTCCTTTCCTTCAACCAGGAAATAACCTGTCTAACAGGATCTAATAGATTGCCTTTGCTGCTGTTGACCACCAGTCCGATGGTGTTCAACTAAGATATCCCCCTTTAAAAAGAATCAAGGTAATGACTATACCCGCACAAAAAGACAGTAGACAGGGAATTAGGCTGGTAACATGGGTAGATGGATAATCTATGTCAAATTCCATCCGATACAACTTTTTACTGTCCATATCCAGGACCAACACGCCATCTGTTCGATATACTAAATAGTACTCTAAAAGTTGTCTCCTGTTTTCAGGGGAGGCTGGCCTTTGGGCCACATCCCCTGTTTTTACGTCAACCACAAATACTTCCTTACCCTTTTGTACTATCAGATCAGCCTGTATATGGCTCCTATTAGCCTTACCATTAACCTTAGTTATTATTGGTACCCGTTCCTGCACAGCCAACACGGAGTACCCCTCTGATTCTAAAAATTTTCTAGCAGCCGCCTCCGCCTTACCTGCCTTTAGGACTCTACGTCGTGCAGAATGGGACCGCCACATTTTAATGCTATTATAGAGCAAAAATGCTCCAATGATAATGCCAATAATTAAAATGTCAATTGGCAGCATTTTTATCAACCCCCTGTCTTTAAGCTAGACAGGGCTCTTAAACCAAACTGCTGTGGGCTCTGGCTACTATGTCATTAACCTCCAACTGCACCTCCACTGGTGGATGACCTTTTAAAAAGTAAAGTAGGTATTCTATATTACCCTCTGGTCCCCTGACCGGTGAAAACTCCAAGCCACCAACCTGCCAGCCAAGTTCCCCTGTCAATGAAATTATTTTATTTATTACCTCTAAATGCACCTCCGGGTCCCTAACCACACCCTTTTTGCCAACCCGATCCCTGCCTGCCTCGAACTGGGGCTTAATCAGGGCCACTCCCTCAGCAACTGGGGCAGTTAGTAGTTCTACCCTGGGTAGTACCAAGGAAAGAGAAATAAACGAAACATCAATGGTTGCAAAATCTGGTCGTTCAGCTAATACCTCCGGTTCCAAATGTCTGATGTTAGTTCGCTCCATGGAAACAACCCTGGAATCAGACCTAAGCTTCCAGGCCAGCTGACCGTAGCCCACATCCACGGCATAAACCAATCTGGCTCCCCTCTGCAGGGCACAGTCGGTAAAACCACCGGTGGAGGCCCCAATGTCAATGACAACCCGATTTTCTAGTTCAATATTAAAAGCCTCCATGGCCTTGGCAAGCTTTAATCCCCCTCGACTTACAAAGGGTATGGGATTGCCCTGAACCTCTAGCTTGACCTCCGGTTTAACTTGATAACCAGGCTTATCCACCCTTTGCCCATCAACAAAAACAAGCCCGGCCATCACCGCGGCACGGGCCTTCTCCCGGCTGGGGAAAAATCCATGGCTAACCAACATAGTATCTAAACGCTCTTTTAAAGAAGCCAATTACTGTCACGCCCTCCAGTGTACTTGTAATATTATATCAGTTTTGGTAGAAAGTTAAAAGTACTGGGCTTAAAGGGTAAAAATGTCCCTGACTTTTTACCGGCTTGCAGTCCCTCAGATTTTGGGGAAGCTTAATGGAAAAAGAAAAGGTCCTAGAACAATAGGTTAATTTATTGTCACAGGACCTTTTTTGTGCTCATTTAAGCTTTTTACCGGCTACTGCTTTGAAAAATTTGTTTACTTTAGTACCCTGGGACCTTTGCCGGGTCATTACTGTTTCAACTATTCCATCCGCCGTGAGGCCATAATTAGCCCTTAGGATGTCTTGTTTACCATGTTCTATAAAGCGATCAGGTAAGCCAATACACTTGATGGCTACGTCATTGATACCCTCTGACTCTAGTAATTCAATGACGGCACTGCCGAACCCTCCCATGAGAACGTGCTCTTCAATGGTAACTATATTTTTTATCACCTTAGCATATTTAATAATAAGTTCCTGATCCAGTGGCTTTATAAAGCGGGCGTTGATAACAGTTGCCCGAACTCCTTTGGCATGAAGAATTTCAGCCGCCTGAATAGCTTCAGGAACCATATTACCAAGGGCCAGGAGAACTATATCATTACCTTCCCTCAGTAACTCGGCCTTTCCAATAGGTAGCTTTTCTAGTTTTTCATCCAGGCTGACCCCTTCCCCGGCACCCCGGGGATATCTAACAGCTGCCGGTCCGCCATGGTGAACGGCTGTATTAAGCATGTGTTGAAGTTCATTTTCATCCTTTGGCGTCATGATAACCAGATTGGGAATATTCCGCAGCATGGAAATATCAAAAACACCGTGATGGGTAGGACCATCATCGCCCACCAAACCGGCCCGGTCCATGGCAATGGTCACAGGTAGATTTTGTAAACATACATCGTGCAGCACTTGGTCATAGGCCCTCTGCATAAAGGTTGAGTAGATGGCGGTTACAGGCTTATAGCCTGAAGCAGCCATTCCAGCCGCCATGGTAATGGCATGCTGTTCTGCGATCCCCACATCAAAATACCGCTCAGGGAATTCCTTGGCAAAGGGATTTAGGCCGGTGCCCGCAGGCATAGCGGCGGTAATTCCTATAATTGTCTGGTCATCCTTGGCTAGTTTTACTAGGGTTTGGCCAAATATCTCAGTATAGCTTGGAGCCCCGGCAGATTTCTTCAGGGTCCCAGTGCTAACCTCAAAGGGGCCAACCCCATGAAAACGATCGGGGTTCTTTTCCGCCGGCCCATAGCCCCTGCCCTTTTGGGTAAGCAAGTGAACCAGTACCGGGCCACCGCAGGCCTTGGCCTGCTGCAGCATGGTGGAAACCCCCTTAATATCATGACCGTCCACGGGACCTAGATATGTAAAGCCTAGCTCTTCAAAGAACATCCCCGGCACAACCAAGTACTTCAGGCTATCCTTTAAACGGTCAACCACCTTTAGGAGCTTCTTACCGTGGGGAAGTTTTTGCAGCAGTTCAGAAATTTCATCCTTACTTCTGCTATACTTTGGATCTGTTCTTAGACGGCTCAGGTATCCTGATAACGCACCCACATTAGGTGCTATTGACATTTCATTATCATTTAATATCACAATCAAATCTTTTTGTAAATGACCTGCGTGGTTAAGGGCCTCAAAGGCCATGCCTCCGGTCATGGACCCATCACCAATAACTGCTACCACGGAATATTTATCGCCTTTTAAATCTCTGGCTAGAGCCATACCAAGGGCAGCAGATATGGATGTGCTGCTGTGCCCTGCCCCAAAGGCATCGTGAATGCTTTCCTCCGGCTTGGGGAATCCGCTGATACCCCCAAATTGACGAAGGGTATCAAATTGGCCATGACGTCCCGTGAGAAGCTTGTGAACATAGCTCTGGTGACCTACATCCCAAATAATACGATCCACCGATGAATTGAACACCTTGTGTAGAGCAATGGTGAGCTCCACAACACCAAGATTAGGGGCCAGGTGTCCTCCCGTTACGGCTACAGTATTTACTATGGTCTCCCGTATTTCCGCGGCCAAAGTTGTCAGTTCCTTGTGGCTTAAGCTTTGTAAATCCTGGGGACTATAAATTTTTTTCAGTAATGAGGTCAAACTTGTCCACCCTCTTCGTTAATTCTTGGGTTTGGCTTTACCCACCAGGCTTCTCCCGGTTAAATTTTCCCATTGAGCTAAAAACTTTCCTACCAAAAATATTACATCATTTGCCCTCTTCAAGGCTAGTGTTTTTCCTAAAGCTTTACCAGAAACAGTTAGGGAGGCAATAATTGCTGTCATAGTAATGTTAGCCACCAAAGTGTCTATATTGGGATGATTATTAATAATTCTAACCACAATTGAGATTCCTAAAGCACCGCTAACTGTTCCGATGATATCACCTATGACATCGTTGCATATATTGGCCACCTTATCGGCGTTACGCAGCAAAAAAACACCTTCCTTAGCCCCGCGTACACGTTTGGCCGCTTTGGCATGAAAAGGTGCCTCCTGGGCAGCGGTAGCAGCAGTACCGATAATATCAGACAGGATACCTATAAGTATAAGAAATAATAATCCTGCCAAGGCTATAGCTATACTTTGCACAATGCGGGCCATGGTTTCAGATAGCAGGGCAAATAGCACCGCTAGGGCAAAGGAGCCGAAAAATACGAACAGCAAATACTTTGTGGAAAGCTGAGCTTTATTATTATTTCCCAAAAAATCCACCTCATGTGAATTATGTATTAATTTTGATAAGTGACAGCAGGTCAGGTAAATGTTGTGGCTTAGGTCTAGCAGGTTTTCCCATAACGGTACCGTCTGTCGCCAAAACGGCGGTTTCCCTTTAAACCTTATCTGAGGCGTTACCGCTCTCAGGGCTAGATTACCACTTAGTCCACACTTTAATCCCTGACCTGCCCCAGCAGGAAGCTGGACAGCCTAGGAGTTTTCCTCGACAGCATTGATCTTTCTTAGACTCTGTTGCAGCAAGAGTTTCATCCCACAACTAAGGATTACGGGCCCGTATTCCCTAGTCGTACCAGAGGAATCCACCAATGCCACTTCAAGTCAGGCTACACTGCACGCAGCTTCCTACCACATGCAGGTTAACAGCCAAGCCATAGTTCGCCGTTTCCGACTCCCCACGCACTTGGGTCTCCACGGGGACGGGGTCGATGCCCACATGCCATTGCAGGTCGCCCCTTCCCCTTAACTCCCAGTACCAGCCCCCAACTGGGCGTCAAAAGCCAGCACCAGGAACTTCATCGATGTGCCCTTGACGGATTTTTAGGCCCGCCTTCAGAAAGGTAATACTGACTAGAATACTGCATCACTTATCATTAAGTAATGACCTTTTTTAAACGTTTTGCACGATATGAATTATAGCACGATAAAACTCTAGACTACAAATACGCTAACGAACCAAACCAGACAGGCCGAACTCATGGCAGTTGATTTTAAACACTGTATCTCCTTTAATCGAATCGGATTTAACTCTGGCTCGCTCTTAATGATCCCTATGAATAATAAAATGCATAATCGATCTTAAAAATTCCCCTTTTGAACCAAAAATTTTTAAAGCCTCATTTGCTTCAGCAGCAGCTGAAAATGCCATTTCTCTGGCCTTCTCCAGCCCATAAACTGAAGGATAAGTGGATTTTTGATTTTTTATATCGCTGCCCACGGGCTTACCGATTATTGTTTCATCACCTTCGATGTCCAGTAAATCATCCTTTATTTGGAAGGCCAGACCCATTTGACTGGCATAAACCGTCAAAGCCTCTAATTGTTCATGAGAAGCATTACTAATAATAGCACCGGATCTTACAGCCGCCTTAAACAAGGCTCCTGTTTTATGACGGTGAATGTATTCTAAAACCTTTCCATCAATGGACTTGTTTTCCGATAGGGTATCAACCACCTGCCCACCAATTAGCCCACAGGAGCCAGAGGCCCTGGCAATTTCTAGTGTTACTCTATTTGCTAACTCAGGAGCCACCGTTTCCCCGGCTTTAGCAGTTAACTCAAAGGCCAGGGTGAGCAGGGCATCTCCCACCAGAATAGCCATGGCTTCTCCGTAAACCTTATGGCTGGTTGGCCTGCCCCTGCGAAAATCATCATTATCCATGGCGGGCAAATCGTCATGAACTAAAGAATAGGTATGTATTAGTTCCAGGGCACATGCCACCGGCATAGCCCTCTCTGCACTGCCGCCAACTGCCTCAGCCGCAGCCAGTGCCAATACAGGACGAAGCCTTTTACCGCCGGCAAAGATGCTGTAGCGCATGGCCTCATGAATTAATTGTGGGTAAGCCTCGGACGAGGGAAGATACTTGTCCAATGCCTCGTCAACCAACCGGGATCGTTCTTGTAAGTCAATAAGAAAGGACACTACCTTTCGCCTCCTGACAGTGTAGGGGGAGCCTCAGTCAATTCTCCGTCCGCCATAAGGAGACTGATTTTATGCTCAGCCTTCTCCAAACACTGGTTACAATATTTAGATAAGTTAATTCCTTCGGCAAACAGCTCTAAGGCTTGGTCTAAGGGCAATTGACCTGATTCCATATCCCTGACAACCTCCTCAAGCCTCATAATCGCCTGTTCGAAGGACATTGTTTCTAAAGTCATCACTCATCCCCCCTGTATTAATTCATTCTGGACCTTACCCTTTCAAGAGTAAGCTTGCATAATTCTTCAGCTTTCAGGGCCAAATTCTCCCTTTCTGCCACAAATTCATAAACAAGTTTTTTATCCCTTATATAGGGCAGATTAGCATCCACCATTATTAAGGCACCCTTTAATGAAGCTTCCAATAGGTTGGCACCAACCCCTACATCACTGATGGCCAGCTTACTGCCAATGACTGCCAACTCAGCAGCCGATTGTAGATTAGCCAGGCTAATACGGGCCATTTCCAGGGGAATACCCGCAGATAATAGGGCTGCCTGCTGCTTTTTTTCTTCCCTTAAATCAACCTGTTCAGGAGTCTCCCTTGGTAAGGACAAGGCATCCATAAAGCCATTAAAGGCATCCATATCCTTCTGGGCCAAGGATTTTAGAGCTTCGATATTTGATTCAATTGAAGCTATTAAAATCTCAATTTCTTGGCGGACATCCTGGTATTTATTATTTCCTGCAGTAATTTTAGCCACCATCATAAGCATGCCTGAGCCAAGGCATCCGGTCATGGCAGATACTCCGCCGCCACCTGGTTCCGGGGAAGTGGAACAGGCCCGATCAAATAATTCATCCACCGACCATTTAAGATATTTATGCATTGTTCAAATCACTCTCCCATTGCCTGGCTTGTTCCTGGAGATGTACTCCCTTAACCAGGTTCTTAAGCATCAAAACAGTAGTCAGGCTCCCCACTCCGCCTGGAACTGGGGTAATGGCTCCGGCCACTTCTTTGACCTGATCAAAATCTACATCCCCTGTAATTTGCCCGTCTATTTCACTAATGCCGGCATCCACCACCACCGCTCCAGGCTTAACCATATCGGCGGTTATAAGTCCTGGCGAACCCACTGCACACACAAGGATATCAGCCTGTCTGGTCAATCCTTGCAAATCGACGGTCTTGGTGTGACAAACAGATACAGTTGCATTTTCAGCCAAGGCCATAAATACCAGAGGTTTCCCTACAGTTTCTCCCCTACCAACGATAACCATGTGTTTACCTGTTAACGAAATGCCCGATCGTTTCATTATTTCAAGACAGCTAAGGGGAGTGGCAGGTTGGATACACATGCCGCCGCTAATCAGGTGTCCACGGTTAAAGGGGTGTAAACCGTCCACATCCTTTAGGGGAGAAACTGTTTCCATGACCCTTTGCTTGCTCACATGGGCTGGTAAAGGCATCATTATGAGTATCCCATGTACCCTATTGTCTGCATTAAGGTCCTCAATTTTAAGCTTAATTTCAAGTTCAGAGGCAGCAGCCTCCAGGTGGTGCAATTCAAAGGAAACTCCGGCTGTACCGCTTACCTTTTCAAGAAATTTTGCATAGGCAACCGAGGCTGGGTCATCTCCAGTCAGCAAGACAGCTAATTTGGGATTGACACCCTTATTTTTTAATACCTCAATCTCCTGCTTTAGTTCCTCTTTCAGCAAAGCTGCAACCTTTTTTCCATCAAGTATTTGTGCCATTAAGCTTCTTCCTTTCCTTCAACGGTGCAATGAAGTGATCCTTTATTTAGTTTAACCGATACCAGGTCTCCTTTAATAATATCCTCCATATCAGTGATAATCTGTCCATCGGGGGTGGTACAGATACTATAACCCCTGGCCAGTGTAGAAAGGGGGCTTAATATATCAAGCTTCCCTGCCAGGGTGGCTAAGATCGTCCCTTTATCTGCCAACATGAGCTTGCCGACTCGATGTAGGGCGGCAGTAAGCATGTCCACTGTCTGCTGCCGGTTCCCGGTGATTAAATAGGGTCTTTGAAGTGCCTGGCTGTTAGCACATACCTTCAGCCTATGTCGACAACGTTCAAGCTTATTGCCTACTCCCTTTTCCAATCTTTGATCCAGGGAAGTTAAATAACGGTGCATCTCTCTACGGTCGGGCACCACCAACTCGGCAGCTGCCGAAGGGGTTGGTGCTCGCAAGTCTGCCACCATATCTGCAATGGTAAAGTCTGTCTCATGACCAACGGCAGAAACAACAGGAATCTCAGATTCAGCTATGGCCAAGGCCACCTCTTCGGTATTAAAGGCCCATAGCTCTTCCAAGGAGCCACCCCCTCGTCCAACGACAAGGACGTCTATCCTGCCAAGGCTGTTCATTTGCCTGATAGCCCTTGCAATATCTGACGGAGCAGCCTCCCCCTGTACTAACACTGGAGCCAAAATAATCTCTAAATTAGGCCACCTGCGCCTCACAATATTTAGCATATCCTGCACTGCAGCACCAGTGGGGGAGGTAACGATCCCCAACACCTTGGGATAAGGAGGTAAAGGTCGTTTACGTCCCTGGTCAAACAAGCCCTGGGCCGCCAGCTTCTGTTTCATTTGCTCAAAGGCTATGTAAAGGGCTCCAATGCCCTCTGGCTCCATCTCTTCGGCGTAGAGCTGGTAAGTGCCATCTCGCTCGTAAAGGGATATATACCCCCGGACAATTACCGACATCCCATTCTCAGGTCTAAACATAAGACGCCTGCCCCTGGAACGAAACATTACCGTCTTAAGACAAGCTTCTTTATCCTTTAGTGTTAAATAAATATGCCCGGAGCTGTGTAGCTTTAAATTAGATATTTCCCCCTTCACCCACAGGCCAGCCAGCAGATGATCCGACTCCAGCATCTCCTTTATATACCTAGTTAAATCTGACACCGACAAAACAGGCACCTTCATCATTCCTCCCAAGAGTCTAATCTCACCCATGTCAATGGGACGGTTCCTGTCAATCCTGTCAATGGGACGGTTCCTGTCAATGGGACGGTTCCAGTGACAGGACTTAGATTAGTTTGTGATCATTGTCAGTGGAACCGTCCCAGTGACACCAGTGACAGTGACAACCATTGAGCCGGCCCTAGACCCACTAACTTAAAATGTACCGCCCCTATAAGGTGACGGTACATTTTGATAGTACAATACTATTTTACTGTTTCTTGGGTCCCTTAGCAATGAGATATTCGTGTATACTCTTGGCTGCAGCACGGCCGGCGCCCATGGCCTTAATTACTGTGGCGGCTCCGGTTACAACGTCGCCTCCGGCGTATACACCTTCCTTGGAGGTTTTACCGGCTTCATCGGCAACGATATTGCCTCGTTTATTAGTTTCTAGATCCGGGGTGGTCTTGGTCAGCAGAGGGTTAGGTCCCTGACCGATGGCCACTACCACTACATCCAGGGGCAGTATAAAGGTAGAGTCAGGAATGGGCACCGGCTTGCGGCGTCCCGAGGCATCGGGCTCGCCCAGCTCCATTTTAATGCATTCCAGTCCGGTTAGCCAGCCTTCCTCATTACCAATATATCTGGTGGGATTGGTCAGGAACAGGAATTTAACTCCCTCTTCCTCAGCATGCTCGACCTCTTCCAAACGGGCAGGCAATTCGGCCCGGGAGCGGCGGTAAACAATATATACTTCCTCCGCACCCAGTCGGAGAGCTGTACGGGCAGCGTCCATGGCCACGTTACCGCCGCCTAGAACTGCTACCTTTTTACCTACTTTAATGGGTGTGTCGCACTGGGGGAAGCAGTAGGCCTTCATTAAATTTGAGCGGGTTAGAAACTCATTGGCAGAATAAACACCATTGAAGTTTTCCCCCTGCAGATTCATAAAGTAGGGGGTACCGGCCCCTGTTCCCAGGAAGGCTGCATCAAAGCCCTCTTCGGTCAGCAGTTCATCGAGGGAGGCAATTTGACCAATGATGGCATTGGTCTCGATGGTGACTCCCATCTTTTTCAGGTTTTGGATTTCTGTCTGAACAATTTTCTTAGGCAGACGGAATTCAGGAATACCGTACATTAACACACCACCGGGGGTATGCAGGGCTTCAAACATGGTCACGCTGTGTCCTTGGCGGGCCAAATCCGCCGCACAGGCCAGACCGGCAGGTCCCGAGCCAACAATGGCCACCTTATAGCCTGTGGACTCAACAGCCTCAACCTGGGCCTCTTTATCTATAATATAGTCACCAACAAAACGCTCCAAGCGTCCAATGGCTACCGGCTCGTTCTTTTTACCAACAATGCAGAACTTCTCACACTGGTGCTCCTGGGGACAAACCCGGCCGCAAACAGCGGGTAATGCGTTTGTGCGCTTGATTACCTTAGCTGCATCATCAAAGTTTCCTTCCCTTACATGGGCAATAAACTCAGGAATATCTACACTAACAGGGCAACCTTCCTTACAAAAGGGTTTTTTACAGTTTAGGCAGCGCTCTGCCTCGGCCATAGCTGTTTCTTTACTGTAGCCCAGGGCCACCTCATCAAAGTTTTTGGCCCTAACCTTTGGGTCCTGATGGGGCATAGGATTTTTATTAGGAATAATCTTTTTAGCCATGGCACTTACCTCCTCCACCGCAGCCACAGCTTTCCTTAGTTAAGGCGTGCTGTTCTTCTGACTTATATTTACGAGAGCGCATTAATTGCTCTTCAAAATCAACCTGATGTCCGTCAAATTCCGGACCATCCACACAAACAAATCTGGTTTCTCCGCCAACTGTTACCCTACAGGCTCCACACATGCCGGTACCGTCCACCATGATGGAGTTGAGGCTTACCATTGTCTTAATTTCATACTCTTTGGTCACATTCACCACAGCCCTCATCATAGGCAGGGGGCCAATGGCCATAACCAAAGCAGGCTTGCCCTGGGCCTCAATATACTCACGCAGCACATCGGTCACAAAGCCTTTTCTTACATAGGACCCGTCATCGGTGGTAACCAGCAGCTCGCTGCTGGCCGCTTTCATCTTTTCTTCCCAGAAGATAAGCTCCTTATTGCGGGCGCCCATAATGCTTACTACCTGGTTACCTGCATCCTTCATTTCCCTGGCAATTGGAAATACCGGAGCCACGCCAACACCACCGGCCACCATAACCACTGTGCCAAACTTGTCCACGTGGGAGGGGACTCCCAGGGGACCTACAAAATCAAGCACAGAATCACCTTCATTGAGGCGGCCAAGTTTTTTGGTTGAATAGCCAGCTTCCGCAAAAACTATAGTAATAGTACCGGCTTCCCTATTAAAATCCGCTATGGTAAGGGGGATTCTTTCACCCTGTTCGTCAATTCTAACAATAATAAACTGTCCTGCCTGAGCCTTTTTGGCCACCCTAGGGGCCAGGATTTCATACTCATGGATGGCAGGGGCAAGGGTCTTCTTAGAAACAATCTTATACATGCTCTTTCCCCTCTCCGGTTATGTTTTTAAAATATCTTTTTATCAGTGAGAAAGTTAATAAATTTTATAAGTCTCGGTTAGCCAAATTCTGCCCTTTAGCTTCCAAAATCTTTCCCAGGATGCCATTGACAAATTTGCCCGAATCTGGACCACCAAAGATTTTGGCCAATTCGACTGCCTCATTCACTGACACGTTATCAGGAATATCGGCTCTAAACATTATCTCAAAGAGAGCTAGCCGCATGATGTTGCGATCAACATTGGCCATACGGTTAAGCTGCCACTCTTTACTTACCCTGCTTATTGCTTGGTCGATTTCTTCTATATGCTCCAGGGCACCTGTGACTAATTGTCTTGCAAACTCAATTTCCTGGGAACCAGCTCCGAACTCCTCCGCGGTATTGGTTAACGCAAATTCAGGCTCATTTTTTCCCATGTCTATTTGAAATAATACCTGCAGTGCAGTTTCTCTGGCCTGCCTTCTACCCAAGCTAGGACCTCCTCAATGTCACAATTCTTATGCACCTAGTTTAACCCGGTAATATAAATTATTTACATTTTCTCATCACCAGCGGTCCCGAAAAAGCCTGGAAAGGGTTTCCCGAAAGTCATAATGCTCGTCTACTCCCTTGCCAATTATGTAACCTCCAACAACACATAGGGCTACAAAAACAGCCTTGAAGAAGCCATAACTGATGGCAAACCATCCGAAAAATAAGCCAAGGGCTACACCCAGGGCCTTACCCCGGTGTTTTTCCAATATTTCCTTAATAAATTCATACAGCATAATTTACACCACTCTTCATGCGGGGCTACTCCACCCTTGGGCGGGTGCTGGATATGTTTTCAACATATATTTTTATAGTTGTCACAGTAATACCTGTTGTCTCTGCAAGATACTCCTGAACCCGGTGCTGTATTTCTCTACTGACTTCCGGGATACTGATATCAGGAGCAACTACAGCCTTGATGTGCAGCCCAATACCGCCGGTTGACTGTATTACACGGGGCTTAACATCCTTAACCCCATGAACTTGGTAGACAACCTTCTTCACCAGGTTTTCTATGGCTTGCAGAGAAATTTTCACCTGCCCCAGCATGTAGTCATGCACCACCGCCTTACCGGACTGCTGGCGGGTAACTGAAACCCACAGAAGGCGTAGGCCAGAAAGGAATAGTACGCCCATAAATACCAGCAGCGAAATTTGCAGGTCCCGGGAATTTGGACTTTGCCACAGTAAATACAGGGGCTGTTGCCACCAACCAGAGACCACTACCAATAGGAGAGCACTAAATACCGTCATTAACAGGGTGTATAAAAATAACAGCCCTCGATCAAAGGGACTCACCAGCTATCCCTCCCTACTATTATACTATAATAAGTGTAAGATATAAATATAAAATACGGAACTAACAAATTGTTAGTTCCGTATTTTTTAACACTTTAGAGTTATACATTCTTGCCCAATCTTTAATCCGAACTGCCTGACCCTGGCAAGAACAAGGCTTAAAGTATTCAAAGGCGGGCACAAAGGGAACTAACTTAATGCACGCCTTTTCGCTAAAAATATTTGAATTAATATTTACCTAACCCTTTGGCCTGCGGGATCTTCTTCCTTATTTTCACTGCTAGCGAAGGTTACTCCCTGCACATGGACATTAACTTCAACCACCGAAAGACCGGTCATGCCTTCTATGGCCCGCTTTACGTTAAGCTGAATCTGGGAGGCAACGTCAGGAATACGAACACCATATTCTACAATAATAAATAGGTCAACAGCAGCTTCCTTTTCGCCAACCTCTACCTTGACGCCTTTGGAAAGATTCTTCCGGCCCAGCATCTCGGCAATTCCACCGCCAAGTCCTCCACTCATCCCGGCTACGCCAGGTACTTCAGTTGCGGCCATGCCGGCAATTACACCAACCACATCATCAGCTATGCGAATTCCGCCCATGCCGTCCTGAGGGCTCATTACAACAATATCTCTTTTATTTTCTGCCATGATACACCTCCAAAATTAACCAGTTACCTTACATGTGCATTATAACACACCTAATTTAATTCGGGCAACTTGGCTTATTGGTCAGGCAATATTCTCCGCTGGATAAAGTTTGTATATACTTCTCCCCGGCGGAAAAAGGCGTTGTTTAATACCTTTTGATGGAAGGGGATGGTTGTGGGCACCCCTTCAATAATAAATTCATTCAGGGCCCGCTGCATTCTGCGGATGGCCTCATCCCTATCTCTACCCCAAACAATAAGCTTGCCTATCATGGAATCGTAGAAGGGAGGAATCTTATATCCAGTAAAGGCTGCACTGTCTACCCTTACGCCCAAACCGCCTGGAGAATGGTAAACCTCAATGGTTCCAGGGTGAGGCATAAAATTCTTGTCGGGATCCTCCGCGTTGATGCGGCACTCAATGGCCCAGCCATCAATACGAATATCACTTTGTCCGTAACCCAGGGGTTCGCCAGCGGCAATTCTTATTTGTTCCTTGATCAGATCAATGCCTGTAATTAGTTCGGTTACAGGGTGCTCAACCTGAATACGGGTGTTCATTTCAATAAAATAAAATTTATTATGCTTGTCTAATAAAAACTCAACAGTACCTGCATTGTAATAATTTACTGCCTTTGAAGCCTTTATGGCTGTTTCACCCATTTTTTTCCTAAGAGATGGTGTCAGGGCTGCAGAAGGAGCCTCTTCAATAACCTTTTGGTTCCGGCGCTGCACCGAGCAGTCCCTTTCGCCCAGGTATACGATATTACCTTCCTTATCTCCTAAAACCTGAATCTCAATATGTCTGGGCTGCTCCACATATTTTTCTAGATAGACATCCCCGTTGCCAAAGGCTGCCTGAGCCTCATTCTTAGCGGTATTGAGGGCCTTTAGCAAATCCTCCTCACTGTGGGCCACCCTCATACCCCTACCGCCACCACCGGCAGAAGCCTTAATTAATATGGGATAGCCAATTCCCTTGGCCACCTCCAGGGCTTCCTCAGGGGTCTTGATGGCACCCTCGGAGCCTGGAACCACCGGCACACCGGCCTGAATCATGGTGCTGCGGGCCAGGGCCTTGTTGCCCATATATTCAATGGCATGGGTGGAGGGTCCGATGAAGGTAATGCCGCAGTCCTCACAAATTTCAGCAAAATTGGCATTCTCGGCCAGAAAGCCGTAGCCCGGATGAATGGCTTCTGCCCCGGAAACCTCGGCCGCACTGATAATATTAGTAATATTTAGGTAGCTCTTATTGGAGGGAGCCGGGCCAATACAATAGGCCTCGTCGGCTAGACGAACTGGCAGGGTGTCCCTGTCTGCCTCTGAATATACAATAACAGTCTTGATATTTAGCTCCTGGCAGGCCCGAATAATCCTGAGAGCTATCTCTCCCCGGTTAGCTATTAGTATCTTCTTAAACATGACCTCTCCTTACTTCTTCCTAATAAGAAATAATTTCTGCCCATACTCAACAGGCTGGCCGTTTTCTGCTAATATTTCAACAACTTCGCCGGTAATTTCAGCTTCTATTTCGTTCATAAGCTTCATAGCTTCAATTATACACAGGGCTTGACCCACCTTTACAGTATCACCTATCTTCACAAAGGGATCCGCGTCCGGTGCAGGGGCCTGATAGAAAGTCCCCACCATGGGTGCAGTTACGGGAATTAAATCACTGTCTGGGGCAGCAACCGATGCAGAAGCCGCAGGTGTTTCCACCTTAGCAGGTGCAGCCTGGGGAGCCTCAGCCGCTACTGTTGAAGCAGGGGCAGAGGTAACAGTAGCCGACACCTTGCCACCTTTACGAATGGATACCTTGACACCATCGCTTTCTAAATCTATCTCAGTAATGTCTGTCTGGTCTAATACCTTAATTAGTTCTCTTAATTCATTTAGGTTCACGTTCTTGGCCTCCTTGGTCCTCTTGGTCACATTGGCATCTGCAGGCGCACCGGGCTTAACCGAGGCATCCTTACGGTGGGGTCCAGTTTCTCCACGCTTACGGGCTTCAAAGAATTTCCTGGCCACCTGGGGGAACATAGCATAGGACAGCACATCCTCCTGACTTATGGCAACCCCTTTTATTTCATCCCTTAGTTTATCCAATTTTGGCTCCAGCAAATCAGCGGGGCGACAGGTGATCATTTCTTTGTCGCCTAGCACCTTACGGCTGATTGATGGATCAATGGTGGCAGGGGGTTGGCCGTAGTAGCCCTGCACATAAAGTTTAACCTCTCCAGGGATTAGCTTGTAGCGTTGGCCTGTTAATACATTTAGCACTGCCTGGGTGCCAACTATTTGGCTGGTGGGAGTCACTAAGGGCGGGTAGCCAAGTTCCTCTCTCACCTTGGGAATTTCCTCTAAAACTTCGTCCAGTCTGTCCAGAGCCTTCTGCTCTTCCAACTGGGATACCAGGTTAGAGATCATCCCACCGGGAACCTGGTGTTCAAAAACACGCATGTCACTGATGCGGGTTACTCCCCTCTGTTGGCCCAGCTCCCTACGCAGGTCTTCAAAATATTGGGCCACTTCAAAAAGGGATTTCAGGCTGAGCCCGGTATCATAGGGAGTACCCTTGAGGGCCCGTACCACAGTTTCTACCGGTGGCTGAGATGCACCAAAGGCCATGGGCACCGACGCTGTGTCTACAACATCCACACCCGCTTCAGCAGCCTTCAGATATGCCCCTACCGCCATCCCGCCTATGTAATGGCAGTGCAGTTGAATGGGTATATTTAAATGTGCTTTAAGAAGCTTAACTAGATCGTAAGACTTAAAGGGAGCCAGCAAGCCAGCCATATCCTTAATACATATAGAGTCAGCACCTAAATCCTCCAGGCGCAGAGCTGTTTCCAAATAGTGCTCAGTTGTATGAACCGGGCTAACTGTATATACAACTGTGGCCTGTACATGGGCTCCGGCCTTTTTAGTAACTTGCATAGCCTTTTCCATATTACGGATATCGTTAAGGGCGTCAAAAATCCTGATGATATCCATACCATTTTCCACTACCTTATTAATAAAGGCTTCTAAGATATCGTCAGGGTAATGGGAATAACCTAACAGGGACTGCCCCCTCAATAACATCTGCAGGGGGGTAGTCTTAACATGTTTCCTTATTAACCGCAACCTCTCCCAGGGATCCTCATTAAGAAAGCGCAGGCAAACATCAAAGGTGGCCCCGCCCCAGACCTCCAAAGAGTGGTAACCCATTTGATCCAGCCTCTCAGCAATGGGCAGCATATCCTCGGTGGCCATACGGGTGGCCCACAAGCTCTGATGACCATCACGAAGGGTGGTATCGGTGATTTTTAAACGGTGACTCATGAATGTCCTCCTCCCCCGATATAAAACAACAGAAAACTCAGGTTATTATTAAACCAAACAACCTGAGCGGGTCCGTCAGTTGCCATAAAAAGAATGAATAAAGATTTTTATTGGTACAATGTAAATTATATAGAAGGAGTCAGGATTTGGCTACAAAGCTAATGCAAGTATACAATATTCTATACTGCTATACAAAAAGCCTGCTGCCAATTACTTTATTTAAACAAGTCTTTTCTCTCAGCTCTTAGGAATAATGACAATATTTTGCTGCCCTACACCTGTACTACGAGAAACCATATCGGTAATCTTGATGGCATCCTCCTGGTTTAGGGCATTGGACTGGATAACTGCCGTAACTGTTTTTCCCTCCAGAAAAACCACAGCATCTCGGAATCCTTTAGCCCGAATGAGACTTTCTACTTCTAACTCTTTCTGTAGATTATTACTGATAACATACATCTGTTCCTGGGCCTTCTTTATATTATCTGCATCTGAATTTGTATTATTTATTATTTCCCTAAGTAGTTGTATCTGGTGACCCCTGCTTCTCTCCCTTTCCAGCCGATACTCCACAAAATAGTCACTATCATCGGCCACAGGCTGTTTTAAAGTGCTTTCACCTTCATTCTCTTCCTTCTGCACCTTCACAGCATTACCGGGAGGAATTACATCGGGTTTTATAATAATATTGCCGGTATCCTTTACCTCTCCCTCAATAACACTACCTTCTTCAGAGATCCTTGAGTTTACCAGGGCTGCCTCGTTCTTTAAATCAGCAAATCCTCCCCGCCAACCCACTACCAGAAGAGTTATACCCATAACGGTTAATAGTCCAAGAAAAATAAACCGCTTTGGCATACTATTCACCACCCTTTCTCGGCATCACAATAACCTTGTGTGGTTCGATTCCCAGGGCAACCTGGGTAGCCCTAAATAATTCAGCCTTGACCCGGGGGTTGGCAGCTCCCTCTGCAACAACCAGGACGCCAGCTACTGAAGGTGCTATCTCCCTACTCAGTACAGGTATCTGCTCTCCGCTCCTATTAACCAGCACCAACTGGCCGGTATCCGTATCCTCGGTCAGGGTTCTGGTTCCCCCTGCTTGGTCCTTTTCTAGGGTAGTCTTCTTACCTGTGCTGGTATTCACCGCATATTGGGTCTCGGTGGAGGTGTCCAGGCGAACGGTCACCTTCACGTTTCCAGCACCTTCTACCTGCTGCAGCATTTCACATAGTTTATTGGCCATGTGCTCTTCCTCCACTGCCATGGCAGTCTTCTGGGTTGGTTTTTGATTCTGGGCAGGTGCTGCAACGTTTTCCTGAACTGACGGAGGGGCCACATCACTGGAGGGCTTGCTGTCACCCCAACTGCCCCAGACAATGAGACCTACACCCACCACTAGTCCAACTGCCATTAATTTAATCCTCTTTAGCTGCTCTTTCTTGGGCCCGTCCCCTTCTCCCTCACCAGTTAATTTTTTAATCCAGCTCATTTTAATCCCTCCTTATTTGGCCTCCACTATCTTAACCTGATCCTCCGGAATGTTATAAAAGTTTGCCACCGTCCTGGCCA
>NZ_JARPTC010000004.1:0-156657 GCF_030577015.1 Desulforamulus aquiferis | reverse complement strand
TCTTCAAAGAAGTCCCTAGTAAAACCTTGATGAAGAATTACGGAAACTCCCAGGACTAGAATCCCCGCCAACCACAGGATCTAAACCGTGCCCACCCGGGACCCATTTTGGGGCGGTATGGGCCTGTGGCAAACCTATTAATATCTCATGGGAGGGGTGTTAGTATGTCAATTTTGAGGGACATTTCTGCCGCATCGGGGAAACAAATTTTTGTTTTTGACGGTAAAGGCAGACTTTCGGTGAACAAGTTAAAGCTATCTACAGCCCTTAATGCGGTAAATAAAGGGCGAGCCAGTTGGGTGGGAACGGAAGCTATACAGCACAAAGAGGCTTTTGAAGACTCCAAAATAACCTTTGATTTTAAAAGACATTTTCGGGAAGACAATATTGTGCTTTACGATACAGAAATACTAACGGGCGTTGATGCATTTAAAACTATGGCTCTTTTAGAAGAACACAATAAGACTAAAAAAAATAAATTACAACCCAGAGATAACTTGACAATGTTTGCCAGGTTCGCTGCTAAGACCTTAGTAAAAACTGACTTCAGAAAGACAAGGTTGAATTACCTGGACGAAATCGACCGGGCCATACTCGGTGTTATCTATGTACTTAGTGGTCACCCATGTATACAATTAACCGGTCGAAGTATTGCAAATATATGTAGCTCACTGGAATACCCATTAAGGGTAAGAGATATTGATTTTCCACCATCGAAGAAGCGTTTAAAGCCACATGATCCTATCCAAGTAGAAGTAGCATTAGCAGATGGCAAGTTAACCATAGTAAAAGGAAAAAGCAAGGTGGTTTGGAAATTTAGGCTGTTAAAGGGTATAAATGTGGTGTCATCCCTTAAGGATAAGGACATCGACAGGGTAATATGCAGAATCGTAAGTAGATGCGACGATCTAATTTTTACCAAATTGGAAGAGTTACAAAGAAGGGGCTTGGTCAGGAAGGAATACGGAGAGTTTGTACTAACGGATACAGTTAATAAGTTGGTCAAGGAACTAATCAGCCGGTCCACAAGTAGGGTGGTCGAGATTCAGGCAAAAAGAAAGAGTTCTGGAAAAGAAAAACGCCCGGGCTGCAACCCGAGCTTCCAAAACCAAAAAACTATTAACTCGAAGTAAATTTTATCACTGGTTATTAGAACAAGTCAACAAACTTAATATAACAATTTATTACATAAAATCTCGGGGGTAAGAGCATTCCCGGGATTTGTTTTTTTGGAAATATGCTTAAAAGGGAGGGCTATTAGTGCAACAATATGTAATTATGATAGATCATAATAAACATTACTCCTTGGATGAGGTAGTGTCTATAATCGAACTTAGCATGGAGCAGGTTCAATACTGGGTTAGGGAAAAACAAATTCCTATAACGGATGGAAAAATTCTTGGCCAGTTTGTTACTCAGATGATGTATTGGCAAGATGAGAGGAACCTAAAAGAAAGTGTGCCTCAAACTCCCCGGGAAGAATTTCTTAAATTGGCCCAGCTATTGATTAACTTGAGGAACAGTTCCAGGGCCTCCTACCTATTTGGAGATTATCGGGTAAATGAAATGTCCCTCGACTTGGTTGATTTATTATCTTCATTTGTTAATTCGTATTCTGTACGGCGGATAAAGAGTAGTGCTGAAGATATCTATAAAAAGATCAATACAGCCCCGTATTCTGAAGATATTGATTTTACACGGTTTGAAGGTAATATCAGCCATGAAGATGCGGCTAATTTTTATCAAAAATTAATGAGTTTCAGGGTAATGAATCAGGGTCGTGAGGTTGTGATAGAACGATTTAAGGACAGCATGTTGAATTGTATTCGAGATTACGGGTACAAGTGTAAAGCAGAATTTCAAAAAGAAGAAAATGCAGATGGGGTTATTCGTGTAAGATTATCCGGTAAGGATGCGGGTGAGATTGCTAAAGAGTACATTACATCGTATGGAAGCGGTGTCCGCCATGTAAGGGTAGGATTAAATGAATACCAGGTATTTTTTTAGTATTGCTTCTGGCATCTAAGGAAATGGGTGTTTCACTATGAAATTAGTTGTTGGAATTAACAACGCTTTGCAAGGGAATTGGGATGTTCTTAGCGATATTATGGGTAGGGAACTATACCTGTTAACCATAAATATTCGGGAATTCACCTTTGATGAACTTTGGATAAGGGCAAAATCTTTGTTGTGTGTAAAAGGCCTTCCCAAACCTAAAATCAGGATTGGAGATCAAGTTGTGGTTTTCGACCACTGTGGTACCTATCGGTTAGAAAAAGGAACTATCGAAAAGAAAAGTGATGAGGTGGAGACCTGCTTTGGTTACAGGTCCTGGGCTGATGGACGGTTAAAAATGTTATGCTCAAATTTAGGCCTATGGGGGCATTATCCTTTTCAATTACCAGATTTCAATGTACAGAAAGATTATTACTTAAAAAACCTTGGTAGGGTTGAAAATATTTCTTGCTGTCACCTATACCTGAAGTGTCAGGCCGAAGGGAGATGTCTTTCTAGGGTTTATGAAGAATTAGGTATTAGGTTCAATTGTACGGTTGCTCAGCGTTTAGAACAAAAAAGCTTAAATCTGCAAAAGTCCAGGATACTAAAAGATTGCGAAATAGTTGTAGAATCTGATGGCCAGCTGGCCCTTTTTTAATTTTATACGGAGGTGTGTATATATGGGTCGTATTATTGCAATAGCAAATCAGAAAGGCGGAACGGCAAAAACAACATCAACTATTAATTTAGGTGCTTCTCTTGCCGGGGCCGGAAAGAAAGTACTGTTAGCTGACCTGGATCCCCAGGAGAACCTAAGTAATGGTCTTGGCATCAAATTAAACGAAGATGACCCCGGAGTATATGAATTATTAATGGAAAAAGCAACGGCAGAAGAGGTAATTAAAGAGACAAATGTTCCCGGGTTGCATTTAATACCGTCCAGTATAATGTTATCCGCTGCGGAAGCAGAACTTGCAGGGGATATAGGACAAGACCGGTTGCTTAAGTGGGTGTTAAGGGAACAGGTAGAAAAATACGATTATATAATAATTGATACACCCCCGAATTTAGGGGTCTTAAGTATTAACGCTCTGGCTGCTGCTGATGAGGTTATCATTCCATTACAGCCCCAGGCCTTCGCCATGGCCGGGATGACAAAGCTTCTGGAAATAATTGAGAAAGTAAAACGCCGGATTAATCCAAACCTAAGGGGGTGGGCGTTGTTATTAACAATGGTAGATTTCAGGAGGAACGAAGATAAGAGGATGCTTAAAGAGGTCAGGGATAACTATCTGGAAAAGGTGTTTAACACTGAAATTCGGGTTAACAGTAAATTGATTGAAGCCTCAAGGCAGGGGGTTGCTGCAAGAAAGTATGATGCCGGCAGCACCGGTGCCCAGGAATACGATGCCCTGGCCAGGGAACTACTGCAGTTACACGGTGATATTGCATGATGGCTGAGAGGTATACGAATGAAGGCGGTAGCAAAGGAATTGACAAGTTTGACAAGGTTGACAAGGTTGTGGATCTTTTCATTCGTTCCCCACAGCAGAAAATAAAAGAAATATCTTTAGATAGAATTGTACCCAGAAAGGATCAGCCTAGAAAAGAGTTTGATGATATTGAAACAATGGCTGCGTCCATCCAGGAGCACGGAGTTATACAGCCCATCAGGGTAAGGCCCGCTGAAAGGCCTGGTTATTATGAAATAATTGCCGGGGAAAGAAGATGGCGGGGTTCGGCTATGGCCGGGAAAGAGACTATTCCTTGTATAGTTGTAGATGAACATAACCACATGAAGGTGATGTTAGAAGCACTGATTGAGAATTTACAACGTAAAAATTTAAAAGCAATAGAAATGGCTTTGGCGATAAAAGACATTATTGAATACTCTAAGACAAGCGAAGGCAAGCCGTTAACACTGGAAGAGGTAGGAAAACAACTTGGTTATGGAAAGGCCAGAATTCATCAACTACTTAGTATTCTTAAGCTTCCTGATCATATGAAACAGGCCTTTTGTGAGTCTGGGTTGAACGAGATGCACGCCAGGGCACTTACTCAACTAAAAAGGTATCCAGAGACACAAAAGACTTTGTTTAATGAAATTATGGATAAAAAATTAACAGGGCAGCAGGCAGTTGAGTGGGCTACAAGACACTTAGCTCAAATGCCCAAAAAGGAACCTACATCAAAATTAGTGGAAAAGACTATTAAGGATTTTACAAGATTGAAAACCAGGTTTTCGAATATGGATTCCCAAGAAAAGAATGCAACTCGTACAGAATTGGAGAACGTCCTTAAAGTTATTAAGGAAGCGTTGGTTTTACTTAATGAGTAACGGAGGGAGACACCTTTATGCAATTATATACAGTATCCGAGGTGGCTAAAAAATTAAAGAGGAGAAAGAGTAAAGTTTACGAATTAATTTATTCCGGAGAACTTGAAGCAACCAAACATTCAGAAAGAGGGTTAAGGGTTTCCGATCAAGCACTTCAAAAATATCTTGAAAGTAAAAAAGTAATCATACAGGGAAATAACGAGGCAGTGTAGAAGTAACTAATTGCCTTGTCCTCTTTAAGGAGGATTACAATTGGGGATAGTAAAAAGAGGAAATAGCTACACTATTTCTGTTTATTTGGGTCGTGATGCCCTGGGCAAGAAAAAATACTACTATGAAACTTTCAAAGGAACGCCCAAAGAAGCCAAGCTAAAGGAAGCAGAGCTTAAGCTGAAAATGGCCCGGATTACGGCAGATAGCAACATGACCGTTGATAAATACCTAGATTTTTGGCTAGAGCAGGTTAAGCTTTCCGAATCAGTTCAAGAAAGAACACTTGAAACTTATGCCTATCATGTAGCTAAATTAAAACCAAAGCTCTCTGAACTAAAACTAAATAAAATAACCACACTAAAGCTTCAGACCAGACTCAATGATTTAGGGGATTTAGCACCCCATACGGTAAAGGGCATTTTCGGCACATTGCGAACGGCTTTACGGCAAGCTATGGTGTGGGAGTTACTGCCAAAAGATTATACAGTTGGCCTTAAAACCCCGAGGACTCCTAAGAAGGAAAGAGAAGTACTTAAACTTGGAGAATTACAGCTTCTCTTAGAGGTAGCTAAAGATTACAAACATTATCCTATAATAAGATTGTTGTCTGTAACAGGAATGAGGATTGGAGAATGTCTGGGACTAAAGTGGAAAGACATTGACTTTACTACTGGAAAGCTTACAATCAAACGAGCAGCTGACAGTGTGAACCGCCAGCTTAAGGATGATCCTAAGACTGAAACTGCCCGCAGGACCATTATTATAGACAAAGAAACTCTCAAAGTCTTGATGGAGCTAAGGAAGAACCAGGAAAAATCTAAAATTTCTTTCCTTAATATAGGAGAGGTCCTGGTGTTCCATGAGGATGGGAGAGTGGTTCACCATTCTGCGGTTAGACGAACCATGAACCGTGTGATTAAAAAGGCAAGATTACATCACATTCGTCTGCATGACTTAAGGCATACTGCAGGTTCACTTATACTGGATGCAGGTTATGCTATTACAACGGTTTCAAACTTGCTAGGGCATTCTAGTCCCTCAACTACTGCAGGCATATATGCCCATGCAATTAGAAAAGGTATCAATGTAGTTGATGCTCTGGAAGCCAGCCAACAACAGATTGACAACCAACAGACTGACATACTCAAGGGCATAAGATGATAACCCAGTAAAATCAAGACTTGCGGATACCTGCAGGTCATTTTTTAAGAGGACTTCGATTCCTGTCAGGCGCACCATATTAAGTTAAAATATTTCATTGTATAAACCCTTACAAACCTAGTAATTACGGGGCTTGGGCTAATCTGAAGGAAGGTTAAGGTAGGTCAGAAAAAGTTCCCAAAAGTCCAACTTGTCCAAATCGAGTCCAACTGAAAATGGGAATGAACTAACCTCTAAGAAAAAATCTTAGAGGTTTTATTATTTTAAATTAGCTATTTTAAGACACTCTTAATTTAGATGCCTAAACTCTATTAAGAACGTTTCTAGGGGCTAAATTCTGCGTCTAGGCATGGTTTTACCAGGTCTAAAGATTCAATTAATCACCCTAGTCATTGTCCTTTGGTTTTTGGGGCTTTTGATTTAAATGTAGATATTTGTTTTGAATGATTATTGGGAACACTAATAAACTATAATAAGCGTTTACAAGACGGTTAAACATGGCTAAAAGTGGGAAAAAAGTGGTAGAATTTTACCAGATTGGATGGTATAATATGGGCAATAACGATAAAAATACCAATAAAAACTATAGTAATCTGCCGCCTCAAGATAAGGAGGTAAAATTAATGGCTACTCCAATTTTATCTACACCAGTATTAAAAGGTCAAGATCTAGTTGATTTAGTGAAAGATCTGAATAAACCAGACAAAAATCAAAGCCGTAGGAAGAAAGCCTTGGCAACATTGCTTTTAGTAACAAAATAAACAATGTATGGAGAAGAGTTTTTTGACGAAATTGCAGAGGCGGTAGAACTAGTTAACTATTCCCCGAGATATAGGCTCGGGGATTTTGATTGTGGTATTCCAGATTATAATGAGTTTTTAACTCACGATGCGCAAATTTATATTGAAAAGAATATCAGCCAAGTAAAGTTATTAATTAACAAAACCAATGCTGATGTTATCGGTTACATATCATTAAACACAGACTCTTTTATTCTCGATCCAAATGAAAAAGAAAAAGAAGGTTTGAATATTCCGTTTGGCTCGATTCCGGCACTTAAAATTGGTAAATTGGCGGTATGTGAAAAGTACCGTGGAGAAGGTAAACCACCGTATGGTTCGTTTTTAATGTATCTAGCACTAGGTTATTTAGAGCAATTGAATCATATTGGCATTGGTTGTAGGTTTCTAGTAGTTGACGCAGATATAACACATAAACCAGATACCCCAAAGTTCTATGAAAAGAATGGTTTTGTCTATAACGAGAAGGTTAATAAAAGTAGGAAAAATGCAATGAGTATGAGATACGATGTACTTAATGATTTTCAACCGATCAGTGAATGATCGGTTTTTTATAACAGTAGCGAAAATATGTGTTTATTGGTAAAAGGAATATCTATTGCTATTTTTTTAGAATTAATATTTTTTATCTATTTATGAAATGAGAAGTATAAAAAAATATTTTCTACCCTATGGAATTATTCTTGAAGTTCTAGGTATTAAGAAATTATATATGTATATAGCCTTAACTATATACAAAACAACTATATTATCAATATCCGGCTTATTAACGTACTTATTAATAACCCGTGTAATATTTATGAAAATTATTGGACTTCCTTTTGCACCTGTGCTAAACAAGTGACTTATATTAATAATCTTGTCAATGAATGGGTTATTGATACTAAACTCACTTATAACATATCTTTATTATAATAATATTCAATTACAATTTAAGTTATTAAAAGAGGAATGGACTAATTAATTTTTTGGGGTGTTAATATTTGCTACCTATTATTAGAATGCTGTTTCTTGACTATAAGTTCTGGTTTAGACAATTTTCTGTTAACCTAGTAGTGCTTATTATATCCGTACCAATATTAATAATCCCGTTTTATAGGGGTATCGAGGCCTACGTTTGGCATAAACTGCAACCAGCGAACGTGATAGCTGAAATAAAACCAGAAGATATGCCGTTTTATGGAAATAAAATTGAAGAACTAACATTGTTTAAAATGATAGGTACACTTGCTAACAACCCACCTCTAATCCTTGCTGACGAGCCAACAGGTAATCTCGACGGGGATAATGTCCAGTCAGTACTTAATATATTAAGGGATCTTAATCGAGAAGGAAAAACAATAATATTGGCCACGCATGACGATAGATTGATTCAAAATTCTTCTAGAGTTATAAGATTAGGTGCAGGTATTTCACTCTCCCCATACTAAAAGCTAGGATCAATTAAATGGTATACTCACCTGTATATGCAGGTTTTACAATTCCTACGGTTGCATATCTGCTTGGGCACAGTACCCCTACTACCACTATAGCAATGTACTCACATGTTATTGAGAGGAGAGTAAATGTGACGGATGCTTTAAATGTATTATTCGGAAAATCAGTCGGAAAAGAATACAAGGAAGAGTTAAAAGAAGCTTGATATAACAGACTTTAGCCGTATCATAGTAGGGTTTCTTCGATTCCTGTCAGGCGCACCATATTAGAATCCAAATATAAACCTGCGAATCCTTAAAATTAAAGGATTTGCAGGTTTTTTGTTTTTTGGGGGTCATAACACAGGAGTTTATTAGGCAGATAATAATACTTTAAAATATAGTCCAATAGTCCTAAGAAGAATAGACCTAAGCTCCATTAATAATGTTATTAAAGGTCGATATATAAAGTAATGACATTACATTAAGGGCTTAAAATTACTATAAAAGGGATTATGAAAGGGGTTGTAAAATGAACATTCTTATAGCAGATGATTCGGCATTTATGAGAAGTCAGATACAACTTATATTAGAAAGAGAATGTCATAACATAGTGGGTCAAGCTGAGAATGGGGAACAAGCAGTTAATATGTTTAAAGAATATAAACCAGATATTGTACTAATGGATATAACCATGCCTGTAATGGATGGGCTAGAAGCAATAAAAGCAATTAAACAGATTTGTGCTTCTGTGATCATCATAGTGATCAGTGCCATAGGGCAAGAGAGCATAATTAAAAAAGCAATTCAAGAGGGAGCGCTAGATTTTATTGTAAAACCTTTTGCTAAAGAAAGATTAGTAAAAACCATTGAAAAGGTCAGTGAATTAAAATCGACACCTAACAAGCGGGAATTAACCCATGCACTATAAAGTTCTTATATCTTAATAGACATAACAAAAATAAACGATTACCTGTTATACTTAAATTTAACTAAAAGTCTCTAAATCCAAGATTTTATTGGACTTAAGAGACTTTTTAAATTGTCAGGTATGGAAAAAATAACCAAATATATAATAAATAATGTGACAATATTTAACATAAAATGACACAAAAAGTTCACCTCATGACTATTAATTACCATATTTGTAAAAGCAAGTTGGTGTAAATTGAATGTTAAGATAATATTAATATGGTTCCTTTGGAGTAATTATTAGGGAGGTTAAAATGTGGCGAAAAGGAAGTTTGATCTCAAAATCATTAATTTGAAAAGCTTACGTGTAAAATTACTCTTATGGTTTATTCTGCTATCACTTGTGCCTTTATTAACTTACACAGTCTATAGTATCAACAAGTCTAAAGCCATGCTGGGGGATCAATTCGTTAGCCAAACACAACAGATATTAGAGACAAATCTTGACGATGTTTTAAAATCTCAGTTAGATGTGATGATCCAGCTATCACATAACTCTGTAATCACAGCAATGGACTACAATAAATCTGAACCATATTTTCATAAATTTATCAAAGATAACCCCCAGTACTCTCACCTATTAATCTGTGATCCCACCGGTACTGAAATTGCCCACTCGGAAGGGGCTCAGCATCATGGTGTAAATATAGCAGATAAAGAATACTTTTTTACTCCCTGGGAAACTGGCCAACCTGTTATTGCTGATGCTACCTTTTCAAAGAGTACTGGAAGGAAGATTGTGGGTTTAGGAATTCCCTTATTTAATGAACAGGAGGAAAAGATAGGCGTGCTTGTTGGATTTATTAGGTTAGAATATATATCCGACAAGATAACTGAAAAGAAGGTAACTGATAATGGTTTTACCTTTATGTTAAATAAAGCTGGCGAGTACATAAGTCACCCTGATAAGGAAAAGCTTTTAACGGAGAATTTAGCTACCAGTGAAGAGTTAAGTGAAGATGACAAGAAATTAATTAGTCATATGATCAGCCTGCAAAGTGGAACGGACCAAATGTATCTTGATGGGAAAAGAATGATCGTCAACTATAAACCGGCCGGTATAAATGATTGGTCTATTGCTATGGTTAGTCCGGAGAATGAGGTTTATGCCCTGGCGGACAAGCTCAAGACCGAAACAATAAAGGTTGTATTATTTGTATTAGTGGTAGTGATTGTGGTTGTTTTCTTTATAACTAACCAAATTATTAGGCCAATTAAGAAATATATTAAGATTGTTGAGGAAAAGGATTTTACCAGGGAAATTGCTAGTCGGGATGAATTAGGAGATAGCTTTAATAAATTAGCAACAAATCTAAAAAACCTATTTTCCTACATCAATAGCAGTGCAGGTAATTTAGCATATTCATCGGAAAGATTTAAGGAACTTTCGGAGAATTCCGCTGCCGCCACCGTTGATATGGCCGGCAGAGTTCAGAATATTGCTGAATCAGCCAATTCCCAACAAAATAAAATAAAAGACCTAGCTCAATTTATCAACAATCTGAACAACAATTTAACTACCATCACTGCTAATTTGGAAAATACAAAGTATAATTCCGATGAGGCCTATGCAACCGCCTTAACAGGTCAAGGGTTAGTTGAAAGAATGGTAGTATCCATTGATACCCTAAATCAAAAAACTAACCAAATTAATACAATAGTTGATACCATTAAGGGAATTGCTGAACAGACCAACCTATTAGCCCTCAATGCCGCCATAGAGGCAGCGAGAGCGGGGGAACAAGGCAAAGGCTTTGCCGTGGTTGCTGATGAGGTTCGGAAACTGGCCTCTCAAAGTGCCGAGGCAACAAGCAGGATCAATGATTTGTTAGTACAGATCAAACACGACATGGAAGAAGTTGTTAGCATTGCAAATGCAACCGGCAGTTCTAATAATGTTGTAAAAGCCTTTGCAGATATCCTTGCCAAAACAAAGGTAGTAACCCAGAATATGATGGAGGTAGCTACTGATGCCCAAACAATTCAAAAGGAAAGTCAAAGGGCAAATAGTGAAATTATAAAAATCACAGAATTGGTAACCAGCACAACCGAGAGTGTAGAAACCATCGCAGCCTTTACGGAGGAACAATCTGCTTCTATCCAAGAGCTAACTAGCTCTGCCGAAGAGGTAAATCTAGTTACAAAGAATATTAAAGAAAAGATAAATCAATACAAATTTTAAATAGTTGATATGCTCCCTTTATGGTAGACAGTTAAAATAATAAAACTGTTTAACTAAGGGGGCATTTTATATTGGGAAGGAAAATAATCGCAAATGTCGAATTAAATAATCAAGAAATCATGACAATTTGAAGGGGTGATTACTTTTGACTGAACATATAAATCAAGCTGCCAAAGCAGTTCAACGCCAATCCCAGTTGGCTTATTTAGATATTACTGAGCGGGAAGTTCAGCTAATGGTTAGTTATAAGGAGTTATTTACTAAAGAAGCTGACGGTGTAATAAACGAGTTTTATAAGCATATCCTAGGGTTTTCTTATCTAAAGGACATGATCAGTAAATTCAGCACCGTAGATAGACTGAAGGAAACTCAAAAGAGATACTTCATCTCCCTGTGCGATCCCGTTGATGATAAATATATTGAGGGAAGGCTGGCCATTGGTAAAAGGCATCAACAGATCGGCCTTTACCCAAAGTGGTACTTAGGTACATATCAGATATACACTAACCAAATCCAACGAATTTTAGCTGAACACCATGGTGGTTGCACTGATGTCTATACAGAGGCATTAATTGCTTTTATGAAGAAGCTAAACCTAGATATGCAGCTGGCCATCGAAAATTATATCTTAGATCAACTACAGCAACTAGTTTCTTTTCAGCAGGATATTGGCTCCGTGGCGGAAATCATCCACGATATCGCCGAGCAAACCAATATGCTCTCCCTCAATGCTTCCATTGAAGCTGCCAGGGCTGGGGATCATGGCCGCACATTTGCAGTGGTAGCTCAAGAGGTAAGAAAACTGGCTGAAAGATCTTCTAAGTCTGCAAAGGATATAGCCCAAATGGTGTCTTCAAACCAACAAGCCATTGAAAAGATGAAAAAATCCTCGGAAGAATAGCAAGGTGAAAATAGTAATTCAATATTAAATAATAGAACACCCGATAATTCCTTATATAAAAGGCATTTGGGTGTTTTTTATTTATAGGTAAAGTAGTTTTCTCTAGAAAAATAGGACGGTCAATATTTATGTCCGGAGACAAGTATCAAGAAGCACCCTGCTTAACATATAAAGAATATATAATAGATTATAAATTCTGTTTATTTGGACGCCTTCTCCCTAGGGGGGGCTGAGCCATTGATTAAATTAACAGGAAGGAATTATTTACTAATTTCCCTTTACAAAATAGCCAAGATGAGGCATATTTTATATTATGCCGGTTATGCGGGCAGGTAATGATCTTAGGATGATCCCGATGAATTGACATGGTTCGAGGAATGGATTAAAATTGAATTATTAAGAATATGTTAAGAAAACCTTTGTAAAAATTATTTAGGTAGCTATTGCTACATTTTTTTTAACCTTTATTTGTGAAAATATCCACAGTTACCAGCGGAAGGGTGTGAGCGAAGTGTCTTGGCAAACAGCTATTCTCAGTATGATTGGTGGTATGGGTTTATTACTTTACGGCATGTATGTTCTAAGTGAAGGTTTACAAAAAATTGCAGGAAAAAAACTTCGTGAAGCCCTATCTTCACTAACTAATAATAGATTAATTGGTATGGTACTAGGGGCCTTTGTAACAATATTATTCCAGAGCAGCACCGCTACAACCGTGGTATTGGTAAGCTTGACAAGTGCGTCAATTATTAGCCTGCGGCAAACCTTGGCCGTAATACTGGGTGCTGATATTGGCACCACTGTTACTGCTCAACTGATTGCATTAAAAGTTACTGAAATATCATTACCCGTTGTCGGCATTGGTGCGACAATTATCTTTTTTTCGAAAAGGCATAAGCACAAAAGGATCGGCCAAGTATTGATGGGTTTTGGCCTGCTGTTTTTGGGTCTAAAGATTATGTCCGATACCATGTATCCCTTAAGGGATGATCCTATGTTTGCCAAGGTTCTACTGCAGATGAGTGACAGCCCTCTTCTTGCTATGATTGTTGCTGCGGTATTCACCTTTTTGGTACACAGTAGTGCGGCAACCATTGGGATAATAATGTTGCTTTCCATGCAGCATATGATAACCCTTGAGCCTGCAATATTTATGCTGTTCGGAGCCAATGTAGGAACTGCTTTTACCGCCATATTATCAAGCCTTGGTTCATCTAGGGAATCCCAAAGGGTAGCTACCGCACACCTGCTTTTTAAGGCTGTGGGGGTAATACTTTTCTTACCCTTTGTGGGGCCACTGGCCGAATTAATGATGAAACTTACTTCTTCCCCGGGTTTTCAGGTGGCCAATGTTCACACACTATTTAATCTGGCAATTGCTGCCCTATTCGTTCCCTTTGTATCTCATTTTGCCAGGTTCCTAGAAATAATTGTTCCGGAAAAGAAAGAAGCCTCTGCGGATATTGCACCCAAGTATTTAGACGAAAGCTTGTTTTCTACACCTGAGGTAGCTATTGGCATGGCCTCCAAGGAAATAATGCATATATCTGATCACGTGACAGATATGACTAAGCAGGTATACCCATTGTTTAAGACCTACGATCCAGATCTAGCCGAACAAATACATCAAAAGGAAAATCATATTGATCTTCTCTCGACGGCCACAAATAAATATCTTACTCATTTGTTAAGGCAACCATTAACAAGGGATGAATTCAATAAGACCATGGGTTTAGTTCATATTGTTCGGGATTTTGAGTACATCGGAGATGTCATAGAAAAGAATATCCTTTATAAGGCAGAAAGTAAGTATGTCAACAATCTTGACTTTTCCACCGAGGGGCACACGGATATATATACCATGCACACAAAAATTGTAGAACTAACCCATATGGTAAACACCGCCTTGGCAACAAATAGCTGCGTTATGGCAGAGAGGGCAAAAACCCTGCAAGAAGATATTGTTGATCTGGAATTCAGGCTGAGAATGAGCCATATTGCCAGGATGCAAAAGGGAGCCCATGAAACTGAGAATACCAGCTTTATTCATATGGATGTTATCAATGCCTATCTTAGAATAAGCGAACATCTAAGAAATATTGCTTTGGCCTTAACAGATGAAGTATCCTGTACCTGGCATGATGAGGCATTAATACTAACACCTCCCTCCGAGGTATGGGAGGCAAATGGAAATCAACATAAGTCAACAAAGGTGGAGAGCTAGTATTAATAAATATGGACCGGTGGGTTTAATCCCCAGCGGTCCTTTATTTTCTAATTAAAGTCAAAAATTATGGAACAAGCAACCAATTATATGGTATTATTTGGTAAGGGGGTTGAGATGGTGAATGAATCTGGTAGAAAAAAATCGCCAACTGTACCTGCCTGTCATAATAGTACAGAAATAAAGCTAGGCGGGAAGAAGATTACCTATTCCCTAAGGGAGAGCAGCAGGGCTAAAAGGGTTAACCTTAAAGTAAGTACAGAGAAGGGATTAGAGGTTGTAGTACCGGCTAATTATCCACATTCTAGAATTGAACCCCTGCTAAAGAACAACGAAAATTGGATTATTCAAAAACTGGATTCCCTGACTAAGGTTTCAAAACGAAGGAAGAACCGCTTTGGTCAAGACGGGCAGATTTTACCCTTCCTGGGCAGGAACTATCGTTTGGTAACCGTTTATCAGCAAGGTCCGCCTTTAGTAGAACTGGTGGGGGATAAAGTTGTTTTGATGCTGCCCCAGAAAGAATCGGGTAAGAAGACGGAGATTTTAGAGGCCTGGCTTAGGTACCAGGCCAAAGAAATAATAGCAAATAGGGTTGCTGAGTTTAAAAATAAACTGGGTGTTAATATCAATCAAATATTTATCAAGGATCAAAAAACCCGCTGGGGAAGCTGCTCAAGTCAAGGAAACCTAAATTTCAACTTTAGGATTATTATGGCACCTTTACCTGTACTTGATTATCTGGTGGTACATGAGTTAGCCCATTTAATAGAAATGAACCATTCAAAAAAATTCTGGTCGTTGGTTGAAAGCCTTTGTCCAGAATATAAAAGGCACCGTCAATGGTTGAAAGAACATGGTCAAGAGCTAATGATAAGGGAGTAATCGCCGCTGATTACTCCCTTATTAGTCTTTAAAGGTTTACTTCCGCTAGTAATTTATCATTTTTGTCAGCTAAGCTTAAGGTGATAGCCTTATATTTTCCTTGTTCCAGTCTATAGGTGGTTTTTAATAAAGCCAGGGTATCAACATGGGATATACCAATAACCCTCTGAATAGAAATTATTTCTTTCGAATTGTCCCCGTCAGGATCCACAATACTATATTCGGCAATTGGGTCTACCCAGGTTCCAATGCCCGATAGCATTTCCTCCATTCCCTGGTAGCTTTTCTTATCCAACTGAATGGTAGATTTTAAACCTGTCGCAGTATCCTCGAAACTGGCATAATAATCGCCCAGGTATTTTACAATATACCTTTCATCTTCTAGATCTACGGGGTTTATTATACCAAAAATTTCTTCCCAGCCTTCATCAGAAACTCTATAAACATTCAACCCCCTGGCACCGGCACTGCCACTTGACTGACGATATAATAGGACTTCATCTTTATTATCGCCGTCTAAATCCTGGAATTTGACCTCGGCAAATCCGTAAAGATTTTCCTCATGATCAAGCTTGACCATCTCAATTCCATCGACAACCAGTGACCAAGACAAGGGCATTCCGTCATCTGCCTGCTCGGCATATAGGATAATTTTATCCTTACTCTTGCTCCCGGGAAGCTGTCTTTCGATTGAGTTAAGGATTACCTTGTTACCTAATTCAGAATAAGTTTCTTGAAAGTTGGTATCTGTTTTTTGCAATAGGATTTCATTGTCCTGGGAGGCACATCCCGTAAACATAGTTATAGTGAACAAAGTAATCAATAGTATAAAGGTGGTCCTGCTCATGGCTGCTCTCCTTTTTAGAATGCTGTTAATGTGTTCTTTATACTAGACGGAGATTTTAGTAAAGTGTTTCACTAAACCTAGGGCTCATTTATTGGGAATTATAAACTTATTTTAGTTAATTGGTAAATAGTAGAGCCTAACTTAATAGCAAGGATTTATCAATTCAAAACACTTTTACAAAATAAATGCAGGAAGCCTGCAGTAGTTCTTTGTGCCCGTTCAAGGAGAATTTCAACGGTCTTTTCAATAGAAGTAATTTGAGCATTTTCCGAAACTGTGGGTAAATAGATTGACGAAAAAAATGCATTTTCCCTTACCCAATCACTTGCTGAATTAATAATTTTATAAATGCCGCAGGAATTAATTGCGAAGTCTTCATAGTGTTTGCGAGCCCAGTACTCAAAATATTGGTGTCCATTGAAAACAAGACCACTGGCATGATGGGGAACACAAAGGTCCTGCATAATATGGGTGGCTGCTCCCAGGTAAAAAATTGCCTGCTCACGATACCCCCTCCGCCACATCTCAACTGCTCGGTTGAAATAGGACTGACACTCTGTCGGTGCATCCGGGCCATTCCAAAGACCTGCACCTACATGGGGATTGTAATAGTGACTGATGTATTTAAAACCTGTATCACACCAGATGGCACCTTCGTTCAAGGAGTCAACGCCGGATTGTAACAACAAGGCCTCTTTTCGAAGACCATCTCTTTTCAAAATTCCTATGGCCTGTAGGTTGCAGAAACGGTGAGTGTTTCTTTTACGGGGAGGATTTATTACTGCTTTAATTGGCAGGGCTACATTTAACATTAGACGAGTACAGTTCCAGGTAGCCTGGGATAGAGTCATAGATATTCTCCTTAATTTAAAGCAGTGTTTTTCGAAGCAATTTTAATTGTTTCCAAATACATAAAGAATTATTAGAAATATTTACATCTTTATAGAACTTTAGGCAATAAGTGAAATAATTATCTAGTTTTTGCAGGAAAGTGGAAACTTTTGGCGAATTAAATTTATACGATATTAAGAAACGCCTAATTTCTTTTTGGGAAAACGGGGGAACCAATCTTTTGGGGGTGAACTACCTCGGTAGCGGGCTACTTTCGGTCCGAACCCGTCAGCTAACTCCGTAGGCGTAGAAAGCGGGGAAGTGTAGTTGACATTTAGCAAGCGCATCGGGACATGGGTGGTTTTAGTGTCTTTGCCATTAATACTACTGGCGAGTCCGGCAATGGCAGCCCAAGTAACAGTGGAAAAAGGAGATACCCTTTGGTCAATTGCAAATAAGAATGGTACCACAGTGGATGTACTTCAAAATTTAAATAATCTCAGTAGTACAAATCTGCAACCGGGCATGATTCTGGAGCTGCCTGAACAAGCAGCAAACCAGCAATCCTTTAGAACCCTTACTGAAGAGCAGAGACAAGAGCAAGAGCTGGCTTCCAGGGGAATAGTTGACAGAGCACAGGCAGTGTTGGAATATGCTAAAGAATATATTGGGGTAAGATATCGTTCCGGTGGGGATACACCGGCGGGGTTTGATTGTTCCGGTTATGTTAAGTATGTTTTTAAGAATTTTGGTATAGACCTAGTGCACACTGCAGCCGGACAATATAATTCAGGTACTATTATTAAAAAAGAAGAATTACAACCAGGTGATTTAGTATTTTTTAATACCGGTGGTAATGGGATAAACCATTCAGGTATTTATATCGGGGATAATAAATTTATTCATTCTTCTAGTTCCAGAGGAATTAGGATTGACTCAATGAATGACAACTATTGGGGACCTCGATATAGAGGCGCCAATAAAATACTTTAAGCAACAGTTAAACCTCAGGCTTCCTGAGGTTTAACTTATTCATTAAAACGATTAAAGGTGGATTATAGGGCTTATCCTCTGGATTTTTCTGAGATTGTCCAAAACCATATTTTGTAAGTTTGTGCCTTGCTTTTTAGTGTAGCTAAATTGGTTGGAAATATGGTAAACTCCATTAGTAATAAAAATTCAGGAGGATACTATGAAAAAATACACTATTTTGGTAGTCATGATGATCCTTTCTCTTATAGTAGTTGGGTGTGGAAACAGTAAAACTGATCAGGAGGCAGCACCTGTCCTAGTAGAACAAGAACCGTCTCCTGAAAGAGTTAAGGTTGTCCTGTATTTTGCTAATGAGCAGGCTGATGCCCTTGTACCTGTTGAAAGAGAAATTGACAAACCTAATGATATGGTGGTAGCACTCGTTAATGAGCTTGCTAAGCCTGATAAGCTGAACCCGGTGATACCGGAGGGAACAGAATTGATCTACTATCAAAAGGATGGAGATACCATTACCTTAAACTTTAATCAGGCTTTAGCTAATATGCAGGGTAGCACCGGGGAATTCATCGCTGTAAACGCTATTGTTAATACCATTACCCAATTGCCAGAATTTAATAAAGTGCAGTTACTGGTAGAGCGCAGCCCCTTAACAACAGGGCATGCTGTTTATGATAAGCCTTTGGTAAGGGACGAAAGTACCATTAATAAATAAATCACAGCCCTCTGGATGATTTTATCAGTCAGAGGGCTGGGCTATATTTATTTACTTGGATGAACGTTTTGCTAAAATGGTGGAGAGATAGTTTGGCTTAAGAGCCTCCTGGCTTGTTAAATTGTAATGAATTGACTCTTCAGGGTGGCCGCACTTGCTGATCATCACGGCATTATCAGCGAGGTTATTAGTCTGGAGACTTTTAATGATTCCTGGGAAATCCTTTGAAACCTTCATTAAGACCACTGTGTCTGAAATAGCAAGGGCACGGTCTAAATCCTTTCGTTCACAGGTAGCCGGTACAATGGAGATTATATCATTGGTATCTGCAAGGGGAAACCCAAGCCTGCTGGCGGCTGCACAAAAGGACGTGATACCTGGAATTGTTTCTATCTGGGCAGCCTTTTTAGAAAGTAACCTGTATATATAAATATAGGTGCTGTAAAGCATTGGGTCACCAAGGGTTAGGAAGGCTACTTTTTTGCCTAGGTTTAATTGGTTTAATATCTCATTCGAGCTGCTTTCCCAGGCTGTATTTAAGGTTTCCTCCTCGTAAACCATGGGGAAAACCAGTTCCAATATCTCTGCATCAGGTTTTAAATAAGGTGAGGCAATATCCAATGCCAGACTTGACCCCTTTTTTTGAGTTCTTGGCCCTATCACCACATCAATATTTTTTAAGATATTTACAGCTTTAACTGTAATCAGCTCGGGGTCACCGGGACCTACACCAATGCCATATAAAATTCCTTTCATTTCAGCCTCCGATTATAAAAAATACCAAAAATCACTTGTCTTTGGAAATAATACCATTTATCCTCAAAGGTGTCCACGATTTAAGACAGAAGGGAATGAGAATTTTGCTAAGCTATTGCACGGTTTCCAAAGAGGCTGTCGCTGAATTAATTATTAAAAAATCTCGATTTATTGCCACTGTTAAACCCGTTCCGAACGAGGAGGAGGCCATGGATTTTATCCGGGCCGTTGGTAAACTCCATAGGGAAGCTACCCATAATGTCTATGCCTATCGAATTTCAGAAGATCAGGAAAAGTGCAGTGATGATGGTGAACCCAGTGGAACAGCGGGAAGGCCAGTTTTAAACGTTATTAGGGGCGAAAACTTACTAAGGGTAGCTCTGGTAGTTACCCGCTACTATGGTGGAGTGTTATTAGGGGCAGGGGGATTAGTCAGGGCCTATTCCCAGACCAGCACCTTAGGAATCGCAGAGGCTGGTTTAGTCACCAGGCGTTTAGCCCAAGCTTTTACTGTACAGTTTGACTTAAATTTGTTTGGTAGGGTGAAGAAGGCAATTGAAAAATCGGGTGCTAACATAATTGAGGTTTTAGTAACGGATCGGGCATTAATTAGAGCTCAAATATTATTAGAAGAATTTGAGGTATTAGCTGCAAAACTGGTGGAGTTGTCCTCAGGACGTGCAAATATTAACAAATTGGATCAGGAGTATATTTAAGACAAATTACTACCCTAGAAAAGCCCAAATTCCCGGAAAAGCCATTTTTGAAGGGTTGCCGGGAATTAACTAGTTAAAGTACAATCTAGTAAGGTTATTGTCGAATATTCTTAAGTATGGGGTGTGTTATGAAAAGATTTGCTATATTGCCTATCCTGATGCTGATTTTGTCACTGTTATTTGCTGGACAGGTCCTGGCTAATGAAAATGATATACATGAACCTGCAGTTGAAAAGGAAGTAATCGTTCGGGCCAAGGTATTGAAGGTAATCGAAGGGCAAGAAATTGACCCGGTAATGGAAGGCTGGGTCCAGGATAAGGAGCAAATTCTGACCGTTAAAATGCTCAGCGGCGACTTTAAAGGTGAAGAATTGATACTCACTCATATGGTACCCGCCCAACTAGGCATGGCTGTAATAGTCAATCCTGGAGATGAGGTTGTATTATCCCTGATGGTTGATGAGGGAAAGATTACCGGTGCCTTTGTTTCGGATTTTGCCAGGGATAAGAAGCTTTATTATCTGACGGGTTTTTTTGCGCTAATTATGATCGTAATTGGAGGGATAAAGGGGTTAAAATCGGTTATCTCACTGGGCGTAACCGGGGCGGGTATTTTTTATATCCTGCTGCCCATGTTGTTTAAGGGCTATGACCCTATCCTGTCCACCGTATTTGTAGCTGCTGTTTTGACCTCCTTCACCATGATTTTGGTGCATGGCTTTAATATTAAGACCTTTTCGGGCATCATTGGCACCACCAGCGGTGTTGTGGTAGCAGGTGTTTTAGCCATGCTGGTGGGTAAAGCTGCCAGACTGACAGGCTTCAGCAGTGAGGAAATGCAGATGCTGCTATATATTCCCCAACAGGTGGACTTTAATTTCCAGGGCTTGCTTTTCGCCGGAATGATTATTGGTGCTTTAGGGGCGGTAATGGATGTAGGAATTTCAGTAGCATCGGCCATTGAAGAAGTTAGAAGGGTAAATCCTTTGCTTAAAATGAAGGAATTGACTCAGGCAGGTATGAATGTAGGTAGAGATATAATGGGTACCATGGCAAATACCTTGATTTTAGCCTATACAGGTGGCGCCATTCCCCTTATATTAATTTTTATGGCCTATGAAATGCCCTTTTTGAAAATAATAAACCTGGATTTAATTGCCACGGAAATCGTTCGCGCTCTAACAGGCAGCATTGGCCTAATCTTAGCCATCCCAATAACCGCGGTGGCGTCTGGTATGCTGTTTACCAGGTTTGAAAAAAATGATAAACCAGCCCAAAAGAAAAAATGAGTCAAAAAACCCTGACTCACGGCGCAAGACTTAAAGATTTAATTGAATAGAAGTTAGAAGTTAAAAGCCGGAGATTAATTTTGATTCTCCGGCTTTTTGAGCATCTATATTGCTAGTTGTTTTGAAAGTTCCTTACACTCGTAAAAGGCGTCATGTTTGCATCCTAAACATTTTTCTGAATCAATATGCAGGAGGGCATCGCTGATGGCCAACCCGGTCCGGTCATAGAAGTTTTGCTCACCTAATTTTTCATAAAGTCCAGATTTTCTGAGGATTTCTTTAGGTTGTTTTTTTAGTCCTGTGATAAGGACAAGACCCTTTTCTTTATGAAATGTCTCTACTATTTTCTCTAGGGCTACCTCTGCGGTGGCGTCTAATACGAAAACATTACCAAGTCTTAATATCAATAGCTTTGGTTTAGCTTTAATACATTGTGTTAAAGTTGTTTCAAAGGTTTCAACAGCCCCGAAGAATAGCGCTCCATTGATTGTATAGATACTTATTTGAGGGCAGTCATGATAAGGATTAACAACTTCAGGTGTTACCTTTTCCCTTAAATTACGGTTTGGTAACACCTTTTCTACAGAGAGGGTATCGCTCATGCGGTTAACAAATAATGCTGCCGCTAAAAGCAGGCCAAAGCCTACTGCCACGGTCAAATCTAACAATATGGTGAGGATAAAAGTTATTATTAATACCAAGGCATCACTTTTTGTAGTTTTTAATAGATGAAAAAATTGTTTCTGTTCGCTCATATTCCAAGCCACCACCATTAAAATAGGCGCCATACTGGCCAAGGGTATACGTGAAACCAGGGGTGCCAATGTAAAGACTAAAAGGAGCACTGTCAAAGAATGAATGATTCCTGCCACGGGTGTTTTTCCACCGTTTTTGATATTCGTGGCTGTGCGGGCTATGGCGCCGGTGGCAGCAATACCTCCGAACATAGGGGTCACAATATTGGCGATTCCCTGGCCGACTAGCTCCTTATTACTATCATGTTTATGACCAGTCATCTCGTCGCTAACAACGCAGGATAGGAGGGACTCAATGCTTCCCAAAATTGTTATGGCCAGGGCAGGTCCTATCAGCAGGTTTATTCGGTCCATGGTAATCTGGGGCAGACGAATTTCGGGAAATGCTGTAGAAATTTCACCAAATTTGCTGCCAATGGTTTCCACAGAACCATTAAAAAAGAAAGTAGCAACCAGAGTCGAGGCTATAATTCCTAGGAAGGGACCTGGTAAAGCTGGAACTAATTTAGGACATATTATTAAAACCGCTAGACAGATAACAGATACAATAACACTGGGCATATGGATTGTGTGTAAATGTCTACCGATTTCTGAAATATTTTGTAGGAAATACTCATGCTTTAATACCCCTTGGAGCCCTAAAAAGGTATCAATTTGCCCGCAAAAAATTATTACCGCTATCCCCGATGTAAAACCTACGGTTACAGGTCGGGGAATAAATCTAATTAATACTCCCAACTTGGTTATGCCCATTAGCAATAGAATGATCCCTGAAAGAAAAGTTGCAATCAGTAAATTTTCATAACCATATAACAAAACAATGGAAAGCAAAATAGGTACAAAGGCACCGGTAGGACCGGCAATCTGAACCCGGGAACCGCCAAATAAGGCAACTATCAAGCCGGCAATAACGCTGGTATAAATACCATACTCAGGTTTTACCCCTGAAGCAATGGCAAAGGCAAGGGATAGGGGGATAGCTACAATACCTACAATAATGCCTGCAGTAATGTCTTTACGTAGGATAGCTGAATTGTAGCCTTCCATCCGACCAGAAAATTTGATTTTTAGTTTTGAAAGTCCATATTCTAGTTGCATCTGCTTATACCCACCTGTCATGTTTTTTAAAAAGATGTGGTTCAGCTCTGCCTAAGGACCTTCGGGCATCATTTTAAATACGCCTCACAATATTGCTTAAATTTAACTAACTAGATTCTTAATACTATTATCATATACCTATCTAATTGGACGTGCAAACGAAAAGGTATTACCTCATACCTCATATTTAGGAGTAAATGTCATGAATATGACTAAAATCATATATTTTCACCTGAAACGGTCTTTTTTTAATAAATAGGATAAAATGATGTATAGAAATGCTCCATTAAAAAAAGCCCGGACCTTTTATAATAGAAGGAAGGGCTTCTTAAGAGCTAAGGATAACTTTATCTTATCAGCTTGTTTTGGTGTCTTTTAGAAAGATAGATGTAGCCTGCCACTGCCAGGGCAAAGAGCAGCACACTGACCACTTGGGCGGCCCTTAAGGGACCGAGCATGAGACTGTCTGTTCGCAGTCCTTCAATAAAGAATCTACCTACTGAATATAGGGCCAGGTAGATAGCAAAGAGATGACCATGAAAAACCTCCTTTTTACGACGGAACATTAGGACTGCAAAAACAAGGAAGTTCCACAGGGATTCGTATAAGAAGGTTGGATGGCGGTAGGCACCATCAATATACATGGCCCAGGGCAGGTTGGTCGGATATCCATAGGCTTCTTGATTAAAGAAGTTGCCCCAGCGGCCAATTGCTTGGCCCAAGGGAAAACTTGGTGCCACGATATCTGCTATTTGCCAGAAATATAAGCCCCGCACCCTACAATAAAAGTAGCCGAAAATAACAGCAGTAATTAAGCCGCCGTGCAGGGCCAGACCACCATGCCAAATCATTGGTATTTCAATTAGATTTTGACTGTAGTAGTCCCAACGCATGATAACATAATATGCCCTGGCCCCAAGCCAGGAAATGGGTGCTCCGATAAGCACCATATCAATAATGTCGTCTTCCTTGACGCCAACACGGCGAGCCTCCCTGATAGCTAGCCATGTACCAAGCAGGACGGCCACCATCATTAGGAAGCCATACCATCTCAGGGTAATTGGTCCCCAGGAAAAAATAAACGGACTTACTTCCAATTTGTTTCATCCTCTCCAGAATAATGAGCAATTTGGTTTTTCTACAAAACTAAGTATTTCCAATCTGTCTTTAAATATTGGAAAATCTAACATATATATATAAATTATTCTTTTGGGTAATAAAATCCTGCCGAAAAACCGACATTAGAGGCAATCCTTTTGTAGAAAGTAATTCCTTGTATTTCCAGATGTGGTAAAGTATAATTTCACTGATTATATTAATTTCATTAAAAGATATCAGGTGAAAATATGTATCTACCCAGGATATGTTTGGCAGGAACACATAGTGGAGTGGGTAAGACCACCCTCACATTAGGTCTGCTGGCGGCCCTTAGATTAAGGGGATTAAATGTACAACCCTATAAAGTTGGACCTGACTACATTGATACAGGTTTACATAAGGTGGCGGCCGGGATGGTCTCACATAATTTAGATAGTTGGATGGGCTCCCCAGAAGCAATTCAAAGCCTATTCCAAAAGCACTCTGCCACCAGCGAGCTATCCCTAATTGAAGGCGTTATGGGGCTTTATGACGGAGCCAGGGGTCAAGGGGAGGTAGGAAGTACCGCCCAGGTTGCTAAGATATTGCGAACTCCCGTGGTACTGGTGTTTTCCGCCAAGGGCTTGGCTAGAAGTGCTGCGGCACTGGTGGCAGGCTACCGGCATTTTGATCCCAATGTCAACCTGGTGGGAGTTATTGCCAACGGTGTGGGTAGCCAACGGCATGTTGACTTTATTCAGGAAGTCATTGAAGGTGAATTGGGATTACCGCTGCTGGGCGCCTTAAAAGAAGATAAGGGCATAAGCATGCCTGCCCGCCAGTTGGGATTACTGCCTGCCGAAGAGAATAAAGACTTGCAACAGGCACTAATTAAGCTAGCAGCTAAGGTTGAGGACGAAATAAATATTGATAGATTAATTTCCTTAGCACAGGGAGCAGGGGATTTCCCTTTGGTGTATCCCGAAAATCCCTCTGTGTTCAAAACCAAGGTCACCTTAGGCGTGGCAAGGGATAAGGCATTTAATTTTTACTACCAGGACAGCCTGGACTACCTCAAGGAATTGGGTGCAGAAATACATTGGTTTAGTCCCTTGGAGGATTCACATTTACCCGCTAACATTAAGGGTATCTATTTAGGCGGGGGATTTCCAGAAGAGTTTCTCCCCACCCTAGCGGCGAATAAAGCCTTGTTGGCGGATATTAAACAGGCTGCTGCCTATGGTATGCCCATCTATGCCGAATGCGGGGGGCTGATGTATCTATGCAAGGAGATACATTCCCAGAGCCGAGAGGTATTTCCCGGGGCTGGCTTAGTTCCGGCAAAGGCCATAATGGGTAAAAAATTAGCAGGTCTTGGTTACGTCAAGGCCAAATTACTTAGAAAAAGTATCCTGGGGGATGCCGGATTGGAGTTGCGGGGACATGAATTTCATTGGTCCTCCATTTCGGAATTACAAGATGGTCAGGCATTTACCCTAACAGGTGGAAGGGGTCAGGATAATCGGCCCGATGGGTATATAGATGGAAATATTTTGGCTACCTATGTGCATTTGCATTTTAGATATAATCCCAGGGCAGCAGAAAACTTCTTAACTGCATGTGCCCAATACCAAGGGCCGGGGGAAAATAATGGCCAATTTAAATAGCAGATTAAGAACTGGATATACAACTGGAAGTTGTGCGGCAGCCGCTGCAAAGGCTGCGGCCAGGTATTTGGTCAGTGGTTCCGAGTGCGGGAAAATGGCGATTTCTTTACCCAGGGGCGGCCAGGTTGAGTTAAAGATTGACCGTCTTGAAAGGGGCAGGGATTTTTGTCGGGCCCATGTCACTAAAGATGCGGGAGATGATCCCGATGTTACCCATGGCCTATCGGTTATTGCTGAGGTTAGCCTCACGGATGGAGAGATTATCCTTGCCGGGGGTGATGGTGTCGGGCTAGTGACAAAGCCAGGTCTATCAGTACCGGTGGGTGAGCCGGCCATCAATCCTGTGCCAAGGCAAATGATTATTGAAGAGGTAAAAAAAGAACTGCCTCCCGGAGCGGGTGCTAGTATAATAATCAGCGTGCCCGGGGGAGAGGCTATCGCGGATAAAACCATGAATCCAAGATTAGGTATAGTGGGTGGAATATCTATTTTGGGAACCGGAGGTCTGGTGAGACCCATGTCAGAGGAAGCCTACCGTCACTCCCTTACACCCCAAATTGATCAGGCCTTAGCCCTGGGCTATAGAACATTAGTATTAACTCCGGGACTCCTCGGTGTCAAAAAGGCTAAAGAACTAGGGATTCCCCCTGATGCCATAATAGAAACCAGCAATTTTATAGGCTTCATGCTGGAGGAATGTTCTAATAGGTCTGTTGAGGGAATTATGCTGCTGGGGCACCTTGGGAAAATGGTTAAGGTTGCAGCAGGGGTTTTCCATACCTTGGGGAAGCTGGCCGACGCCAGACGGGAGACCATAACAGCCTACGCAGCCTTGGAGGGAGCACCCCAGGAGGCAATTTTTAGTTTAATGAATATGAATACGGCAGAGGAAAGTGTAGAGATATTAGAGAGATATCAACTGACCAGGGTATTTGATCGGCTGGCTGCGGCAGCAAGTATAAGGGCCTATAGGTATGTCCATGAAAAGTTTAAGGTTGGCACTGTTATGTATTCCCTAAATGGTCAAGTTGTGGGTCTGGACAATGGAGCCAAGGAGATGGGTGGTAAGCTGGGATGGAAAATATCATAACCATAGTAGGAGTTGGGCCTGGGGACCCAGAATTTTTAACCAGGGCCGGAGCCAGGGCACTAGCCAAGGGGGAGATATTGATTGGTGCCCCTCGCCTGTTGGCGAGTTTCTTATCGCCGGGCCAGGAATCTTACCCCTTAGGTTCAGATTTGGAGGCGGCAACAGAATATATTAGGAGCAACTATCAATTTAAAAAGGTGGTTGTGCTGGTATCTGGTGATCCCGGATTCTACAGCCTGGCCGCTTTTTTAAGGAATAGGTTTCCGGAGGAAGTTCTTGAGTTTATTCCAGGGATAAGTTCTATCCAATTAATGTTTGCTCGCCTAAAACAACCCTGGCAGGATGTGGCATTCATAAGCCGGCATGGGCGGCAGGACCAACGTTTGCTGGGGGTTCTTCAGGCAGGGCTGGTGGCAGCAGTATTAACGGATAAGGTTAATACCCCCCAGGGATTAGCCGCTGAATTATTGGCTGGTGGCTGTTCCGATTTGCCGGTGTCAGTTGGATGCAATTTGTCCCTTGAGACAGAATACCTCTATAGGGGAAGTCTAAGCCAATTGAAGGACTATAATAAAATTCTTCTAAACTGTGTGGTGGTAATTGGTGTCTAAGGTAGAGTGGCCCTATAGGACCCCGGGTATACCTGATGACCTGTTTAAGCGGGTAAGCGGTGTGCCTATGACCAAGCTAGAGGTTAGAATTATATCAGTCTCCAGATTAAGATTATTCCCTGGAGCGGTGGTTTATGATGTTGGTGCAGGTACCGGCAGTATTTCTGTAGAGTGTGCCCTGCAGGTTCATCCCGGTACAGTTTATGCCTTGGAAAGGGACAGCCATGCTGATGAACTGCTGGAGGCAAACATTCGCAGGTTTGGCCTGAATAATGTGAAATTGGTCCCGGGTGACGCACCGGGCACCATGGAAAAACTCCCTCTGGCAGACAGAATATTTATTGGTGGACATGCTGGTTCCCTAAGGGAGATTTTAACCATGGCCAATGAAAAGCTAAAACCAGGTGGCTGGTTGGTCGCCAATGCAGTGACCTTGGAGACAGGCCCCCTTGTCCTTGAATTTCTAAAAAGTAAGGGGTATTTGCAGGTGGATGGTATAAGTGTAAGTGTTTCCAGGCTTAAACAAGCAGGTTTGTCTCATCTTTGGCAGGCACAAAATCCAGTGCAGGTAATATGCGGTCAGAAGCCCCTCTAGTATTTAGTCTAAAGGAATAGGACTGATAATAAGCATGATCTACTTTGTGGGAGCGGGTCCAGGTGACCCGGAGTTATTGACAGTTAAAGGACGAAGGCTGCTGGAACAGGCAGATTTAGTGATTTATACAGGTTCACTGGTTCCTAAAGAGGTATTGGGCTGCTGCCGGGAAGAAGCTATAAAGCTGGATAGTGCCCCCCTGGTATTGGAGGAAATTATAAAACTAATGGCTGATGCTAGCAGGTCAGGCAAGCTCGTGGTGAGACTCCACACGGGTGACCCAAGTCTCTATGGTGCCATTGGTGAGCAAATGGAAGAATTAGATAAATTATCACTGAACTATGAAATAGTGCCAGGTGTAAGCTCTTTCCTTGCGGCTGCGGCGGCAATAAAAAGGGAATATACTGTGCCTGGTGCTTCCCAGACAGTTATAATTACCAGACTTTCAGGCCGTACGCCGGTGCCGGAAGAGCAGGCCCTGGGAAAATTAGCTGCCCATGGGGCATCCATGGCTATCTTTTTATCCGCGTCCATGGCCCGTCAGGTTCAGGAGGAACTTCTTGGGGGTTACTCACCCGATACTCCGGTGGCCGTTGTTGAAAAGGTCACCTGGCCAGGGGAAAGGCTGTTTCACGGAAGACTTGACGGATTGGCTGAGTTAATGGAGGCAGCGGGAATTACTCGTACAGCCTTGATCCTTGTAGGGGATTATCTTGGCAAAAACGGCCGCTCCCTTCTATATGCCCAGGAGTTTGCCCATGGCTACAGAGAAGGAGAATAGGATTGCGGTTTTTGCCCTCACCAGGGGCGGAGTTGAGCTTGGTGAAGCCCTAGGGAGGCTTTTTAGTGATATTCAACTGATGGTGCCCAGCCGCTTCAAAAGCCGGCAATTTGTTCAAGAAACTGTCTTTTTTGATGACTGGAACGGAGCTGTTCGGGAGGCCTTTAAAAAATACCGGCAGTTAGTATTTATAATGGCAACCGGCATTGTAGTACGCACCCTGGCCCCCCTTTTGGAGTCTAAGTATACAGACCCCGGGGTGGTGGTGTTAGACGAGAGGGGTAGCTTTGCCATAAGCCTTCTATCGGGGCATCTAGGCGGGGCTAATGCTTTGGCCAATAAGTTATCCAGAGCATTGAAATGTACACCTGTTATAACAACCGCTACGGATGTAAATGGTGTAATAGCCTTAGATAGCCTAGCAGCGGATTTGGAGTGCCGGATTTATCCCCGGAGCCAACTAAAGGTTTTTAACAGGTTATTGGCTGAAGGGGAAAGAATACCCCTTTTTTCCCAGTGGCCCCTTAAGCATAATTTAGGTGAGGGTTTGAAATATATACCCGGCACTATGATTTCAAAGGAAGGGGTTGGAGTTTACATAACAAATAGACTTTTGCCGCCAGACAATGAGGCGAGGCTTATACTAAGGCCAAGGAACCTGGTGGCCGGTGTAGGCTGTCGTAAAGGGGTTAGCCGGGACTTAATTGTGTCTGCCTTGAAAAGGGCCTTTAGGCTGGGCGGGCTTAGTCTCCTATCATTGAAATGTCTTGCCTCAATTGATATAAAAATGAAGGAAATAGGACTCTGTCAGGGGGCTGAGTATTTTAAAGTCCCCCTGGTGCAGGTGGACAGAGAAAATATAGAAGAGCTGACCGGGCAATATACCCCGTCAGATTTTGTCAAGGAAATCATAGGAGTTGGTGGAGTATGCGAACCGGCATCAATGATAGCCAGTGGTATGGGAAAGATTGTAGTTCCCAAACAAAAATTAGGACCGGTGACAGTGGCCCTGGCCGAGGAAAAATTATGGTGGTGGGCTTAGGGCCTGGAGACAGGGAGAATATTACTCCGGAAGCATTAGATGCCATTAGGTCTGCCAGTGTTGTGGCTGGCTACCATACCTATATGCAGCTAATAGAGGACCTTTTAGCTGGTAAGGAACGGGTGGCAACCTCCATGCGGGGAGAAGTTGAGCGGGCCAATAAAGCGGTAGAAAAAGCCCTTCAAGGAGAGCTGGTTGCTGTGGTTAGCAGCGGCGATCCGGGCATATATGGGATGGCCGGTATTATTATCGAGGTGGCCCGGGGGAGGGTACCTGTTATGGTAATCCCGGGTGTTACCGCTGCATCTGCGGCTGCTGCAAGCCTTGGTGCCCCATTGATGAATGATTTTGCCTCCATTAGCCTTAGTGATTTGCTAACTCCCTGGGAAACAGTGCAAAAACGTATTGATTCCGCGGCAGCGGGAGATTTTGTGGTGGTTTTATACAATCCACGCAGTCACGGGCGTCCGGATCACATTAAGATAGCCAGGGAAATAATGTTGAAATATAAATCTCCGGCAACCCCGGTGGGTATTGTGAGAAAGGCCAGACGCGGCCATGAGGAAAGGGTTATAACCACCCTTCAGAATATGCTTGACTTTGAGATAGACATGCTGACCACGGTTATCGTCGGCAATAGTCAAACCAGGGTAGAAGGGGAATTTATGTTAACCCCCAGGGGGTATCGTCTTTGATACTGGTATTGGCTGGCACCCAGGAGGGCAGAATAACTGCTGAGCTGCTCCAACAGAGCGGGTTTATGGTTAAGGTATCAACAGTCACCGGCTACGGTGCCGAACTGCTGAAAAAGCAAGGGGTAAATAATCTATTAACGGGGCAGCTAGATGAACAGGCTTTAATAAGACAACTTAGAGATGGAATTGAATTGCTGGTTGATGCTACCCACCCCTTTGCAGTGATTGGTTCTAAAACAGCTATTGCTGCAGCTAATGAGGTCGGTATTCCCTATCTCAGATTGGAAAGACCGAGGGAGTCCTTGCCTCAGGACCCACTGGTGATTTATGTGGAAAGCTTGGAGGAAAGTTTAATGGCTGCACATAATTTAGGTAAGAAGGTTTGGTTTTCAACCTTAGGAGGCAAAAATATGAGGCTTTTATATGAGGCAGCCAAAGGTTTCGGGGCTAGGCTTGTGGTTCGGGTACTGCCGGAACGACAGTCCCTAAATACCTGTTTTGAGTTGGATATAAAACCTTCAGAAATAATTGCCCTCCAGGGACCCTGCAGTCTTGAGGTAAATAAAGCACTATATGGGCAATATGGTGCTGAGGTAGTGCTAACCAAGGACAGTGGTTCTGCCGGTGGTGTCAAGGAAAAGGTACAAGCTGCCATTGAGTTAGGTATCCCTATTATAGTTTGGCAGCGGCCCAAGATTACATATCCACTGATGGTAAATACACCAGGGGAAGTTTTGGCATATGCCAAAGAGAATTTAGGAGGAAGCTTGTGCAAGAGGGAGTAATCATACTGGGACATGGAAGCCGTCTACCGGAAGCTAACAAGGAAATCGAACAGATTGGACAAATGGTTGGGAAAAGGTTTGGCAGGGCGTTGATTGAAACCTGCTTTTTGCAGTTTGGGGAACCAGGCCTGCCCTTGGCCGTTGAGAGATTGGTTAATAAGGGTATTAAGAAAATAACGGTTGTGCCCCTTTTATTGGTAGTGGGAAGTCACATTGCCATTGATGTCCCTGAAATACTTAGTCAGCAGCGGAAGCTATACCCGGAAGTGAGCTTTTACCTAGCACCCCACCTTGGAGCGGACCCTCGCATCGTTGAGATAGTTTTGGAACGGATAAAACAAGGAAGTGAGCTGTTAAATTGAGCAATTACCAAGGAATTATTTGGAACCCCAGGGAGATTGAACAGGAAAGTATGCGGCAGGTGGAAGAGTTTTGTTTACCCCTGAACCTGGCTACAGGTGAGAGGGCGGTGGTGGGAAGAATAATTCATACAAGTGGAGATCCGGAACTGGGAAATCAGGTCTGCATTCATCCAAAGGCAATTGAAAGGGGTCTAGAAGCACTCAGGGGAGGCGCCCACATCTATACGGATGTAACCATGTTAAAGGCGGGTATTAACCAGCGTAAGCTAGCAGTATACGGAGGAGAAATACGCTGTGAAATATATAATCCAGAGGTTGCAGAGGAAGCCCGTGCAAGGGGCATAACCAGGGCGGCCGTGGCTATGGAGAAGTTTGGTAACGACCTTAATGGCCAGTTAGTAGCCATTGGCAACGCCCCAACGGCATTATTTAGATTACTTCAAATGATTGACCAGGGGCTTAGTCCAGCCCTGGTAATTGGGATGCCCGTTGGTTTTGTCGGAGCTGCCCAGTCTAAAGAAATGCTGATGAAAAGCCGAATACCCTATATCACAGTTTTGGGAACAAGGGGTGGCAGTCCTCTGGCGGCAGCAACCGTAAATGCCCTGTTATATTTGCAGGATTAATTATTTGGTTAATGAGGTTAGATTTTTAGGAGGTGTTCCCTTTGACCCAGGCAAAAACAATAATGATCCAGGGGACTTCTTCCCACGTAGGTAAAAGCTTACTATGTACCGCCCTTTGCCGGATATTTAAGCAGGAAGGCTATCGTGTCGCTCCCTTCAAAGCGCAAAATATGGCTCTCAATAGTTATGTGACACCTGATGGAGGAGAAATTGGCAGGGCCCAGGGGGCACAGGCTGATGCTGCAGGAACTCCTGCTACGGTAAAGATGAATCCCATACTAATTAAGCCTAAACAGGATTTGCACGCCCAGATTATAGTTTTGGGCAAGCCCCTGGCAGATATGAGCGCCAGGGAATACAGGCAGAGCTTTCTGCCCGAGGCAGTAACCCTGGTGGAACAGTGTATTGACGAATTGAGAAACCAATATGAAATAGTTGTTATTGAAGGTGCAGGCAGTCCGGCGGAAGTAAATCTTAAAGATAGGGATATTGTCAATATGCGTACGGCCATGTTGGCTGATGCGCCGGTCATTCTGGCTGCTGATATCGATAGGGGTGGGGTCTTTGCATCCCTGGTGGGAACCTTGGAACTATTAGAAGCTCACGAACGTCAGAGGGTAGTGGGCTTTATTATAAATAAGTTTCGGGGCGATTTTGAATTACTACGACCAGGACTTGAGTTTTTAGAAGAACGTACCGGCAGGCCGGTCCTAGGGGTTGTTCCCTACCTCCATAATCATGGCATTGAGCAGGAGGATTCAGTTTCCCTTTCAGAAAAGGTGGTAGGCCAAAGCGAAATAGATGTAGCAGTAATTAAACTGCCCCGGATATCTAATTTTACTGATTTTGACTCCCTCAGTTCATTTCCGGGAGTTTCCGTACGATATGTGGGTCCGGGAGATCAACTGGGAGTGCCTGATGCTGTAATTATTCCGGGCACTAAAAATACCATTGATGACTTATATTACCTTAAGGAAAAGGGTCTGGAACAGGAGATTGTGGCCTTAGCCCAAAGGGGAGCGGCCATAGTGGGCATTTGCGGTGGTTATCAAATGTTAGGTAAAATGCTCTATGACCCATGGGGGACTGAGGCGGCTAAGGGAAATTGTCCGGGACTTGGGCTTTTAGATATTTCCACCACCTTTTTTGCCGAAAAGCAAACCCATCGCTGTAAGGCAATTATAGACCCTGGCAGTTTAAGCTGGCTAGATTCAAGCCATGCAGAAATACAGGGCTATGAGATACATACGGGACAAGTTGAGGTTGGGTCACAGGCTCAGCCGCTACTATGTATCCTTGAAAGATCAGGCGCAGAGGTTGAAATAACAGATGGGGCTGTACAGGGTGGCGGGAAGGTTTTTGGAACACATTTACACGGCCTTTTCGATAACCCCTCCCTTTTATCGGATTGGGTAAACTTCCTAAGACATAATAAAGGGTTACCAAGGGTTGAGTTTAAGAAGGGATCTACCAAGGAAGATAAATATGATAAGTTAGCTAACCAAGTGCGGGAACATTTAGACATGGAAAAACTATATAGAATTATGGGGCTGGGGGAATACACCCCATGAATTTATTAATTCCAGGGGCACTGCTGATTGACTTAATTATCGGAGATCCGAGGTGTATACCGCACCCGGTAATTATAATCGGTAAGCTGATAAGCCGATTGGAGAGATTCCTAAGATCCCTTGCTGCTACAGGGAGGGGATTAAAGGTAGGGGGAGCACTGCTGGTATTTACCGTTTGCTTATTAACATTTTCAGTTACCTGGGGTTTAATCTGGTTAGCTTTTAAATTACATTATTACCTGGGTATTGCCCTGCACCTGTGGCTTTTGTCCACCACCTTTGCAGTCAAAGGACTGGCTCAGCATGCCCTGGCAGTAGCTAAGCCGTTGAACGAAGGTAATCTATCCCAAGCCAGGGAAAAGCTTTCATTGATTGTTGGCAGAGATACGCAAAACCTAAATGAGCAGGAAATTGTCAGGGGTACAGTGGAAACGGTTGCAGAAAATACTGTGGACGGAATTATTGCACCCATATTCTATGCTGTTATCGGCGGAGCCCCCCTGGCCATGACCTACAAGGCAGTTAACACCATGGACAGCATGCTGGGACATAAAAACTCAAAGTACATTAATCTAGGCTGGGCAGCGGCTAGGTTTGATGACCTTGCTAACTATCTGCCGGCTAGAATATCTGGACTTTTCTATATTATTTTATCCCCTGTTACACCGGGAGGGTTTAAAGCAACCCTAAGGGCTATCATAAATGATGCTCCAAAACACCCAAGTCCTAACAGCGGCATTCCAGAGGCTGCTGTGGCAGGTTCCTTGGGGGTGCAGTTGGGCGGAACCAATTATTATCAGGGAGAGCTATCCCAGAGAGCCTTTATGGGCGAGGAGATTTTTCAATTGGCAAGCTGTCATATAGAACAGGTACTTAAATTGACTTACGGAGTTACAGCTCTGGCACTTTTAGGGGCGTTTACAAAAAATTACTTTATCGGAGGATAAATTTATGTTAAACTCCCTAAGGTTGGCCATTAGTTTTTTAACTGTATTGCCATTTTATAACAAAGAAGTAGATAACCAGGAAATGGGTCGTTCTGTGTCGTATTATACTCTGGTGGGTTTACTTCTAGGCACCATTTCAGCGGGAGTATGCCTTGGGCTGAGGTACTTAGGACTCACCATAGCAGCCGATATTACAGCCATTGTAACAGTAATTATTCTAACCGGTGGTTTACACCTGGATGGCCTAATGGATACTGCAGATGGTGTTCTTAGTGGACGCAGCCGGGAGAGAAAACTGGAAATAATGAAGGACAGCAGAGTTGGAGCGATGGGGGTATTGGCCCTTGTTGTTGTAATGATGCTTAAGATAGCATTTTTGTTAGAAATCAATGGTGATTTAAAATTTATTGCCCTGATCTTAGCACCGACAGCAGGACGTTGGGCAATGGTCTTTGGAATTACCAGATATCCTTACGCCAGACCGTCAGGGGGGCTGGGAGTATGTACAAAACTAGCGGGAACGAAACAAATGTTGGTTGCCAGCTTTACCTTATTAGTGGCCGTGATAGGGCTGATGGGCAGCATGGGGATTATACTGCTGGGATCGGTAGTTCTTGCCGCCTGGTTATTGACTAAATATATTAATAAGTGTTTAGGTGGTTTGACGGGAGATACCTACGGGGCCACCGGGGAGCTGATAGATACATGGACTTTATTAACTGTGCTAATGGTACAGCAATTAGCAAAGATGTAATACAATTTAAACAAGGTTTTGCTGCTGCTCCCGGGACCTGTGGGGAATTGGTACAGGGGGTAATCCGTGGTGAGCCGTTTCTTGTGTCCTGTCCGGTGGATTTGTGGAGTGAGGTAACGGTGGAATTAAGTTCCGAGGGAGACTCGGTTGCACATTTAGATAAGTCCTGCCGGGCCCTGCAACATTCCCTGGCCTATCTGGGGGTACGTGCCAACTGTGTTTCTATGACTAGGAAATCTCCTCTTCCTGAGGGAAAAGGGATGGCCAGCAGTACAGCAGATATCGCTGCCACCTGTTTGGCAACCGCCCGGGCCTGTGGTCGTGAACTGCCGCCGGAAGTGATTGCCGGGATAGCTGCCAGGGTGGAACCCAGTGACGGTCAAATGTTTCCAGGTATCATGATGATAAATCACCTAACTGGGGAGCCAAAGAGATACCTGGGGCAGGCTCCCCCCTTAGAAATGGTTATAGCTGATCCGGGGGGGTCCATTGACTCGGTTCTATTCAATTGCCGTAGAGATCTGGCCAGTAAAAATTTTCAAAAGGAACCCATGGTAAGGCAGGCCTTGGAACTGGTTACCAGGGGATTGTTGACGGGGGATTGGGAGATGCTGGGCAGGGGCACAAGCATAAGTGCCCAGGCTAATCAGGTGCTTCTTCCTAAACAGCATCTTAGTCTATGGAGACAGTGGGCCTCAGAATTTCGGGCCCTGGGAGTCATTGTAGCCCATAGTGGAACAATTATGGGCATGTTAATGAGACCAGACGGGTTGGAACCAAGAGAAGTAGCACTTTATATCCAGCGAAAGAAGCCGGACTGGAAAGTATGGCATACGACACTGATTAACGGTGGCCTTCGCTAAAGGGGAGAAATGCTGTGGGAGAACAACAGCATGGTGGAAATGTATGGAAGGCAGCAGAATATTATGGGGTAAAATTTGAGGATCTTTTGGATTTTAGTGCCAACATTAACCCCCTGGGGCCTTCACCTTTGATTTATGGGGCCATAAAAAGGGCCACTGGAATTATAAAATATTACCCTGAGCCCCAGGCTTGTACCTTTAGGGAGAGATTAGGGGAATTAATTGGGTTTCCCAGAGATGCCATCCTGGTTGGCAATGGAGCGGCAGAAATAATATACGCACTGGGAAGGGTGCTTAAGCCTGGTAGATTAGTGTTGCCGGTACCTACCTTTAGTGAATATTCCCAGGGTATTAGGAAGGGACAATTATATCAAGTTCCCCTGTCAAGGGAAAATAACTTTATGGTAGATACCCGGCAGTTGGCGGAGATTGTTCAAACAGGAGATCTGGTGGTGATCTGTAATCCCAATAATCCCACTGGGCAGCTGGTTGATAGAAACAACCTTATAGCATTGTCTGAAAGGATTCGTGATGTGGGAGCCTCGTTGTTAATTGATGAGGCCTTTATGGATTTTGTGGTTCCTGAACAATCTTTATTGGAAGAAGTAAAGCAAAACTCAAGTCTTTTTGTTTTGAGATCCTTAACAAAAATATTTGCCATACCTGGATTAAGATTAGGATACTTGGTGGCAAATTCGAATATGATTAAGCTTCTGACCGAAGTACTTCCACCCTGGCGCGTAAATATTATAGCCCAGGAAGCTGGCTTGGCTTCCCTTGCGGATCAACAATATCTTAATAGCACCTTAGAATTGATTAGCAGTCAGAAGGAATACCTATACCATGGTCTAAAGTCAATTCCTGGCCTGTACCCCTTTCACCCTAAAGCAAATTTCATCCTTATCGATGCCTCGGAGAGTGGTCTGACAGGGAAAGAAATTCAGAGCCTGCTTGGACCCCGGGGAATTCTTATCAGACAGTGTGATAACTTTAGTGGTCTAGGACCAAACTATTTTAGGGTTGCTGTGAGAACCGAGAGGGAAAACAAAATATTAATAAATAATCTCAAAGGATTTATTACTCCTTCCCGATAAATTCAAAACCATTGGGCTAATAAGTTATTGTGATAAGCTGGAATTTAATTCCCTGGAGTTTAAATCTTCAGGGAATTATTATTTTTTTGACCCATGGATAAAACCTAAGAATTTTATTATTTTTTTATTCTCAGGGAATGATATGTTCAAGAAGTTGGCTAAACTCCTCTCATATGGTAAAGTTTATGAGAAACATCATTGAGAAACTTGTTAGGAGTGTGGAACTTGGCGGTAAAACACAGGGAAGAACTCAAAGTTATCATCTTGAATGAATTGCCCGAAAATAGGCCGGTAAAGCTTATAGATTTAGTATTAAAATTAAAGGTTAATCCTAATAATCTACTGGCGGCACTTCAATCCCTTGTGGCTAATCGTCAGTTGAGGGTTGCCAGGCTAAAAGGGGAAAGCGGAGAAGAAGTATGGCTTGCCGGCAATGAAGTTGCGGAAGAAAACCTAACTGCTGTGGGTGAGGGAGCTTGGGGCTATCAACCCCAATTAGTGGCAGTAAGACAGCGGCAGCTGTCAACCTTGCTGGGTGATGATGCTAAGGGAAGAATACTTAGACTGCTGGGAGATGGCCACCCCCGTAATCTGGCAGAAATTAAGCTGGAAATGGGAGACGAGGAAGTGCCCTCCTTGTCAAGCATGGCACAGATAATAGAATTACCTGATGGGAGATATACCCTTAGGACCTCCACGGCAGGTCAGGCCGAACTTGATCGACGCAGGCTGGAGCAAAAAAAGGCTAAGGAGCAGCTTGAACAGCAGGATAGAAGGCTTAAAGATATATTTAAGGATGGGAAATCTCTGAGTCCAAAGGAACTGGAAGAAAACCTGGGAGGTAAACTTCTAGCCCAGGTAAAGTCGCCGGTTCTAAGACTGATAAATGGTCATTATGCCCTTGCCGACAGTAAGGCAGCCTGGGAAGATGTTAGGAGCTATTTGGCCAAAACAGGGCCGCTGGCCTTTGAGGATTTTATTAGAAAGTTTAAAGTCCATAGTACCCTGGTAGGAAATTTGCGGGCGGGAAAAGAAATATCGGAATTTATTCTTTTACCAGACGACAGGGTAACTGTTTCAGAGAGCCCCGAAGGCCAGCTTGAGTTAGCCCGCCGTGAGGCTGGTGTTGGTTTAAAGGAAAAAATTGAGCAAACCTACCGTGAAAAGCCTTTTTTTAATCTTGGGCAGGTTGTTGAGACACCTGAGCAAAGGGAGGTTGCCTCGGAAATTATTAAAGGTGACGGGGCCTTCAGGATTAATATTAATGGAGTTGGTCTTTGGACTTCTCCCTATCCACACCCTATAAAGGTGATTGTACAGGAATTGAAGAGGCTTACAGGCTTACATTTAGAGGCTGACCAGATACAAGACACTGTTCCCCTTACCTGGATTGCTAATCGTTCTATGACGGTGGCCGAGGCGGCTGATAGATTAAGACTTTCTGAAGGAGATATTTTAAATCTGTGTGAGCTGGAGGAATTGACCTATTTTAGATTAGCCGGAGGTACAAGGCTCTGGCGGCATGAGGTTCATGATATCAAATATAGGCCTGATCTTAATAAATTAGTAAAGAAGGCTGCTAAGCTGACCACCCTGGAAGCGGCGGATCTTCTTGATACTACTCCAGAACGTATCAGAAGGCTGGTCAGGGAAGGTTATGTTAATTCCGTGGGTGAGATAGATACAGGCTCTGGTAAAATGGGCATTTTAGTTCGCCGGGGGGATATTCAAGCTATCAAGGATAAATTTCCCGGCATTGAGCATGAATGGGCTTTGGGAGCGAAGCAAAAAAGGGAAAGTCCAGCAAACCTACAACGCAAGGAAAAGCCCCCCTTGGGCAAGAAGAGGCCCAGAAGGGCTGTTACACCACCACCTCTACCAGGTGGGCCGGTGGAACTGGATAGTTTCCAGCAGAAAGCCGTTACTGCAGTATTGGCAGGTAAAAATGTACTTGTAGCAGCACCAACAGGTACAGGTAAAACAGTTATTGCCGAGAGGCTGATAGAAGTAGTTATTGAGCGTGGCAAAGCGGCAGTTTATACCTCACCCCTAAAGGCCCTTAGCAACCAAAAATTTGTTGATTTCCGCAAAGTATTTGGGGATGATATGGTTGGATTGGTTACTGGAGACATATCCATTAATCCCTATGCACCTTTGCTTATTATGACTACTGAGATTTTCCGCAATAGGTGCTTTTCTGAGCCAGAGGGGCTAGATGATGTGGCCTGTGTTGTTTTCGATGAAATCCATTATCTGGATGATCCAGAGAGGGGCACGGCCTGGGAAGAGAGCATAATTTTTGCCCCGCCCCATGTAAAATTTTTAGGGTTATCGGCCACCGTTCCCAATATTCAGGAAATAGCAGATTGGATGGGGGAGGTTAGGGGCGAAAAGGTTGAGGTTGTTGTGGAAACTAACCGTGCAGTTCCCCTGGCCATTAACTGGCTTACAACCGAAGGCAGCATTCTTGATGAAGATGAGGCCAAGGAATATATAGAAGAGGCCACCAAGAGAAGGATACAAGAAAGAAAGGCTGAAAAACAGGCAGCCAGGGAAGAAGAATTTAACAAAAGAGAGCGGAGGTGGGGACGTGGAGCGCGCAGAAGCAGAAAATCCTTCAGTGGCAATTGAGGCGGTTCAAGACCACCTGCCGGCCTTGTATTTTGTTTTTGGCAGAATTAGGACTGAGGAATTGGCATCTGAGGTAGGCCGAGAATGGGATTTCCTATTTCATGATGAAAAGGAAAAGGTCCTAAAGGCTATAACTGATACTGAAAAGGAACACCCAGATATTTTTCAGCGTGGGCATCGTAGAATGCTGAGGAAGCTCTTACAGCAGGGTATCGGCTACCATCATGCGGGAATTTCGCCCATCTTGAAAAACTTGGTGGAGAGGCTTTATGAAAACCGCTTACTCTGGGTACTTTTCTGTACAGAAACCTTTGCCGCGGGGGTAAACTTTCCGGCAGCAACCACATTATTTCACTCCTGTCGGAAGTGGGACGGCAAGGAATTCCGAACATTGATGAATAGGGAGTTCTTTCAGATGGCTGGTCGGGCTGGCCGCCGGGGTTTTGACCGTGTTGGCCATGTTTATATCAAAATAGATGAAAAATTTGCCGAACAAACTGGTTTCTTTGATGAGGGAGAAGTGGAATCTGTCTATGGGCGGCTGGCCATTTCACCTAATACTGTACTGAGTCTCCTTAAGTGGAAAACAGATGAAGAAATTGACAGATTTCTAACCCAAAACTTTTCAGCCTATCAGGAAAGACGTGCTGAGCGGGAAATCATGGGGCTGCTGGATAGTATAAATCAGCAGTATGAGCAGGTGAAGGGATATTTTTGCGAGCAACAGGGTCACCCATCCTGTCCTTTACAAAGAAGAAAACTGATCCGTGAGCAAAAAAGATTGAGATCCTCAAAATATAAGAACCGACCTGGTTCAAGGGAACGGGTAGATGAGATAAGAAATATTTTGGCTGGGCAGCAAACTCAGCGCTGCCTGCACGAAGTTTGTGCAGATGCACGGGATGAGATAGAAGCCCTGGGTTATCAAAGGGCAGGTCTAATGGGACAGGTTAATGCAATTAAACAGCAATCTGAGAAATATATCTATGAGTACAGAGCTGTGAAGAGTGTTTTAGAGAGGCTAGGATATATTAAGGAGCGGGAATTTTTCCCCAGGGGTAATTTTGCCCTTGAACTACATGTCCAGGAGATCTTGGTGACAGAGCTGGCCTTTTCCGGTATGCTTGAGGATTTACCACCCGAGGAGGTGGCGGGAATACTGGCCGGAGTAGATTATATACCAGGACGACGTGAATTTGTGCCTGCTCCGCCCTATGATCCTACCCCGGTTCATGAGCTTAGGGAGCAACTGTTGGAAGCGGAGGTCCCTCCCAACTTCGTTGTTTGGTCCGGCACGCCTGGGTTTGTTGCCCATGCCTGGTACACTGGAAAAAGTATAGATTATCTACTGGAGAACACCAGCCTTCAGGAGGGTGATATAGTTTCCATCATCAGAAGGCTAATTGATTTGCTCAGGCAAATTGATGATGCAAGTCACAACAATCCGCATCTTCGGGAAAGGGTAAGGGAGATCCGCCGGGTTATTGACCGGGACGAAGTAGCGGTGGTGTTCTAATGGAATTGTCTAGGTAGGTGGCTTTGTAAAAGCGTTGTTTTGGCCAATTGCCGAGTTTTCAACAAATAGGATGGGGCATCAACATGGCCCCATCCTATTGCCTTTTATTTAACACTAAACTCAGCATTTACCACCGCTGTAATTTCTTTATCTAAGGATGAAGTGTCGTTAAAACCATAATCTGAGACTTCATTTGAATTAACAGGTGTTATTTGAAATACTCCCATTCGGGCTGACCTCAGGTGACCTATTTGGCTTCCGGTGCTGGAAGCCATTTTTTCTGCCCTTAGTTTAGCGTCCTTGGTAGCCTCTGCCAGCATATCAATCTTTAAGTCATTAAGCTTGGTATAAAAATATTGGGGAGACATGGATTCAAAAACTACTCCCTGCTCAATGAGCTCCGTAGCCTCCCTGGCTATGGTTGAAATCTTATCCACGTCTGAAGAGCGAATTTCAATGCTTTGGGAAAGTCTGTAGCTGGATATTTGCCCGGTACTCATGCCGTTAGGGCTGTAGATATACTGGGGCATGGTGTAAATTGAAGATACAACGATGGATTCTTCAGAAATTCCCTTACTAACTAGATAAGACTTAACTTTACCTAAATCAGTCTTTAAGCTGCTATAAGCATCCGGTAATTGACTTGATTCCTGGTAAAAGGAGCCCTGCCAGAGGGCTAAATCGGATCTGATTTGTTGTTTGGCAGAGCCGGTAACCACGATTGAGGATTTGCTTGAGGCGTAATCACCTAATGGCTTTGACATGACCAATGAGCAAATAATCAATGCTACGGCCAAAATTGCTGCGGCTACTATGAGGTACGCATTTTTACTATACTTTTCCAAAGAAACTCCTCCCGAATACCATATTTCTTAAGTTAAATATATGAAAATATCACCTCCTAATACTTATAGTACCATTAAGACATAATTTAGGTATTTTTGTAACGTGTTTGATAAAAAATAATATTATTACCATTGGCTAGTTATTTGATGAATAATAGTTGATATAAAAACTATCGGTAATTATCTTTTAGACAAACCATATCAGATAGTATTTGTTTAGTTGTCATATGACTAATAAAAACGTTACTATAGACTGCGTAAAGAGGAAGGACAAACGTCCAAAAAATGTTTTAAAAGAAAGGGGAATTATATGAAATCCGTATTAAAGATTTTCACAGGAATGATGGCCGGTGCATTTGCATTAATGCTGGCACTGGTTGGTCCAGGAGCAGCGAAGGCAGAGGCTTATACAAATTATACCAGCTATACCAGCTACAGCAACTCCAGCAACTACAGTAACTACAGTAACTACACCAGTTACAACTACAGTAATACAAGTAGAACAACTACAACCCCAAGCTACAGTAATTACAATACACCAAATTATACTAACTATACTGTATACAGAAACACCAGTACACCAACCCAAACTACAAAGCCAACCCAGACTGTACCTAGCCAGCAAACTACCACACCCTCTCAGAGTTCCAGCGGTGTTATTACCGCCGAGGAGCAGGCTATGCTGAACCTAATTAACAAAGAGCGTGCAGCTGCAGGTCTCCAGCCCTTAACAACTGATGCTAAACTGACCCAACTTGCCCGTATGAAAGCCCAGGATATGATTGACAATAACTACTTTGCTCACCAGTCACCCACCTACGGTTCACCCTTTGATATGATGAAAAATAACGGTGTAACCTATCGCTTTGCTGGTGAGAACCTGGCAGGGGCAAATGATGTAAATACTGCACACAAGAACCTGATGAATTCTCCCAGTCATAAAGCCAATATCTTGAAGGCGGAATATACTAAAGTTGGTATTGGCGTGGTAGGCGGCGGACAATATGGCAAGATGTATGTTCAACTATATAATGGCTAAGTAAGAAAAAGACACTCATCTTTTTAGGTGAGTGTCTCTTGATCTAACTCTTATTGTAGGTTTGCTTCTTTATTTAACAATTTAAGCATATAAGCGGAAGCAGTCATTTTAGCGTTCAGTACATCGGGTGACTGCTTTTCAATTACTTGCATCTGTTGCTGCAAAGTACAGCCTTCCCTTGCGCATATGAATAATTCATCACTTATCGTCTGCATGCTCTCGGGCTTTGTGGCAAAGCTAATGGCAGAAGAAAGGACATCCCTCATTACTCGATGTTGGGCTGATATATCAAGGTCTACAGGTAATTTGACATCAAGACCTCTGTAGATATCGATCAAGGCAACGAGGATATATTGCTCCAGGGAAGGTTTTTGGTTAGTAACCATTTTATACCTCCAACTAATAATTTATTGGTGAAATGTGAATTATTTATTGCTCTGCTATTGCATCCGGGGGAAGCTTGACCTCGATAACTGAATTATAGTCTTTATAGGTGAAATTAAAGCTATTCATCAGGGTTTTATAAGGATTTGTTTCATCCTCAAAGGTCTCTTTAAAGTTAATCACCGTAAAGGCACTTATATTATTGGTAAGATAAGATTTTTTGTCAATTAGTGTTCTTCCCACCATACTAATGCCATTTACCATGTCCATTGATTTTGCCATATTATCCGTCAATTCCGGGGCAAGCCCGGCAGGGCTTCCCGCAAGATTTACTAAAGTAGCTAAACTTGGTATATTTCCATAAAAGGCAAGGTCATAATAGGTGAAATCCCCAATGGTTTTCTCGCCAACAAGCCGGTAGTTGAAATATTTATCTAATTCCTTAGGTAATTGCATTGTGCCTGATTGTTGTTTAAGTAACTCTTTGATATCCGTCTCGCTAGGTACGGATACCCACTGGGCTGCGCCTGTTTTGGGATCCTTTAGCTTCATGTGAATGCCATCAGCCAAGAGGTATTGCTCCATTTCTACCGGGGGAGTTTGCTCCGGAAGTCCGGACATGTTCATAATTAACTTTTGGCTAAGGCCTTGCTCCTGATTCATTTCAATAGTTACGTTGGAACGAACCTGAACGGTCTCAGGGGGCATAGCCTGGGAAAAGTTAGGATTACCTTCCACGCTCATAATCATGTTACCTGTCACTCGCATGGTTTTAATATTAGTATGGGCAGCTTGGCTCTTTTTATATAGCTCCTCGGCCTCAAGGGATGTACCAAATACTTTGTTCAAAAGGGAGGCTCCTTCAATTGGAGTCATTACCTTTTCAGGACTAATGGGTGTATTTAGGATACCTTCTTTTATTAGCCAGCTATAGGGTATTTTTGCCCAGTGGTCGGGTGCAGGAGCCGGAAGGGGACCCGGAGCTTCAAGCCCCGGCAGGCCAAGGACCCGTGAGATTAATGCTACTGCCTGGGCCTGGGTAATCGGTTCGTTAGGGTAGATGGTGTCACCACTGGAATGGTTTATAATTCCAGCCGCCAGAGCAGCTTTTATGTCCTCTGCATACCAGGCACCAGTGGAAACATCTAGGGGCATGTATACGGTTTTAGCAGGTACAGGAATATTGGCAGCAGTTACCAGCATAGAAACAAACTCTGCCCGGGTTAACTGTTCACCCGGTTCCGGGAGTTTTTCCAGTAAGGATTGCTGCATATTACCAGCCCAGGCAGTTGAAGCAAATATTAGGCTTATCAATATAATAGCAACATACGATAAAATTTTTCGATGATACATAAAGACCCTCCCTGTATAATAATTTACATAAATTCCCACCCAAATAATAGATATCAATTTAATTTTAACAGAAAACATATATAATTGTTGAATTATTTAGTCTAATTTTCACTTATAAAGGGCAAACTAACAAACAATTTGGAAAGGGGTCTTTAAAATTGACATTACCAAAGGGTATGCGTTCTATTCTGGCTTACTTTCCCTCCAGTACCAAGGCTCAAGCAGCTGTTGATGAGATAAAGGAGATTGGAATCACGGATATAAGCCTAGATAGAATTTCCAGGTATGGTATAACTAATGATTCCCATCTAAATAATCCTCTGAATGATGCGGAAACCATAACTGGTCTCACTTTGTTTTCTGAGAATCAAGATAGGTTTTCAAATTCTGATGCTAGAATTTTAAGGGCTGCGGACCCATCGGTAAGTGGTATGGCTGCACATGATTACGGCGTTGCAGGAGGTAAGGCTTTCCTGGTTACAGTAGTAACCACCGATGAGTTAGGCGAAAGAGCTGCCCAGGTGCTAAATAAGCATGGGGGGGCGCTATAAGCTCTTCTAAAATGGGGGTGTCAAGATGATAGAAAACCGATTTAGGAGATTGGTGGAGGTAACTGCTCCTAGGGGAGAAAATACCGGTATTACTTTTTCAGACCAACAAATTAAGGCTGTTAAGTCGGGCTATCTATCAAGTTACGATGAGGTCCTGGATTTGCTGGACGAATATGACATCACTGTACAGAAGGGTAAATACAAGTGGAAGAACCGCTGATAAAGCGGTTCTTCTTAGTACAAGAAAAATTTATTGCCAAAAATACTGCTTTAACTAATAAACTTTTGGTTAAAATTAGGGTAAGGTTTTTGCCCGGAGGTGTTTACGTGAAAAAGGTAGTAAGTGTTAGTCTCGGTTCATCAAAAAGAGATCATACAGTTAATGTGGAACTTCTTGGTCAAAGGTTTGAGATAAGTAGAAGGGGGACCGATGGGGACATCAATAAGGCTATAGCCATGCTCCAGGAATTAGACGGAATGGTAGATGCCATCGGCTTGGGCGGGATTGATGTTTATCTATATGCTGGGAACAACAGGTATGTTATTCATGACGGCTTGCGTTTAATGCAATCAGTCAAAGTCACTCCGGTTGTTGATGGTAGTGGTCTAAAAAATACTCTAGAAAGGGAAGTTGTTAGACATCTTGTGCAACAAGGATTGATTAAGCAGGAGACTAAGGTATTAATGGTCAGTGCCATGGATCGTTTCGGGATGGCTGAAGCTTTGACAAAAATAGGTTGCCGCATAACCTTTGGCGATTTGATATTTTCTTTAGGTATCCGCTACCCAATATATTCCCTGGAAAAATTAAAGAGTATAGCCAATAAATTGATGCCAATAGTTTCAAGGCTTCCCTTTCAAATTATTTATCCCACCGGAGCCAAACAGGATAAGCATAATTCAGCAAAGTCAGCTAAATTTGCTAAATATTATCAGGATGCAGAAGTGATAGCCGGAGACTATCATTTGATCAGAAAGCATTTGCCAGGCAAAATGAACGGACAAATAATAATAACTAATACAACCACTGAATCAGACGTGAAGTTACTTAAGGAGCGGGGGGCCGGGGTTTTAGTAACCACCACGCCGGAGTTTCATGGACGAACCTTTGGCACCAACGTTATGGAAGCGGTTTTTGTGTCTATGTTAGGGAAAAAATGGGGTGATATTACCCAGGAGGATTACAATCAGTTATTACGGCAGCTAGATTGGAGGCCAAAGATTACCAGATATAAAGAGGAAGTATTTGAGTCAAATCGGCAAGCAATAATAGTTAATTAATACTGGGGGTCTGGCATAAGCCGGACCTTTGGATTTTCTGATAATACTATAGCCCAAGTGCTTTATATACTTCCTGATCAACACAGTTATCCATTGGCAGCCCGTGTGCTTTACGAAATTCTTTAATGGCAGTCTCAAGACCGTGACCAAAAATACCGTCAAGATCCTGCTCGTAGTAACCTAATCTCTTCAATGTTCGCTGGACTTCATAAACGTCAGAACCACGATCACCCCGGACAAGACGTCCATGGGATTGGCCGGGTACACCAAAAGGACTTCCTATTATATAAACAGGAGTGTTTCTAGGTACCCAAGGATAAAGCTGTTCCACACTGGTATTATGCATACGTATGCAGCCATGGCTGGCATAGCTTCCGATAGAAAAGGGTTTGTTAGTTCCATGAATGCCATATTTGCCCCAAGGCACATTAAGCCCCAGCCACCTAGTTCCAAAGCCAGTCCCCCAATTTGTTGCCTTATGCACCACCTTCCAGGTTCCAACGGGTGATGGAGTGGAGGGTTTGCCACAGGCAATATTAAATTGTTTATATGGTTGTCCGTCAGAAAAAATAGTGAGTTTTCTTTTTGTTGTATCAACGATGATAGCTATTTCACCAGTGGGTGGTGGGATTTTTTCAGTTTTAGTTACCGGGTGTTCCACTTGTAAAGCAAGATTATGCCATGTCTCTATATTCACGACACCATCAGGGATAAGGTTGTTTTTCGATTGAAAACTTTTAACGGAAGTTTGGGTCATGGGGCCATATACCCCGGTAATAGGCCCATTATAATAGTTTAATGCCTGTAACTCCAATTGCAGAGTAGTTACATCTTCTCCTTGCATGGGCGGATTGCTGGGAATTAGAACTCGATCAATATCTTCATTGAAGGGGCAGCAGTGAAAATCAACTTCATTTGCACCGGAAGGGTGAATTGGCAACATCATAAAAATGGCAATAAAAGCCGGGATTAACAAGTTTCGGTATTTTGACATTCGCTAAATCCCTCCAATGAATTTTGTCTAGCTAAAATGGAGCAGACAATATAAATATTTACATATAATTGTCTACTTATGCTGTAAATAGCTAGCAATGAAAACAGGTTTTAAAGCTTAGCTACATTTAATAACAAATAATGATAATTTATAATTTGATACCTTAATTTACCGTTCTTATTGTTACAAAATAAGCAGGTATTTCGTCTAATAAGGTAGAAAATTTTTATGGTATGCGGATCCCGAAAGGAAGGTAGAGATGACGCTGGATATCCAAAGAAACCGGTTTCTAAAATTTGCCCTCCTGGCGGGGCTGGGGTTATTTATACTCCTGGCTGGAGGCCTTCGCCTGGCTGAGGCAGCACAGCTGGCTATATCAAGTGTGGACAAGCTAAATTTGCGCAGTAGTCCTAATACCAGCAGTGCCATTGTAGGGCAAATAAACAAAGGGGATCGGTTGACCGTTACCGGCAAAAGTGGCGACTGGTATAAGATTCAATTTGGGGATAAGACCGCCTGGGTAGCTGGGTGGCTTGTATCAGTTCAGGATACCGCCGTATCCAGGGGCACAACCTCAAACCAGGGAAAAATAGCCGAAGTAACAGGGACCACACTGAATATTCGTAGTGGGCCAGGCACAAACTTCAATATTGCTGGAAGTGCTAAAAAGGGAGACAAACTTACAATTCTCGCCCAGAATGGGGATTGGTACCAAATCCAGTTTGGTAACATTAAAGGCTGGGTGGCCAACTGGTTAGTATCAGTTCAGAACACAGCCTCAACCCAAACTACTCCGTCAAATACTGCCACCACGGGCAGTAAAGTGGCAGAGGTTACAGCAGACACTGTCAACATTAGGAGCGGGGCCGGTACAAACTTTGCCTTGGCAGGGAGTGCGAAAAAGGGGGATAAGTTTACTGTATTGTCCGAGAGTGGGGATTGGGTAAGGGTACAGTCCGGCAGTATTACCGGTTGGGTAGCTAATTGGCTAGTCACCATACATAATCCGACTCCAGCAACAACACCCACTAATCCTTCTACCTCATCGAGTCAAGTTGCAGTAATTAATTCTGATAGCATGAATCTCAGAGGAGGTCCAGGCACTGACCACAATGTTGCCGGGCAAGTCAGCAGGGGAGTACGACTACCCATCATTAGCCGGTCAGGGGATTGGCTGCAAGTAAGACAGGAGAATGGAAATACAGCCTGGGTAGCAGGATGGCTAGTATCAGTGGTTGACCAGCCAGAACCACCACCACCGGCCGATGCTGATCTTGGTTGGTTACCCTCAACAAAGCCTGATCCAAATAATGGTTCAGGAAACCAGGTTCCCCCAGGGAATGTTCCGGAAGCTAAACTAGTTGATGTGCAGATTGTAGAGAAAAATGATGTAACCTATGTCAATATTGTCAGTGACAAGGCCATCGAATACAATACCTTTACCCTAAGCAATCCAAACAGGTTTGTGGTCAACCTAACGGACGTTGACTTAAATAACATCCCTGAAACTATCAATGGCAACACTAAAATAGTTGATAAGGTTCGTACCGGTATTTTCAGTGAAGACCCCTATACTTTACGAATTGTTGTTGACTTAAAACAGTATGCCAGAGTAAAGGCCAGCTTAGCTCCAGATAAAAAGGCACTCACCTTGGAGGTAGCCGGAATAACATATAGCAACAGCCTTGAGGGGCGGGTTATCTTCCTTGATCCTGGTCATGGCGGTTATGACGCAGGGGCCACAGGCAAAAATGGTTTAAAAGAAAAGGATGTAAATCTAGACACAACTATGAAACTGGCACAGATATTAAGGCAGCAGGGTGCAACGGTGCTGTTTAGCCGTACCACCGACGTTTACGTTGATTTATATGAACGTACCCGGATGGCTAATGACCAGAACGCAGACATCTTTGTAAGTATCCATGCCAATGCCAACACCAACCCAGCCATTGCCGGAACATCTACTTTCTTTTATGCTCCGTCAAGCATTCCAGGCCTTTATGACCAACGGAATGATCGCTCCCGCTTAGCGGGAGATGTGCAGCGGGAGCTTGTTAGTACACTGGGCCGCAGGGATATTGGTGTGCTGCAGTCAAACTTTGCAGTTCTTCGCACCAGTATGATGCCAAGTATATTAGTTGAAACAGCCTTTTTATCTAATAGTGAAGAGGAACAAATGCTTGCTACAGAGCAATTTAGGCAAAGGGCTGCTGAGGCTATTGCCCGAGGTATTACTGCCTACTTTGCAGGCCAATAAGTATTATCGAAATACCCTGGATAAAACCGGGGTATTTCAGATTTTCGAGAAACTACCTATATTCGGGTTTTAATAATCCCTCACGACTCCTATCTCCGCAGTGGACAGCGCTAATCCCTTGCTTCGGGCGAAAATGGGCCGCCTTCGAGTAAACATCGTGTTTACCTCAGGCTTTCGCGGACGTCCATGTCCGCTCACCCATTTTCGCATCCTCAGCTTCGCGAAGCGCTGTTTCCACTGCTCCGAATGTCGCTGTTCAGGATTATTAAAACCCATTTGTATCTTTTTCAACAGTCTGAAATACCCTGGATGAAACCAGGGTATTTTTTTGGTGCGAAAAAAGTTTAACAAAAATATCTTTATTTAGGAGGAAAGTATTCCAAAATAGGAGAAACTAAAGAAAATCTTGTATACATTATCTTTAGATATTAAGTAGGAGGTCTTGCTGGTGGCTGAGGAAACAAGACAATTGACGCTGGTTTTGGGAGTAATTGGAGCAGATGTACATGCCGTGGGCAATCGCATTCTTGAATATGCTCTCAGCGAGGCTGGTTTTAAAGTGATCAACATCGGTGTAATGGCATCCCAGGAAGAATTTGTCAATGCGGCAGTCGAAACTAACGCAGATGCCATACTGGTTTCTTCCCTATACGGTCATGGTGAGATAGATTGTCGGGGCTTACGTGAAAAGGCAATAGAGGCAGGGGTAGGTAAAATCAAGATGTATGTCGGAGGCAATCTGGTGGTGGGCAAGCAGGACTGGAACGAGGTGGAGAAAAAATTTATCCATATGGGTTTTGACCGTGCCTATCCTCCTGGTACCATGCCCCAGGACGCTATAGATGATATTTTGCGAGATCTTGGTTTTACCCAGAAATGTTAGGAGGGACCGGTATGGAGCTGGCCCTATTAATTGATTTTGGCAGCACCTATACAAAAATCACAGCCGTTGATATTAGCGGGGTGGAAATTATAGCTACTGCCAAAGCCATCACAACAGTGGAAACAAATATTTTAGAAGGACTGGAACAAGCTCTGGAGAAAATCAGACCGGCTTTTGGTGGAGATTTGCCGGAGTTCAAATATAAGCTGGCCTGCAGCAGTGCAGCAGGAGGCCTGCGTATGGTGGCTATTGGCCTGGTTAAAGATCTCACGGTGGAAGCTGCCAGACAGGCTGCCCTAGGGGCAGGAGCCCGTGTATTGGGAGTATATGCCCATCAGCTTACCCGGATTGAAATAGAGGAGATTGAAGCTAGCTGCCCGGACATTATTTTATTAGCGGGAGGAACCGACGGGGGTAATCGCGATACAATTATCCACAACGCCCATATGCTGGCTGAGGCAAAATGCGGTGAGACAGTAATTATCGCCGGCAATAAGTCTGCAGCTGAAGAAGTTAAGGATATTCTGGTTCGTGCCGGTAAAGATGCCATTATAACTAAAAATGTTCTGCCTGAATTGAATAAATTGAATGTGGAACCAGCCAGGGAAACTATCCGAAATACGTTTCTTGAAAAGATAGTTGAGGCAAAAGGGCTTAAAAGGGCGGAAAGTTATATTCAAGGGGTATTAATGCCAACCCCGGCGGCAGTCCTTGAGGCTGGCAAGCTTTTATCCAAAGGTACAGAGGGTGAGCCAGGCTGGGGCGACTTGATAATTGTTGATATTGGAGGCGCTACAACGGATATCCATTCAATGTCGGATGGTTTTCCTACAAAATCAGGTGTTACCTATAAGGGAATACCGGAGCCCTTTGCCAAGAGAACTGTTGAAGGTGATCTGGGTATGAGGGTCAGTGCACGCTCTTTATTGGAATCGGTTAGCATTGGCAAACTCGCTTCCCAATCAGGGGTAACGGAGCTAGCTATTGCATCTTATATTGAGCGGGTGCGTCAGAACATTGATTATCTGCCCGAAACCGAGGAACAATGGAAAATAGAAACTGCTATGGCTAGGGCAGCTACAGAACTAGCCGTAGAAAGGCACTCAGGCACATTGGAAACCATGTGGACACCCATGGGTGCAGTATACGTCCAGCATGGTAAAGATTTAACCAGCACTCCCTGTGTTATCGGTACCGGGGGTGTAATTGTAAATCATGCCAAACCTGGTGATATTCTGCTGGGGGTCAGTGATAAATCTGACCAGACAACAATTCTTAAACCTAAAAATCCAAAGCTTATGCTGGATAAGGATTATATACTAGGGGCGGCAGGGTTATTGGCGGAGGTTAACCCTAAGGCTGCCCTGGGTTTATTAAAAAAACAATTGGTAGAGATCTAGTGAGGGAGTGAAATAGTTGCAACTGATCAATAAAAAACTTGACTGGGATAAATTTATGGAACTTCGTCAGGGTGTACTAAATACTTGGCCCACCGGACAGGAAGTTGATTTGGAAGAGGCCATTGATTATCAATCTAAACTGCCCCAGGATCGTCGATTTGCCAGTAAATTGGAAGCTGCCAAGAAAGAGGGAATAACCCTGGCCCAGCCAAGGGCAGGTGTAGCACTTGTCCTTGAACACATCGACCTGCTGCAGTATTTGGTCAATGAGGGAGGGGCAGACCTTTTGCCAACCACCATTGACAGCTATACCAGACAAAATCGCTATAATGAAGCCCAGGCTGGCATTGAAGAGAGTCGCTCGGTAGGTCGGTCCATGCTTAACGGTTTTCCGGCGGTAAATCATGGTTTAGATGCCTGCAGAGAGGTTGTTGAGGCAGTTAAAGCACCCATTCAAGTACGGCATGGTACCCCGGATGCCAGGTTATTGGCGGAAATAACCCTGGCGGGAGGTTTTACTGCCTACGAGGGAGGGGGCATATCCTATAATATACCTTACGCCAAGGATGTTCCTTTGGAAAGGTCCATCAGGGATTGGCAATATGTCGATAGGCTGGTGGGTTATTATGAAGATAAGGGTATTTCCATAAACAGGGAACCCTTTGGTCCCCTAACCGGAACTTTAGTTCCTCCTTGCATTTCCCACAGCATAGCTATAATCGAGGCCCTGCTGGCCGCTGAGCAAGGGGTAAAAAGTTTAACCCTTGGGTATGGCCAATGCGGCAATCTAATTCAGGATGTGGCTGCCATACGTTCCCTGGAGGAATTGGCAGAGGAGTATCTAGGGAGATTCGGCTATCGAGATACAGTTGTTACCACGGTTTTTCACCAATGGATGGGAGGTTTTCCCCAGGATGAAAGCAAGGCCTTTGGTGTAATTAGCTGGGGAGCTGCCACTGCCGCCATGTCTAAAGCCACTAAGGTTATTGTTAAAACGCCCCATGAGGCCCTAGGCATCCCTACCAAGGAAGCTAATTCAGCCGGAATTAAGGCTACCAAACAAGTCCTAAATATGCTTAAGGATCAACCATTACTGGAGACAATAGAGCTAAAGAATGAAAAGGATCTAATTAAGGCAGAAACCAGGGCTATTTTGGAACGGCTCCTTGAATTTGGTGAAGGGGATATAGCCTTAGGAACAGTTAGGGGGTTTCAAGCTGGTGTTATTGATGTACCCTTTGCCCCCAGCAGGTTTAATCTAGGTCGGTTACTACCGGCCAGGGATCATCATGGGGCGGTTAGACTTCTTGATTTTGGCAACCTACCCTTTGGGGATGATATAAAGGATATTCACAGGGAAAAAATAGCCACCAGGGGCAAAGCTGAAGGAAGGGAGCCTAGCTTTCAAATGGTTATTGACGATATCTATGCCATTGGTAAGGGAATGTTAGTAGGCAAGCCCCGTTAGTTGTTGCTTAGAAGCATAAGAGGGGAGTCAAATCATGAGAATTATCGGTGCTGTTGTTTCGCCGGGTTTAACCGGCTTTTATTTTGATGATCAAAAGGCAATTAAGATGGGACGCAGGCAAGACGGCTTTGCCCTATTGGGGGAACCAGTTACAAATGGTTTTTCTGCCGTTAGGCAGAGGGGGGAGTCTATATCCATTATGCTTCTTTTGGAGGATGGCTCGGTAGCTTATGGGGACTGTGCTGCGGTTCAGTATTCCGGTGCCGGGGGACGAGACCCACTTTTTATTGCAGAAGAATTTATACCTGTTTTAGAGCAGGAAATACTGCCTAGACTAAGGGACAGGGAAATCACGGGATTTAGGCAGCTGGCGGAGGAATTTGACAGACTTAGAAGAACGGATGGGGACCAATATCACACAGCCATACGCTATGGCATTACCCAGGCTTTGTTAGATGCGGCAGCAAAAGCTTCCCGCCACAGTATGGCAGAGGTTATTGCCCGAGAATATAATTGTAATCTAGAAAATAAAAGGGTGCCCCTTTTTACTCAAACGGGAGACGAACGCTATACCAATGCCGATAAAACCATTATCAAGAGGGCCGACGTGCTGCCCCACGGGCTGATTAATAATGTGGCTGAAAAGCTGGGTAACCGGGGAGAAAAACTTTTGGAGTATGTTTCCTGGCTGAAGGAGAGGGCCCATAGGCTTGGAGGAGAAGATTACCGCCCGGTCCTGCATATTGATGTTTACGGCACAATAGGTCAAGCCTTTGATGAGGATTTATACAGGATGGCAGACTATTTGGCCGGGATTGAGCAGGCAGCCTCACCCCTGCAAATAAGAATAGAAGGGCCTACAGATAGGGGCAGCAAACCAGCTCAGATTGAAGCCTTGGCAGAACTATGCGGTATTTTAAAGAAAAGGGCTGTTAATGTTGAAATTGTAGCCGATGAATGGTGTAATACCCTGGAGGATATTCGTGAGTTTGTGGATGCCGGGGCCGGGCATATGGTGCAAATTAAAACCCCGGATCTCGGTGGGATTAATAATACCATTGAGGCTGTACTTTACGCCAAAAGGGGCGGGGTAGGGGCCTATCTGGGCGGTACCTGCAATGAAACAGATCGCTCGGCCCAGGTTTGTGTCCACATTGGCATTGCTACCCAACCTGATCAAATGTTGGCTAAGCCGGGAATGGGTGTAGATGAGGGCTTAATGATTACCTATAATGAAATGAGCCGTACCCTGGCTCTGCTAAGGGCCAAGGGGGTAATATAGTGGAAAAGATTGGGATGACCACCACTGTTCCCATGGAGGTGGTCTATGCCGCAGGAAAGATTCCAGTTGATTTAAACAATATCTTTATAACCCATAGCAACCCACAGGGATTGGTAGAAGAGGCGGAGATAGCAGGTTATCCCCGTAATCTTTGTGCCTGGATCAAGGGGCTTTACTCCACCACAAGGCTGAGTGCTGATATCAATACGGTGATTGCTGTCACCCAGGGTGATTGCAGTAACACCCACGCCCTGATGGAAACCCTGGAGATGGAGGGAGTAAAGGTTATCCCCTTCGCCTTTCCCTTTGACAGGGATTATGATTTACTTAAGCTTCAAATGGAAAAGCTTATCACCGCTTTGGGGACTAACTGGCAAGAGGTTTATCAAGTAAAAAAAAGATTAGATGAGATTCGCCGTAAGGTTAAAGAAATTGATCGACTTACCTGGCAGGATAATAGGGTCAGGGGCTGGGAAAATCACCTTTATCAAGTTAGCTGTAGTGACTTTGATGGGGAACCTGACAAATTTGAAAAGAGGATGGATGAATTTCTTGATAAGTTATCCGAAAGGACACCCATTAAGGCAGATTTGAGACTTGCCTATATAGGAGTTCCACCCATTGTAGACGATTTATACGATTATGTAGAGGAACGTGGAGCCAGAATCGTCTTTAATGAAACCCAGCGGCAATTCACCATGCCCTTTGAAATAGAGGATATTATTGAGCAGTACAGGGTCTACAGCTATCCCTATGGAATCTTTTATCGACTGGAAGATATATCGAGGGAACTTGAAAAACGACAGATTGATGGGGTCATTCATTATGCCCAGAGCTTTTGCTACAGGCAGATTGAGGATTTGATTATACGCAAGAAGCTAAAATACCCCATACTGACCCTAGAAGGGGATAAACCAAACAAATTGGACGCCCGTACCCGTATGCGTCTGGACGCCTTTTTGGACATTCTGAGGTGAAAACTTTGATTTGTGGAATTGATTTAGGTAGTCGGAATGTGAAGGTTGCTTTATGGGAACCTGATAGCGGTTATAAATTTAATAGGTTCGATACGGTTTCTTTTTACCGTAATCATGGAACCTATAGGGACGGCCAACTTGAGGTCGACCTGGTTGCCCTGGGTCTTGGAACGCCTGAAAAGGTGGTTGCCACCGGCTATGGCAGGCAAACCATTAATCTTAAAGGGGCAGAAATAATCGCTGAGATAAAGGCCCACGTGCTGGGAGCAATTGAACAAACTGGCCTCTCGGAATTTACACTGCTGGATCTTGGGGGACAGGACAGTAAAGTTGTGTTGGTTTCCCGGGGAAAAATGGTGGATTTCCAAACAAATGATAAATGTGCTGCCAGCACGGGGCGTTATTTAGAAAATATGGCCACGGTCTTAGATATTGATATGGAGGAGCTATCACAACATCATCGGAACCCTGTAGATTTAAATTCTACCTGTGCAATATTTGGAGAAACAGAATTGATTGGCAAGGTGGTTGAAGGGCACAGTGTAGCATCACTGGCAGCAGGAGTTAACTATACAATCTTTAAAAGAATAAAGCCGATGCTGGTTAAGCTTCAATCTAACCTTATCGTTTTTACAGGTGGAGTGGCCCATAACCAAGCACTGGTAAAAATAATTGAGAATGAAATGCAGCTGCCGGTTATGGTGCCGAAATTTCCCCAGTTTAATGGAGCCATTGGCTGCTGTTCCCATGGAGCAAAGCATATCATAATGAGGTGAGCATAAATATGAAACTTACTGTTCTGGGCTGTTGGGCACCCTATCCCAGAGTTAGTGGAGCCTGCTCAGGTTACCTGCTGCAAGACAAGGGCAAAAATCTGCTTATTGAGGCTGGTAACGGTGTATTAAGCCGTCTGATTCAACACATCGATCTCCAGGAACTGGATGCTGTTATTATAAGTCATTTACATCCTGATCATATAATGGATATCTACTGCCTTAGACATGCAGTTGAGTCTGCCAACAGAGAGGGGCGGATGAACAAACTACTACCCCTTTATTTGCCAAGTGGCCCTGCCGAGGATTTTAATAGAATAACCTCCTTCACAAAGGCCTTTAAAATTAACATTATTGATCATTTACTAGAACCAAGGGAGGAAACAATTGCTGGACTTAAAGTGAGCTTTATGCCGGCTTTACATAATCTGCCCTGCTATAGTATGAAAATTGAAGGAAGCAAAAGGTTTGTTTTTTCGGGGGATACAGCCTATAATCCGAACTTGGTGAAATTTACCGCCGGGGCTGAAGTCTTCTTGTGTGAAGCCAGTGGGCTGGATAAGGATGCTGAATATCTTAAAGAAAACCATCTAACTGCCCGGCAAGCCGGAGAATTGGCCAGGGAAGCTGGCGTCAAGGAACTAATGATAACCCATTTTTACCCAGAGTATATTCTTTCTGAATTACAAAACCAGGCTGAGCAAGGTTTCGGGCAGAAAGTACTATTGGCTAGGGAAGGTGCCAACTTAGAATTCTAAGGGGGAGATGACATGCCGGTTTCTTCGATAATTCATGAATATCTTATGCACGCGGTTTACTTTGCCCCCAGGGGAAGATATCGCTTATTAGCCTTGGGTGGTAGCCTTGCCCATCGCTACCTTAGCCCCGAGGACCACCTTATCGGTTTTGTAGGGGACGCAGGAGCAGGAAAATCACTTTTGATTAGGGGAATGTTTCCTGGTCTAGAGCTTACTAACGACGATGATGGAATAAATGTCAGACCCCTGCCCCTGTTAGAGGATGCTGGGCGTAAGCATTTTAGAAGCCGTACCTATCACTTGGACATGAGATTTGAAATGGCCTTCAGTCAACCATGGGCAATTGTTGAGGCAGTACAGGAAGCCATTAAGCAGGACAGGAGAGTTATTGTTGAGCATTTTGATCTTCTTTATCAAATGCTGAAGATTAATGCCCAAATATTAATCGGTATAGGAGAGGAAGTTATCGTTACCAGACCTAATATTTTTGGGCCTGAGCCCCAGGAAATTGCTGATATAGTCTTTGAATCTCTAATCTATCGAAAGATGGCCCATACGGCAGAAGATATCACCACCAGGATATTAACCCAGGAATTAGGAATCAAGAAGCCAAAGGTCCACAGTGATATAAAACATGGCTTTGTACTGGAGTTTGAAGACAAACCTAGTATTGATTTAGACGCCTTAGAAAATAGGGTAAAGGCAATTATTGCTCAGGATCATTGTATTTACTATCAAGATGAGACACATATTAAGGTGGGGGATGGTTCCTATTCCTGTACTGGACCACGCCTACATGTTAAAAAGACAAGCGAAGTCACAAATTTTAGATTGGTCAAGGAACTAATGTGGGACCCCATTCAAGAACTTTATGTGTTGGTGGGGCTGATTGGACCGGTGGTTGAAGGTGAAAGCCCGCTAACACCGCCGGACCAATTCCAACTCATTAGACGGGCCCGCAGAAGATCCAAACAGATTACATAAGGAGGCTATCCATCTATATGGAGAGAGTTGACGGAAGAAAACCAGGACAAATAAGAACAGTAAATATGACAACAGATTATAACAAGTATGCCGAAGGCTCAGTGCTGATAGAGGTGGGCGATACCAGAGTTATTTGTACCGCCACAGTTGAAGAAAGGGTGCCTCCTTTTTTGAAGGGCTTAGGAAAGGGATGGGTTACAGCAGAATATGCCATGATTCCTAGGGCCACGGGAACAAGAACTATTAGAGAGGCGGCTAGGGGTAAACTTGGCGGTCGCACTATGGAAATTCAGCGGCTAATTGGTCGTTCCCTGCGGTCTGTGGTTGATTTGGAAGCCCTGGGCGAGCGCACTGTAACTTTGGATTGTGATGTTATCCAGGCCGATGGAGGCACCAGGACTGCCTCCATTACAGGCGCCTATGTAGCAATGATGTTGGCCTTGAATAAACTCATGGAACAGGGTATGCTTAAAGAAATGCCTGTTAAGGATTTTATTGCTGCCACCAGTGTAGGCATGGTTAATGGAGTTCCGGTGCTGGATTTGTGCTATGCCGAGGACAGTGCCGCCGAGGTCGATATGAATGTGATAATGACAGGAACAGGCAGATTTGTGGAAATACAGGGTACAGGTGAAGAGGCGACCTTTTCACGGGATGAAATGAATAGTTTATTAGACCTGGCAACGGCCGGTATTATGGAATTAATATCCTTACAAAAAGAAGTTTTAGGTGATAAAATATCTAATATGATTGGGTAGGTGCAGATGTGAAGCTGGTTTTAGCTACTAATAACAAGGGAAAAGTAAAGGAATTGGACCAGTTGTTAAAACCATTAGGGTTTGAAGTAGTCCCCATTGGTCAATATCCAGGTTTTCAGGAAGTCGAAGAGGATGGGGATACCTTTGAGGCCAATGCCATCAAGAAAGCTGTGGCTGCTGCTGAGTTTACCGGGGAGTTAGCCCTGGCTGATGACTCTGGATTAGAAGTTGATGCACTAAAGGGTGCCCCCGGGGTACATTCAGCACGCTTTGCCGGGGAGCCAAAGGATGACCAAAGGAATAACAACAAGCTCTTACAGCTTATGGAGGGGGTCCCGGAAAAAGAACGTACGGGTCGTTTCCGTTGTGTTATTGCTGTCTCAACTCCAGATGGGAAAACCCAGACAGCAGACGGAGCTTGCCAAGGACTTATCCTCAGGGAAATGAAGGGTATAGGCGGATTCGGTTATGACCCGCTTTTTTATGTTACCGAGTTTAAAAAGACCTTTGCAGAGTTAGATTTAACTACAAAGAACCTAATTAGTCACCGGGGCAAGGCACTGCAAAGGGCAAAAGAGATACTTGACCGCCTAAGAACAGTTCAGGAGGGTTAGTGTTGCGAGTAATGGTTGTTTCCGATACCCATGGGCGTCTAGGCCCGGTTCAATATGTTGTAGAGCAATTGAGTGGAGAGGTAGACCTGATTATCCACGCAGGTGATCACTACCGGGATGCCGATAGCCTTGCCTATCTACTGGAAATACCTGCCCGGGGAGTTATCGGAAACTGTGACTGGCCAGGTGATGGACCACTGGAAGATATCTTAGTTGTGGGTGGACATAGAATATTCATAACCCATGGACATCGCTACGGTGTTAAAAGCAACACCGTAGCCATTTTAGAAAGGGCTAAGAAATTACAGGCCAGGGTTGCTATTTATGGTCATACTCACGTTGCTGATTTGCGGGAGGAAGAAGGAGTAATTATCATGAACCCTGGCAGTCCGGTGCAACCAAGGGGTGAAAGCCGTGCTTCGGTAGGATTGCTTGAAATCAACGGAGAAGAAATTAAGGCAAAATTATATTTAATAGATTATATTTATCCTTAATCTTACTATTGACAAATGAAGATGGTTTGGTATAATAGTATTTGTTCACGAAATAAGAAACTTTTGCGGGTGTAGCTCAATGGTAGAGCACCGGCCTTCCAAGCCGGGTACGTGGGTTCGATTCCCATCACCCGCTCCATTTTTTTTTAAAGAACAAATATAATAAAAAAAGTGAAGCCATAAAATGTTTACCATAGCATTTTATGGCTTCACTTTTTTTATTATCTCTCTAACCAGAAATAGTAATGATAAAATAAAAAGCAGCTGTTGTAGTAAAACAGCCACCTTTTATTTCCAGAGGAGAGGGGATTATATAATAAAGCTAGTTTAACTAAAAGGGAAATTCACCTGTGGTTAAGACCGAGAAGGCTGGAATCCACAGTCCGATAAAGGCCCAGATGATAAGTGAATATGCAAGATATTTTGCTGAGAATTTACCATATGAATTTAACCATACTTCAAGAGTCAGAACAGTATAACCCGCACACATCATGGCAAGATAAGGACTTGCTGGTACTAATGCAGTTCCGGTGGTATAAACTACAGTATAAATAAAAGAGATAATTGCTACGGTTAAACTAACATTACCTACTGATCTCATATCAGATAGGCCTGTTAATAGTGCATAGGATACTACTATATAAAGAATACCATGGGCAAAAAGGAGACCAGAACCAAAAACATCCTGTTGAAATAATGGTGTAGCCTCAACCAAAGCTCCTAGGACTACCAGTATACCTACAACACCAGTTGCAAAGCCAGTCCCTTTTGCTTCACCTTTACCAAGAAAAAGAAGAGCTACTGGAATCCACATAATAGCAATAAATATTAATATTGCTAAAGTTAATGGCATTTAATTACCCCCCTTATTATCTCCCCCTCCCCTAGAAAACTTATTGTACGAATAATTTAAAAATTCTGACTTATAACATTATAAGCAAATAGCGTGCCAAGTAAGATTTCTGCCCTGTGAGCCATAAATTTCCTTTTAAGTGTTCCTTATTTTATCATTTTGTACTATATAATTACTAAGAGTGCCTTTGCTGTTCTAAAAGAATGCAAATACAACGAAAACCCCCGGGTTAGACCGGGGGTAATTTGTTGCTTATTTAGTTAGTCATGTAAACGGAAAACTATGACTTTTTTAATTCTGTATTGTTATCCTTGTCGTCCTTATTTTCTTCCTTGGTAATTTCAGTTTTAAAATCCCTAATTGATTCCCCTAATGATTTTCCTAAACCTTTTAATTTTCCGGGTCCAAAAATTATGAGAACAACTACTAAAACCAGAAGCAGGTGAGAAGGTTGGAATGCTCCGTACATAGAATCTACCTCCTTATTTTGGTTTGAAAATGGAACACTTCTTACTTGAGAAGTTAATTGAAAACATTTTATATTAAAATAATCTTCTAGAATTAAATTTTACCCAATTTATTGGTTCCTGTCCACCCTAACCGCAGTTTTTTATTGGCAAGTTTATAAATGATCTTTAGAAGACATGAAAAATCTTTTTAATAGTGATATATGTTACAGTCCCTTTATAGAGTCTGATTTATAATACAAACAAATAACAAAAGACAATTCAACACCAAGGAGGAATTATTAATGAAACGTAAGGTTATTCAAATAGATGGTGAAAAATGCATAGGTTGTGGCCTTTGCACCAATGCTTGTATGCAGGGGGCAATTAAATTAGTTGATGGGAAAGCAAAACTGGTATCAGAATCCTATTGTGACGGCTTAGGTATGTGTTTACCCCAATGTCCCGTGGATGCAATACAATTGGTGGAAAAGGAAACGGAAGAGTTTGATCAGACTAGATTCAATATTAAACTCAAATCAACCAGCCAAGGATCAACTTCCTGTGGATGCCCATCGGTGCAAACAAAGGTTATCGAAAAGGATTTTGCTGGACAGGCCACTGCAGAGTCCCAGCCTTCTTACCTGAAACAGTGGCCAATTCAACTGCATCTGGTAAGCCCCAGTGCCCCATACTTCCAAAATGCCAATCTTCTGCTTAGTGCAGATTGCGTTATGGCTGCCTATGGGGATTTTCAGGAAAAACTATTAAAAAATCGGGCTGTCGCCATAGCCTGCCCAAAACTGGATAATACCCAGGGGTATGTAGAGAAGCTGGCCCAAATACTTTCGTTAAATAATATTAAAACCATAGTAGTTGCCAGAATGGAAGTTCCTTGTTGTGGAGGTATCATAAATTTATTAAAACAGGCCCTACGGTTAGCTGGCAAAGATATTCCGGTAAGGGAAGTGGTCATTGGTATAGATGGTCAGGTTAGGCTATAAGAATTTTCTATAAGAGACAAAACAATTAAGAAATTTTAGTTTTACACAAGGAAGGGTCTTGAGGGACCCTTCCTTGTGTGATATAACAGCATAAGGTGGAAGGCTTGTTTAAGGGGGATGTAGCCATTGAAAAATGAGCGTATTCTAGCATTGATATTAACCGTAATAATTAGCTTCAATATATTGTTGATATTAAACTCTATGCGAAGAATTGGTTTTGAAATTGCTTTAATTACCTTTAGTATATTATTTCTTTTCCTAGCTATAGGAGTAGGTGCATTTTTTATAGCGGACTTAAAGAAGAACAACAATTTAACTCCAAAAACAAAGAAGATAGTATTATTAATCATAATATTAGTACCAGGTCTTAGTGTGGGGGGAGCTGTTATTCTCTACAAGGCTTTAGCCATAGCCAGTGGTTATCCTGAGTAGAAAATAACCATAGAAAAATAGAGTACCTAGGCTTAGCCTAGGTACTCATTAATGGGGAACGCCATTTACTTTTTCCGAACACTTAACTTTTCCTTCAATTTGGTTATCTGAACTTCCAACTTTCTTAAACGTAATAACTAACTTAACGAAAATCTGCGCCTTAAATTAAACAATTGAAAAGGGAATCACTATACTTTGGTTTTCCAATACAAGCACTTTACTTCTTGATTGAGATTCAACACGCATATCCTTGGAATACAAACCGTGTCTTACCTTAAACCTAAACTACTGGCGTTCCCCTAATCAAATTATAAAACAGAATAATAAACTTGTAAAGATAATTGTTAAGTATATTGAAAAATTTTATATCATTTTTGCTTCAGTGCATTTGCACTCCTGGCAAATGGGACATAAAACGGTATAACAATCTTTGCAGACACCGTCCCGGTCTGGTTTTAACTGGCGTCCACAGTGGGGGCAGGGCTGATTTTTATTAGGAACCAATTCTGCCAACCTAATGGAGAGCACAGGTCCCTTTTTAAATCTAACTGTGACTAAATTACTGGTTAGGCAACCTCCCAATGCAGTCCCGACTTGTTGGCTTGGCACATGAAACAATTGATCCCTTATATTTGGAAAATGACTCACAAGAAACACCTCCGCTACAGCATATGCAGTGGAGAAAATTCTGTTTACTATAATTATGTTATGTATTTTGTTAAACAATTTTACTGACGGCCATGCTAATACCCGAAATGCTTGAGGATTTTAGCATGTGAAAGGGCTTTTTATGTTTTTTGCAGAGTTTTTTTACACTTAAACAGGCATTATGACTATTGCAGTCAACTGGGCAAAGCACCATGTCACACCTCTTTATTTTATTGTCCAATGCTTTATCTCCGCCTTTCATGTAACCATCCATATATTCAAACTCTCCACCTGAACCTTCGATAATGTCCTTGTAAACAGCTTTTAGCTTAGTAATTCCGCCCACTAGCAAAATACGTTTTGGGCAGAGATTACATTGCTTATTTAAATTTTGATCAGCGCTATTTATTTTTGGGCAAATTTGTGAGTGGCAAGAAATCATATAGTTGTAGGAGCGGGTTTGTCCATTAGCTGAAAGCACTATTATCTCCTCCTTACATAGAACTAATTATATGATAATGAAAACCATTATCAACGTCAATAGTTATATTCATTTTTTTAAAATAGTCCATGTAACCAATCCATAAGCTACCTCATATTCTAAAAAAGGAAAGAATATCCACAAAGGAGGACGGAAGATGCTAGAGCAACTTCAGGCCGATTATGGTAAAAAAATTACCATTGAATTAGTAAATGGTAGAAAAATATCTGGGAAGATCATCGCAGTGAGTGAGCAATTTGTTCGTCTAGAAAGTAACGAAGGAATAGGCACCGTTCCAATCTCTGCAATTCAGGTGGTGTGGGAATCTGTACAAAACCTAACCGAGGAAAACATGGATTACTTAGCCGAAAAGCTCAGAAAAAGCACGGATGAGAATAGAATAAATTGTACTTCGGTATCTGGGTTTACCTGTTTAAATCAGTATGTGTGCATACCGCCCGATAACTGTGTTTATACATTTGCCTGCCCCGGTGTATATACTCCTGCGGGACCCCAGGCTGGATGTCCAAGGTTTCAATTTTATCAGCCCTGCGGCTTTAGATTCCATTTCATACCCTGCGGAAGACCCTTTACACAGCCCTGCTACTTCCGATTTGTTCCATCGCCGCCACCCTGCGGTCCGTTCCAATTCCAGCAGCCCTGTGGACCCTTCCAGTTCCAACAACCTTGTGGTCCCTTCCAATTCCAACAGCCCTGCGGACCCTTTCAGTTTGGCTCCCAGTGTCCAACACCAGGTGGTTTTGCCTGTCCGGGTCAAGCCTTTATAGGGATTTCCCCGGGATTTAATAGCCCCAAAATGGAAGAAAAGGAATAATTGCTAATGAAGGATAGTAGCTCAAATGTCTGGTTAGATCAAATTGTAGATTTCGTAGGGGAGTACCGGAGGTCAACCCCCGGTTACTCCCCCCGGGAGTTAGCTGACAACTTACAACAAAGATTTTTGTTAACAGAGGATACGGCCTGGAGGCTTACTGAGTTAATTCAGCAAGAGACTAGTTTAGGTAAGCTTGGTCTTGCGGCCATCGAACTAAACCTCACATTTAACTGTAATTTAACTTGTGAATACTGCTTTGTACATCGTAAGTCTCCTACGGATAGAATGAGCTTTGAAACTGCTAAAAAGGCAGTGGATCTTCTAATAGAAAAAGCAGCTTTTTCAAGTATAATTATCACCCTCATCGGGGGTGAACCCCTTTTAGAATACGAGCTAATTAAAAAGATTGTGCCCTATGCTGAAGAAGCAGCCGGTAAAGGAGGCTTACAGGTTACTTGGGCCTTAACCACCAATGGTACCTTGATTGATGAAGATATATTAAAGTTCTTTGCCCAGCACAAAATTAATGCCATGATAAGTATCGACGGTGGGCCAAAGACCCATGACAGGTACCGGGTTACCAGAAGTGGAGAGGGTTCATGGGCTAAAATTGCCCAATTAATACCAACGATCAAGAAATACCAGCCTTGGTTAGGGGCTAGAATGACTGTTAGCACCGAGGCCATTGATACCATGAGAGAGGATTTTCATCATATTGTAAACCTTGGCATTAATCAATTAATCATTGCCCCAGCCCAAGGAGAAACCCTTTGGGATAAGGGGCAAATAGAAAAATATGGACTTAATCTAATGGATATTCTTCAGGATTATCATAAGTTAAAGCAACAGGGAGTTCCCATTTTTATTGAAGAATTTGAACAGGATGAAAATAATCACCCAGGGTGGGGCTGCCGAGCGGGCAGTACTTCCTTAGCTATTGCACCAAACGGAGAGGTTAGTCCCTGCTCAAAGTTACTTGGACTTACTAATGAATCGGGTAGATACGTGGTTGGTAATGTAAATACAGAAATTAACTTTGAACTTTTAGAACCCTTTCAGAACCCTCTCAGCCGTCAACCAAGTCATTGCAAAGCCTGTAGCAGAACCTGTGCAGGTGGCTGCTATGCTGTAAACTTTGAGCAAACAGGTGATCATTTTAGGGCTTCTGAGGAGAATTGTCTTTTCTGGGTAGTTTGTCAGGAAGCCAAAAGGATTTCCAAAATAATAGCTGCCGGGAAATTAGCACCATTCATATAGAACATTTAAAGAGAAAAATGGGCACTTCTGTGTTGGAGTGCCCATTTTTCGTGTTATTTGATATAGGAGGGGAACAGGCAGGAAAAAATAAGGGACGATAATAGCATGGTTACTGGTAGAGTAATAATCCAAGCGGTCACCAGTGCAAAAACTGTCTGCCATTTAATGTTAGACAAGCTCTTTGAAGAGCCTACACCCATGATGGCAGAGCTGACAACATGGGTGGTGGATACAGGCAATTTTGCTACTGTAGCAGAGATGATGACAATTGCGGAGGTAAAATCCGAGGCAAAACCAGTTGGTGGCTCCAGCCGGGTAATCCTTGTTCCAACGGTTTTGATTATTCTCCAGCCACCTACATAGGTCCCCAAGGCCATAGCCAAAGCGGCAGAGATTTTTACCCATAGGGCTATCTCCAAATCTTGCTGAAACCCTCCGGCAACTAAGGCAAAGGTAATAATTCCCATGGTCTTTTGAGCGTCATTGGTACCATGACTGAAGGCTTGTAAGGCTGCGGAAAGGACTTGCAATGACCTAAAAAAGGAATTAACCCTATGGAGAGAAAAAGTATGACATAAAAATCTAAGAACTGACATAATAGTATATCCCACGGCAAAAGCTCCAAGGGGCGAAAGAAATAGGCCGCCAACTATGACAATAAATCCATAAAGGTTAACAGCCTTAAAACCAGCAGCTGCCATGGTGGCTCCGGCTAAAGAACCTAAAAGGGCATGGGAGGAACTGCTAGGGATACCATAAAGCCAGGTTATGAGATTCCAGGCAATGGCTGCCAGCAGTGCAGCTACCACAACGGATACCCCATGTTCTAATGCCATAGGGTCGGCAATTTTGCCTCCTACTGTTTTAGCCACTCCCGTAAAGGCTAATGCTCCCAACAGATTCATAATTGCTGCCAGTAGTACTGCTGATTTGGGCTTTAGGGCCCTTGTAGATACTGAGGTGGCTATAGCGTTGGCAGTATCATGAAACCCATTAATAAAATCAAAAATCAGAGACAACATTACTACAAATATGATTAATATAAATTCACTCATAAGAGGCCTCTACTAACAATTTTTTAAAATAATAATATTGAGGCAATGTGCTGCCTCAACAAGGGAAGCTAATATTTGTCCTAATAAAATCAGAATATCCCTGTATTTTATAAATAACAGGGGCTCTTCAGAAGTGGTTGATAAAAACTTTAGGCTCTGAAATAGGTTGCTTCGGGCTTCCTGCTCTAGGCGGTATATTCTCGTGGTATGTAGTCTCACATCTGAAAACTTTTTTCTGGAGAGTTTTTCGATTGAATTTTTGATTTCTTTACAACACGAGAGAATTATATTGGCTATTTTTTCAAAGTCTGGTACCCTTGGAGATTCATATGTAGCTAGATATACTGCTGATTTTTCCATTAAATCTAGGATCTTGTCTAATTTGATGGCCAAATGGAAGATATCATCTCGCTCTAATGGTGTAACAAAGGTGCTATTCAGTTCTTTTATTATTACTTCAACGAGTCGGTTAGTCTTTTTCTCTAGAAAGTGGATATTATTCAGAAAAAAAGAAGGGTCCTGGCTATGAAAGGAACTAAGAAGTATTTCTGCAGACTCAATTAGATTTAGTGAGATATCCTCAAAAGTTTTGTGGAAAACATCTTTTTTTCTTAAAAACATAAGGGCCCCCTTGACTCAACTGACTTCTGGTAGATTCCTATTCGGGGCAAATTGGGTTTAGTATTTAAAAATAAAATTTTAATTATACAAGCACACAAATAAAGGTTTCTTCGTAGCATATCAGTAGAACCTATTTTTATTTTTAGGAGGGATGACTTTTGACACCGGGGATAATTACTTTGATTGCTCTGTCGGTCGTAAATGGTTTGCTCATCCTAGTATCATATATTTCCTCAGGTCATTTGCCGGAAGCTTTGTCGCCAGAAGAAGAACGGGAACTAATAGAAAGACTGCAGAAAGGAGACAGCATTGCAAGAACTATTTTAATCGAGAGAAATTTAAGGTTGGTTGCTAAGATTGCTAATAAGCTGAATGAGCGGGGTTTAGAAAAACAAGATTTATTCCAATGTGGAGTGGTTGGCTTAATAAAAGCTGTGGAAACCTATAACCCGTCCCGGGCGAATAAGTTTTCCACCTATGCAGGGGTCTGCATTCAAAATGAGATGCTTATGAGTTTACGAAAGCATAAAAATGACTTAAGATGTGTTTCAATTTCAGAACCCCTTGACTTTGATAAGGACGGTGCACCATTAGAGTTGCAAGATACCCTAATGGCCAATGACATTCCTGTTGAAGAACAGGTGGAAAATAATTTGGAGACTGAGAGATTAAAAAAGGCCCTAAAAAAATTGTCCCAGAGGGAGCAGGCGGTAATAAGGCTCAGGTTTGGTTTGGCAGGTCAACCAGAGTTAACACAGCGGGAGGTTGGGGAGCGCTTAGCCATATCTAGATCCTTTATTTCTCGCATTGAAAGCGGCTCCATAAATAAGCTAGCCAAGGAATTAAACCATGTTTAAGCATTGTTTCAGATTACCGTGTAATAAGTTTAAAATTTGCACATCTTAAACTTAAGCTAACGCCCAAACTAAAATATCTATTTTGGGAGGAAAATTATGAAGGAAAAAGAAAAGTCTAAAAAGGAAAAGAGAAGACCGTTGCCAAAGTTTTTAAAGGATGGAATGTTAAGACCTTTGGATGATAATTCCGGTGCAACTTAAACAAATTGAATAGTTCCTAAAGAATGGCCGGTATATCCGGTCATTTCAGATTGTCGAGAAACTACCTATATTCGGGTTTTAATAATCCCTCACGACTCCTATCCCCGCAGTGGACAGCGCTAATCGCTTGCTTCGGGCGAAAATGGGCCGCCTTCGAGTAAACATCGTGTTTATCTCAGGCTTGCCCGGACGTCCATGTCCGGGCACCCATTTTCGCATCCTCAGCTTCGCGAAGCGCTGTTTCCACTGCTCCGAATGTCGCTGTTCGGGATTATTAAAACCCAGTTGTAGCTTTTTCAACAGGCTGGAATGGCCGGTATATCCGGTCATTTGTTTTTATATTAATAGTTCGTTATTATAGTGATAAAATAAGAGGGTAGAAGAAAATAAAGGAAAGCCTGTGATTTTGCTAGAACTTTGAATAAATAAGTAATATTAGGGGGAGTAATTATGCAGATTAAATTTCGTTGTCCCACCAGAATATTTTTAGGACCCAATTGTGTAATGGAAAATAGCATGGAAATGTCAGCCCTTGGCAAAAAGGCTCTTATTGTTACTGGAGCCAATTCAGCCAAAGCCAGTGGTGCCCTTCAGGATATGATTAGTGCCTTAGAACAAGAGGGCATTGCTTATAGCATTTTCGACGAAATTGAACAAAATCCCAGTATTAAAAATGTCTTTGAAGGGGGACAAGCTGCCAAAGAATTTGAGGCTGAATTTATCATCGGTATTGGTGGGGGAAGTCCACTAGATGCCTCTAAGGCTATAGCAATTCTTGCTGTTAACGATATAACTCCCGAACAATTGATGGCTAAGCAGTGGTCTATCGAGCCATTACCCATTGTGGCGGTGCCTACCACTGCGGGAACAGGAAGTGAAGTAACCCCCTACGCCATTTTAACCATAGATTGGGCAGAGACCAAACAATCAATTGCTGCTGACAGTTTGTTTCCGATTGTAGCCTATCTGGATGGAAAGTATACATTAAGCCTACCCTGGTCCATAACTGCCAACACGGCGGTAGATGCCCTTACTCATAGTATTGAAGGTTTTATCAACAACAAAGCAGATTCATTAACAGACCTGCTGGCCCTCGAAAGCATTGCCATAATTGGAAAACTCTTAAGAAGCATTGTTCCACAACAAATTTCTTTAACCGAAAGGGAAGAGCTGCTTTATGCCTCTATGCTGGGTGGAATTGTGATAGCCCATACTGGGACGGGGATAATTCACGCCCTTGGGTACCAGCTTACATATTTTAATAATCTACCCCATGGGTTAGCTAACGGTGTGGTTACTAAGGCAGTCCTTGAATTTTTAGAACAGGCCAGTCCTATTAAAGTTAAACAGGTAGTTGACGCCCTAGGCTGCAATAACCTGGATGAGGTAGGAGCACTGCTTATTAGAGTATTACCAGGGGTATCCATTAGTTTGACCGAGGAAGAGCAGAAAAAATATGTAACTAAAACCCTTCAGGCTAAGAACATAGCTAATTGTCCAAAACCTCCTAAAGAAGAAGACCTTTATAAGATTTTGCTTAGCAGTAAGCTCTGCTAAAAAGAAAAAAGGAGAACGCCCGGTTTCTGTTCCGGGCGTTACTATGTAAGCCAGTTATTAAATCTGTCTAGTAGGGCTTTGGGAAGTTTTGACTTTCTATTACTTCCCCTAACTGCCTTCCTTAAATTTAGAAGAGTTTTCAAAATATCTAATAATTTCATGGCTAACCTCCGAGACTTTTTACATTTTATTCTAAGTTATGGTAAAATGTTACAGGTTGGCATTTTTAATATTAAATATAATGTATACTAGCCCGTAGATAAGTGATTAAGGGGATTCGATTTGATAAAATATAAGATATTTTGCTTTAATAGAATTGTTTTATAACAGGAGGTAAAGAATTTTGTCGTTAAAAAATTTAGGAATCAAACCACCCCAGGTATTACTGCCCAAAAAGAATGTAGACTTGACTAAGTGGGCGGTTGTCGCTTGTGACCAATATACATCCCAGCCGGAATATTGGGCAGAGGTTGAAAACTTAGTTGGAGAGGAACCATCGACTTTAAAGCTAGTTTTTCCCGAGGTTTACCTGGAAGAAGCTGGGGCAGCCCAAAGGGTAGCAAATATAAATGACACCATGAAGAAATACCTTGACCAAAAGCAGCTTATGGAGGCTGGAAAAGGTTTTATTTATATTGATCGAAAAACAGCCCATACAAAGTCAAGAAAGGGGCTGCTAATTACCATTGACCTAGAACAATACGATTTTAATCCGGGTGCAAAGACCCTGATTAGGGCCACGGAGGGGACTGTTTTAGACCGCTTACCACCCAGAATAAGAATTAGGGAAAATGCTCCCATAGAGGTTCCCCACGTTATGTTATTGATTGATGACCCGGAAAAATCTGTGATAGAACCGTTGGCCCTGCAAACTGATAAAATGGAAAAGGTATATGACTTTGACCTGATGATGAATGGTGGACACATTGAGGGATACAGGGTAGCTGATCCAAATATGGAGGAGGCTATTTTAGACGCCTTTACCAAGCTGGCTAAAGCAGAAGCCTTTGCTTCAAAATATGGTGTAGGTCCAGAAAAGGATGTTCTTTTATTCGCTGCCGGTGATGGCAACCACTCCCTGGCTACAGCTAAATCAGTTTGGGAAAACATTAAAGGCGGATTGGCGGGAGAGGATTTTGATAATCATCCAGCTCGCTATGCAATGGTTGAAGTTGTAAATGTCCATGATCAGGGACTTACCTTTGAACCAATACACAGGATAGTTTTTAACGTTAATGGAAAAGAACTGCTTCAAGACATTGTCCAGTATTGCGCCAGGAATAATTCTGAGGCTTATTATCAGGAGTTTAGTGATCAAAGGGAGCAGGGGGAGAAAGCAAAGGAACTTACCGCAATTGGGGGCCATCATGTTATACCTTACATTTGTGGAACCATCAGGGGTTTGTTAGTTGTTCAAAATCCAAAATATAATTTGGCAGTTGCTACACTGCAGTCAGCATTAAATGATATTTCTAAAAATAAGGAAGCATTAAAAATTGATTATATCCACGGGGAAGATGTGTTAAGTTCCCTGGCATCACAAGAAGGAGCTATTGGCTTCTATCTTGAGCCAATGGATAAGCACGATCTGTTTAAGACAGTAATTTTAGACGGGGTTTTGCCCAGAAAAACCTTCTCTATGGGTGAGGCCGAGGAAAAGAGATTTTACTTAGAATGCAGGAAGATCACAAAAGAATAATAAATTCTGTTAAAAAAGTCGCCGGCTATTAATTGCCGGTGACTTTTTTTAATTTATGTAAATCCAGAATGGTTGATTTGAAGATGAACAAAATTTTTGATGTAGACATAATATGGAAACAAAGCAGTAAAGTGGGGTGAGCTTATGGATTTTGAAAATAGCTTCTATAAAGATCTTTTAGATAACCTTTATGATGGGGTTTATTTTGTTGATCGGGATAGAAGAATCACATATTGGAATCAAGGAGCCGAGAGGCTGACAGGTTATTCCAGTGAAGAAGTATTGGGAAAGGTCTGCTCAGATAATATACTCATGCATTTAAATAACGAATGTGTGCTGATGTGCCTTGACTTATGCCCCGTTGCTGAGACAATGATTGATGGGCAGAAAAGGGAGGCAGAACTATACCTTCATCATAAGGAGGGCTACCGGGTTCCTGTCCTTGTTCGTGTTGCGCCTATAATGAAGGAAGGGCAGATAGTGGGTGCGGTGGAAGTTTTTAGCGACAATTCGTCAAAGGTTTCGGCACTGGAAAGAATTGATGCATTAAAGCGTGCGATATATAGTGATCCATTAACTGGTCTAGCAAATAGAACTTTTATTGAGATCAGCTTAACCACAAATCTTCAGGAACTTCAGAAATATGATTATACCTTTGGATTGATGTTCTTAGACGTGGATAAATTTAAAACTGTTAACGATAGTTATGGTCACAATGTGGGTGATGAGGTTCTGAAAATGGTGGCAAAGACCCTCCTAAACGGATGTAGGCCCCTAGATATCATTGGAAGATGGGCAGGGGATGAGTTCGTCATTGTGCTGACTGATACTTCCCAACAGAACCTTCAGGATTCCGCCAACAAATTATCAACGTTAATTGAACAATCCAGCATCACTAGGAAGTCTGCTGTAATCAGTGTGACCGCATCAATTGGTGTTACCCTGGCTAGGGCCGAAGATAGCATAGAGGAGCTTATCAGTAGGGCCGATAGACTAATGTACCAGAGTAAAAAGACCGGTGGCAATAGGGTATCCATTGGTTAACCAAGGAGAACTTGCCTTTTACCGGCCTTATATCTTGTGGAGGAAGCTAGCCCCCCCTGGCGATTGCCAGGGGGATTTTTATGTGGAGCTTTTTTCTTTTAGGTGTAGCTTGTGAAAGACAAACATCTCAAATTGAAGGAAGTACTTTGTTTTACCCAAAGAAAAGATTGTTAGGGCCAGCCAAATGAATATAAACGAAGTCAAATGAACCATGGTGAAGGTTTCATGGTAAAGGAAAATTCCAAGTATTAAAGCTATTGTGGGTGCTATATACTGAAGAAAGCCAATGGTAGCTAAGGGCAGTCTTTTAGCCCCGCTGGCAAACAGAAGTAAAGGCACGGCTGTGACAATACCTGCTCCCATTAACAGGGCTGCAACATTTGGCTGAGCAAAGCTAAAGGCGCTGGCTCCTTCCCTGGTTAAGAAGCCAAGATAACCTAAGGCAAAAGGGACAACTACCATAGTTTCCAAGGTAAGACCGGTAATAGCACCTGGGTTTACCATCTTTTTAAATAATCCGTAAAGACCAAAACTGCCTGCCAGTAATAAAGCCAGCCAGGGAAATACACCAAAATGAAGTGTCATGTTTAACACCCCAATAAAGGCCAAACAGAAGGCAACTGCCTGCCAAAAGGACACCTTTTCCCGCAAGACTATTACTCCTAGCAATACACTTACCAAGGGATTGATATAATAGCCCAGGCTTGTTTCGATGACGCGATCATTATTGACGGCCCAAATGTAGGTAACCCAATTAATGCTGATTAAGGCTGAAGCCATTACTACACCAATAGCTTTCTTTGGCTGGGCAAGGATTTCTTTTAAATCAGCAAGGCAGGCAGTAAATTTTCTTGTGACCAAAAGGAGCAATAACATAAATATAAAGGACCAAACTATCCTATGGGCCAGCACCTCATGGGCTGGAACCATACCTACAAATTTCCAGTATACAGGTAATATGCCCCAGAGGAAATAAGCCCCAGCTGCAGAGACAATTCCCTCTGTTTTATCATCTAAGCTCCGAAGTTTCATCTAATACCCTTCTCTCAAATAAAAGTGATAGCACTAATTTTAAGATATCAGCGGAGAAATGCAATACCCATTTACAATATAATCTTGTAACCAAATAAAAACAGGTGCATAAATGCGCCTGTTTTTTGAAAAGAGTGATTTAACTTTGGTACTTCTTTAAATAAAAATAACCAATGGCAATGAGAATGAGGATTAGCAAAACTAAGACCCATATTTCAAAAATCACCAATAAAGTTATTAATAATAGATTTATTACCGCGACAACTAAAAATACCACTTTGAAATAGAAAACATGTCTTTGAACAGATAAATGATAGATCAACGATCCAAGTGAGAAAGCTAACATCCCTTGGCAAGAGAGTACGAGGATTAACATGTACGCCAATGGTGCTTGAGCATCAGTCTGACCGGATATCTTGTCGAAAGCAATAAAGGCCATAGCTAAAAATAGTGGAATAAAAGGAAAAAACCTAGTTAGGTAACTCATCTTTGAATCAGCCAATAATTAACCCCTCCGCAGTTTATTTATATTGTACCATATAAAAGGACTCCTACCACAAAAGGTAGGAGCCCATGGCAGAAAACTTACTACCATACATTTTGCTTTAAATATCCGTAATTTGGCACATTATAATTGGCCACCAGCACGTCATAAAGGGTCATATACTTACCATCTGGTGAACTGGCCAGTAAGAAGGTATAACCATAGCCCGTACCTGTAACTACACCACTTTGGTCAACCCTTGCTACGGAATTGTTAGCACTAGTCCAAACAATTCCCTGGCCAGTTTGGATAGTTGAGGATAATTTCTTGGATTCGCCTAAAAGCATAGAAGAGTAAATTGTATTTATCTGGGTGTCTGAATGTTTTACCACCACGATGCAGCTGGCTGAGTGTTTTCCGTCAATTGTACGTACGGTAATTTCTGTTATTCCAGTTCTCAGGGCAGATACAGTACCGTCATTGGATACCTTGGCCACTTGATTATTGCTTGATGTCCATACCAAATTCTTGACATTTGCATTGGCAGGTCGAACAGTGGGATTTAGCTTTTGGTTTTGATTAACATTGACAAAAACAAATTTTTTATCCAGATTTAAGCCGGTAATATTGGTAATAGTGGAACGGTCATATACAACCTCTGTTCCCCTTTGCTGCAAACGTTGGATGACAGACATGTTAGATGATCCAGAAGTTAGACTTAATGGATTTTTACTAATGTTAAGTCTTTCTAAATTAACCAGATTTCTTAAGGGAGTAATATCTTTAACCTTATTGTCTTGGAGGTTTAATTCCGTTAATTTGGTTAATTTACTAGCAAAGCTGATATTTTGGATTGCATTTCTACTGATATTTAGCTGCTTTAGATTAGTCAGTGATTCTAGGGCAGATACGTTAGTTAAATTATTATTTTGTAAATTTAAATTAGTTAAGTTTTTAAGACCCTTTAATTGGTGAATTTCTGAAATGTTGTTGTTTGACAAATCTAACCTTATAATATTTACCAGTCTCTCTAAACCACTAAGATCACGAATTTTCTTGTTGCTGGCATTTAAAATAAATATTTTATTTAAATCTGACTGGGCAATATTTCCATTGGGCTTTCCTATGGCGTTTCTTATAACTGTTTCTAGATTCTTATCTTTAAATGTGATGTAGGATGCATTAGCGGAGAATTGTGGAGTGTCTGAGGCATAAACTGTTGCTGGGAAAAAATAGGTAGCAAGAAATATAGGTAATAGGAATAAAACAATTGACTTTCTCATTAGAAAAACCCTCCTAAATAATAAAAGTTATAAACACAGATGCTGAGAGAGGGGCCAGGGACTAGTCCAATAGTGCCTAATGATAATTATACAAACATTCACCCAAAGATCTCAAAGGAAACTATTGCTAATTATATTACCTCCTTTATTGTAAGAAAACACGAAGTAAATACATGGATATGCTTCACTGATAATGACTAAAATTATAAATAAAATGTAACAGAAAATGTACAAGCCTTATTCTTCCTTATTTATAACCAGCCATGTTTAGAAGATGGATTTTCTTTTTCCGACAAAGCTAGTGTTTTATATAAGGAGGAAAAATGCCTTAATATTAGAATAATCTAAGTATTTGATAGTAACATAATAGGAATTATAAATTACTAAAAAATAGTAAGGTGGGGTTTTTCATGAATGAAAATACTTTTCTAAAATCTTATCCGGAAGAAATACCTTTTCTTATAAATATACCCGAGATGCCCCTGTTTGCAGTATTAGATGAAGCTGCAAAGAAATATCCAGAACATCAGGCCATATCTTTTCTAGGTAGTCAATTAACATATCAAGAACTAAAGAACAGTGTAGATCATTTTGCTACAGCACTGAGTAAAATTGGTGTTCAAAAGGGGACTAGGGTTGCTATTATGCTACCAAACTGCCCGCAAATAATTATTTCCTATTATGCTGTTCTTAGGCTAGGTGGTATTGTGGTCATGACTAATCCTATCTATGTAGAGAGAGAACTGATTTATCAACTAAAGGATTCTGGAGCAGAAGTGATTATTTATCTAGATCAATTTAAGCAAAAGGTTGCTAATGTATTTCCTAACACCAGCCTTAAACTCTCTATATCCACTGGAATCCAAGATTTTATGGCCCTATTAGCCGGGTTGTATTCTAAAAAAGTTGAGGCAACTCAGGTTAATGGCCCTGAAATATACTATTTTGAAGACTTAATTCAAAGTGGGGAAATAGATTTACCGGAGGTTTCAATTAATGTTGAATTAGATTTGGCAGTGCTCCAATATACCGGGGGAACAACTGGGATATCAAAAGCTGCTATGCTTAGCCACAAAAATTTGTTTACAAATGTCGTGCAAACTAGATTATGGCTTAATAATATGGAAGAAGCTAAAGAAAGGTTTTTTTGTGTTTTACCCTTCTTTCATGTATTTGCCATGACCACATGTATGAACTTGGCAATCTATCTTTGCTCTACTATGATTGTTATACCTCGCTTGGAGATTAGTAATCTTTTAAAGCAAATCCAAGAGTCTCAACCAACAGTCTTCCAAGCTGTACCCTCGTTATATGCTGCTATAGTGTCAAACCAAGAGGTTAAGAACTATAATTTATCTTCCATTAAAACTTGTTTATCGGGTGGAGCACCACTCCCGATGGAAGTACAAGAAAGATTTGAGGCAATAACCGGCGGAAAGCTTGTGGAAGGATATGGGCTTACTGAGGCAGCGCCGGTAACCCATTGTAATCCAATCAGTGGCAGGAGAATCAAAGGCTCCATCGGTCTGCCTATACCAATGACATATTATAAAATTGCAGAATTACTAAAAGGTGAAAAGGAAGTTCCTGTGGGTGTGCCAGGGGAATTATGTATAAAGGGGCCGCAGATCATGATGGGTTATTGGAATAAGCCTGAAGAGACAAGACTGGCCTTGAGGGATGGGTGGTTATATACAGGGGATATTGCCACCATGGATGAAGATGGGTATACCTATATTGTAGACAGGAAAAAAGATATGGTTATTACCAGTGGCTACAATGTATATCCCAGGGAGGTCGAAGAAGTATTATTCAGCTACCCAAAGGTTCAGGAAGCGGCAGTAGTGGGGATCCCAGATAAAAGTAGGGGTGAGGTATTAAAGGCATACCTTGTTTTAAAAGAGGGTGAACAGTGTACCAAGGAAGAGATCATAGGTTTTTGTCGTAAACAATTAGCAAAATACAAAGTTCCAAAACAAGTAGAATTTCGAACATCATTACCAAAAACTATTGTGGGAAAGGTTTTGCGGCGTATTTTAGCAGAGGAAAATATCTGATGATTGCTATAAAACAGGAACTATCAATATTGATAGTTCCTGTTTTATATAAGGGTCACTTATAATTTAAGCAAAATTAATACTTTTTTAATAATTAGTTCATTTTAAAGTTATTATTAACTGTGAAAATATAGATGGATTCAAAATATTAATGTTAAGATAATGGGGTTGCAACTTATGGTAAATAATATAAGTTACAGTATCAAGACAATCTGTCCTTCTTGCCGTCAGGTAGGTGAACTGATTGTTAATGGGCTTAGGGATTACAAAAAGGTAATAGAAATCACAACCCAGTATGAAGATGGCCCTAAGATTCATTGTACCTTCTGTAATGAAGAGTTATCTTTAGACATTATTACCCATTTAACTATAAACCCTCGTAGAAATGGCTATCTTTTGTCGTAGGGGAATCAGTAGATCCCTTGCAAAGATTTTGAACGGCATATGAGAGGGGGCTTAGTTAGATTTTTGATTTTATTAGTCGAGATGAATTGAGTATTACAACGATTGCACTTAGATTATGAACTATTGCTGCAAGTATTGGTCCTAGGATACCGCTGGAGGCCAATATGATTGAGATAAGGTTTATACCGTTGGCAAACCAAATATTTTGATTAATAACTGCAAGAGTATTTCTGCTTAAAGAAATTATACCGGGGATTTTTGAAAGATCATCAGAGAGTAGGGCAATATTAGCAGTTTCAACTGCTACATCTGTGCCAGATATGCCCATGGCTATCCCTACATCTGCTGTGGCCAAGGAGGGGGCATCGTTAACCCCGTCACCTATCATAGCCACAGTAAATCCTTTATCTTGAATCTGTCTGATGGTATTTGCTTTGCCCTCTGGCAACTGTTGAGCAACATATTCATTTATGCCCACTTGGTTGGCTACATATTTAGCAGGAAGCGTATTATCGCCGGTTAGCATCATAATTTTGTTTATTTTTAAATTATTAATATCCCTAATAGATGCTGCTGCATTTTCTCTAATCAGGTCGGCTATGCCAATGAAGCCACAAAGGATGTTATCTATCACTAAAGCTACAGTGGTACAACCGTGTTCGGCCATTTCATTATATTTTCTTAAGTCAGCTTCACTGATTTGAATACCAAATCCACTTATCCATTCAATGCTTCCCAAAATTATTTTTTTTCCTTGATAAATTGCAGTTACTCCTAGTCCAGCATGTACTTGCCAGGCATCCGGTGAAGGAATATGGAGTTCTGTTTTTTTGCCGTATTTGATAATGGCTTCAGCCAAGTGATGCTCTGAGAATTTTTCAGCAATGGCAGCATATTGCAAGATTTCCCTACTTGAAATGGCAAGGGGGACTATTTCCTTGACTTCAGGGGTACCCCTAGTAATGGTGCCGGTTTTATCAAAGACGATTGCATTAATTTTGCCAGTACGTTCTAAAACTTCACCACCTTTAATTAGAATCCCCTTACGAGCGGCATTACCTATTGCTGCCATAACGGCGGTAGGGGTGCTTAGCAACATAGCACATGGGCAAAACACAATGAGAATTGTTACTGCCCGTGTAATGTCACGGGTGATAATAAATACCATTGTTGCAATGATTAAGCTGGCTGGAATAAACCAAGTGGCATATTTATCCACCAGTCTTTGAATAGGGGCTTTGGAGTTTTGAGCCTGCTTTACTAGAGTAATAATATGTCCAAGGGCAGTTTCCTCACCAACTCTAGTAGCTTTAATCTCCATGTAGCCGCTGATGTTTATAGAGCCTCCTAAAACAGAATCTCCTTCAACCTTTGCCACAGGGATTGACTCCCCGGTTATGGTTGCCTGATTCACACTTGCATGACCTTTGACTACAGTCCCATCCACAGGTATCTTGTCACCAGACTTTACTAGGACAATGTCACCAATATGTAATTGGTCTGCATTTACGTCTATTTCAGTGTTGTTTTTTAGCACTCGTGCCCTAAGGGGTTTTAAATCAACCAACTTATTAATTGACTTGTTTGATTTTTCTAAAGTAATGTGTTCTAGTAGTTCCCCAACCAGCATGATAAAGGCAACTTCAGCAGCAGCCAAATATTCTCCTATAGAAATGGATGCTATTAGGGCAATACTTACTAGCAAGCCTACCTTTGTATCTCCACGAGTAACAACTGCTATTAATGCCTCTTTAACAATAGGATATCCTCCAATGACTGCTGCCAATAGTGCTAAATTTACTCCAGCAAATTCTTTGATACCCCCAAGCCAGTAGACAAGAATTAAAATCCCCGTAATGCCAATAATAGCGTATTCTAGCCAATAGGCACTTTCCTGGGGTTGTTCATGATCAATTTTGTCCTTTTCCATTATATTTGCCCTCCAAACTGCTCTAGTACATGCTCCAGACCTTGATTGAAGGTTTGAAGCACATGTTTGTCCTTCAAGGAATAGTAGACACTTTGAGCTTCCTTTCGAGTTTTAACTAGGTCCATCTGCCTAAGTACTCTAAGCTGATGGGATATGGAAGAGGGAGACATTTCTAAAATGCAGCAAATATGATAAACACAAAGCTCCTCAGTCTGGCTCAGGGCATAGATGATCCTTAAGCGAGTGGGGTCTGACAAGGCTTTAAAAAATGCAGATAGTTTGGTAATGACTTCTTCATCTAAGGAGTTCTTCTTGATTTTTAATAGGTCAGCTTCATCAGTACAATGAATATCACAGAAATGTTTGTCCATTGGCTAGCCTCCTTCGGTATATGAGCATATATTCAAATAAAATATATACAAATTCTTTACATTAGTCAATATGAAAGAAGGCCAGAAATTAAAATGGCACGCTGGTTTAAATAGCAGCGTGCCTAAACATAATTATTAAATCAATCTATGGTTTCACTGACAATTACCGACCAATTTTTACCTTTATAGGCATTATAACCCTTGGTATGGGCGTAGCCATAGATCTTCATTTTATTGCTTCTGTCTTTTTCAATGCTGTAGCCGTACAGGTCCCCTGAAATAGCTTTTCTTACGGCCTCCAGCTCCATTAAACTATCCTTTAGAATTCCATTCCGATCCCTGGATGCTATAACAACACCATTTTTGTTGATTACAAAAATATCCCCGGTAGTCCCAACCCTTGCGCTATCAATTATCTCATAAATAAATGTCCAGTTAAAACGGGTAGAAAATACCCCAACTGTATTGCCGCCATTGTCCCTTACGGGGCATGAGTATGCAACGGTATAACCACCGGCATTATTGCTATAATACATATCTGTTACATAAACACTATTTTGCTTTACAGTTTCAATAAACCATTCTTCATTGGAAACATTTTGTCCCACCGTCTGCTGATTTACTCCGGTAGCGATAATTTTTCCATCTAAATCAGCAAGATAGAGATCATAGTAAACTTCATATATGTCAACAATATTTTTCATTAATGCTGTTGCTTGCTTGAACCTATCGCTATCATCAGTGCAGAGACAGTTTTTAATGGCGTCAAAAGTAGCCCAGGCCTGCACGTCACAGTTGCGTTCAAATAAGTTCCGGTCTATTTTATCAATAGTATCATAAGCTACATCTGCGGTTCTAACGGCGATTACTTCATTTGCCTTTGTTTGAATGTTGTTTATTATAGTTTTACTTTCCTTGGCAGTAAGAAAACTTTTGTCAGCAAATTTTTTAATTTCACTTGCGACAACCCCAAAACCCTTGCCCGCATCACCGGCCCTAGCTGCTTCAATAGCAGAATTTAAGGAAAGCAAATGTGTCTGTTTACTAATTTGGTCAATTGTTTCAACAACTTGGCCCATTTGCTTATTTGCCTCTTTTAACTGATTAAGAAGTACCGAAACATCCATATTGTCATTCGATTTATCGTTAAACATCCTCATCCCCCTTGGCTAATCATTTCGCTAAAAACATGCAAATACCTTGTGCATTTTGTCTATTTTTGCAAAATTATGGGGATTAAAGAAGCTTTAAAAGTGAACAAAAAATAAGCAGTTAAGAAGCCTGATAGCCTTGGCAATCTCAATAGCAATTAAATTACCGTGTTAAGGCGATAGGCCTATTACACGCATTTCGACTTGTTTTTTCATTCGGTTAAGCTCTTTTTCATTTTGAAGGGTTTTCTGCTCTAATAATCTAACATCGGAGGTTAAGTACGACAGCTTATCGTCAATCCCGGTAAGCCTATTATTAATCTGGACTATTTCAGTCTTTATCTCAGATATATCAGCGGTAATTACTACAATTTCTGACTTCATTTCTACTATGTTTGACTTCATTTCTAGCATTTCAAACTTTATTTCTTTCTGATCCTCCCAAACCCTTGTAATAAGCTGGGAGAGCATTTTTTCAATGCTTTCAGACATTACAAAACCCTCCTTTTGGTGATTATATCAGGGTTTAGGAGGAACTTGAATTATAAATAGCTAAAATGCTTTGCATAAAATTTTCCATAATTTACATGTTAACCTGAGAATATATGGCACATAATTAATATTTGTTTTATAAATAAGATCTTTCTATAATTAGGAAGATTGTTGCATTTATCGGAATTATATTACTTATTTTTTTTTAAAAGTTGACCTTAAGGGAAGAAATAAATATGTCGAATAATGTCGGGAACCACCGAATATTGCATGATTTTATTCAAATGATTAAGGAGGTGAATTTTTTACAATTACTCTAACGGTGGTTCCTTAGAATAATGATTTTAAACTATAGGAGGATAATTTACATGAAAATTAAAAAACCTACAACCCTAAAACAACAATTTACTTTAGGTATGGCAGCAGTCTTAACCCTTGTGACACTACTTTCTCTGTATTTAGTATGGGTAATGAAGAATATTGATAATGAGTACACAATACTGATTGAGCAAAAGGCAAAATCATATGCTCTGGCTGAAAAAGCCCTGGCAAAGTATAATCATGCGGCAGCCAGTTTAAGATCTTATGTGATAACTGGCGAATCCATTGACCTTGAAAGATATCACAATGCTATTGGTGAAGGAGATGAAATATTAAAGAACATTTACCCGATGCTTACTACTGAGGAAGGCAGAGTACTGTACAATAATGTGCAAGGTTCTTCCAATAATTTAAAGGAATACGCAAATCAGATCATTACGTTAAAAGCTGCCCAACTGCCTGCGGAAGGAGAGGGACAAGTTGAGGGGAATAATGTAACAGCATTTATTAAAAATAACGGCGGCATTGTTGGCAAATTGGCAGAAACAGGGGAGGAATTTGCATATTTTCAGGAGGGAATACTTAATTCGGAAAGTACGGTAAATTCAGCTAAGGCAAATCGCAGTTTATTTATAGGCTTATCCCTGGCGATAATTATTATTGTATTGAGCGTAGTCATAATTGTAGGTGTGTTTAGGAGCTTAAAAAATATCTCGGCACAACTACAAGAAAAGTCTAAGGATGTTGATGCATCCGCATCACAGTTATCAGCAGGTTCCCAAAATATGGCTGCCGGCGCGGAGGAAACAGCTTCAACTACTAATGAAGTGGCGTCTTCAATGGAAGAGGTAAACTTCAGTTCACAGGAAATTTCCGGCATGGTAGTACAGGTAGCGGATAATATTCAGAATATTGGAATAAATTCCGGTAATGCATCAGCTTATGCCAAGGAAGGGGAAAAAAGTCTTAGAAATATTGTGTCCCAAATGAATGAAATCCAAAAAGCATCTTCTAATAGTGAGTTGGTTGTTAAGGGTTTGGGTGATGATGCTAATAAGATTAGTCAAATCATCAGTCTAATTACACATATTGCCGATCAAACCAACTTATTAGCTTTAAACGCTGCAATAGAAGCAGCCAGAGCGGGTGAACATGGACGTGGCTTTGCAGTAGTTGCAGACGAGGTAAGAAAATTAGCTGAGCAGTCCTCTAATGCCACAAAGGAAATACAAGAACTGGTTTCATTAATTCAAAGCAAGACCGATGAAGCTATTAGCAGTATGGGAGAAAACTTAAAGCAAGTTCAATCGGGAGCCAATGTCCTTGATGAGGCTACCCAGACCTTTGGTAATATTATTGGTGCGGTTGATGAATTAACCGTTGAAATTGAGCAAGCGGTTTCTGCTTCTATTAAGATGTCTTCGGCCATAGAAAGTGTTATTTCCTCGGTTGAAGAGGTCTCATCTGCGATGCAGAACGTAGCCGCTGCCTCTGAAGAGCAAACGGCCAATACCGAGGAAATCTCATCCTCCGCCCAAAACTTAGCTCTATTGTCAGGGCAATTAAACGATTTGGCATGTAAGCTATAGACATACAAGCTGTCTGCTAAGCAAAAAACCGCCGGGGAAACCCGGCGGTTTTTTGGCAAGAGCATTTAATTTGGGCGTTGAGAAAACATCAAGTTATACTTCCAACGCCTTTGAGTATGTCTCAAATTACTGTTAAATCCTACAGAAGACTTAATAAGCATGAGCTCCCTTCTTAATAACAGTAGCATTATATCTTCTAAAAGAATAATATGGAAAAATATGTTTCTTAAAATATTGCAGTTATTTTTACAATAAGGGTGAGATAAATGGGTAATAAAAAACAGGGTTGCAATATGGGAGGACTTACTGATGTCCCCGGCATCTTGGTGGGAAACGCTGTAGACAAAAGCGGACGTACGGGATGCACAGTAATTCTTTGCCCTGGTGGGGCGATCCCGGGCGTAGAGGTTAGTGGAGGTAGCCCGGGTACCCAGAATACCGATATTATCCGCCCTGGCGCCTCGGAATATCCTGTATATGGTGTTCTTCTAACAGGCGGCAGTTTCTTCGGGTTACCCGCATCGGGTGGGGTAATGCGTTGGCTCGTTGAGAAGGGGATCGACGAAGTACCTCTCGTACCTGCAGCGGTCATCTTCGACCTACCCTTTGCCAAGGGTTCAAACCCGCCTGACGCAGCTCTGGCCTACGCTGCCTGCCAGTCTGCAAATGCGGGTCCCGTGGCAGAAGGAAATGTGGGTGCCGGGGCGGGAGCGACGGTGGGGAAAATCTACGGGATACCGATGAAAGGCGGACTAGGTACTGCCTCCCTGGGCATCCCAGGCGGCCCTGTGGTGGCGGCACTGGCGGTGGTCAATGCCCTAGGAGATATATGGGATCGAGGGCGTATCGTCGTCGGGGCGAGATGGCCTGATGGAACATTCGTCAATCAGACCCGGGCTATGCTGGACGGTGTGCCGTCACCGTTGTACTATCAGAGTACCACAATCGCCGTAGTGGTTACCACAGAGCGGCTGACCAAGGCAGAGGCCAACCGGGTAGCGAGACTCGCAGACGATGGGATGGCCCGGGCCATCTCCCCCAATCACACTCAGTGGGACGGTGACACGGTCTTCTGCCTCGCACTGGGCTCCCACACCAGCAACATGTCGAGAGATGCCGTCGTTACAATCGTGGGCACAGCCGCCGCGGTGGTACTGGAACAGGCAATTATACGGGGGGCACTGGCGGCACAAACGGGGATATACGCACAAAAATAAGCATCGTACAAGACCCCTTCATTACCTGGACGATAAAGAAATGGAAAGTTGCATAAATAGTCCAAAACACTCAATCAATCCAATAAAGAAAAAGTTTGGAATTACATCAGGTCAATACTACAAATAAAAGAAAACTCTTACTGATGATATTAACCTCAAAGAAAGGGAGCAGGTCGGTCAGGCCTTCAGGAAATAAAAATCCTCATTAACTATCTGCAGTTTACTGACAGATAGTTAATGAGGAAATCCGTTGTGTTTTAGTGTTTATAAATTATTTTGAAACGCCGTAGCCAGCTTCCCATAACATATCCCAAGCTTGTCTTACTGAGAAGCCTCTACTCTTTTCAGTTTGAGATGCTGTATCTCTAGGATTAGCTCCATATTCTGCGTAAAGCTGATTAACACCAGTTAGTAGTGTCATTTGGGTCACTTCATGGGCATTCATAGCTCTTTTGGGAAGGGTAACAAGTCTAGTAACTGCAGCTATTTTGGTTAACTCTATGGCAGGAATTTGTCCTTTTTCATATAGGGGTGTAGACGGAACTGGGATACGTCTCATAACTGCCATAACTTTAACATTATAATCCCGTGCTCTTAACATCTCTGTTACCAATTCATCATAAGAATGCTCTGGGCCTATTGGTTCTACACAGTAGTACAAGTCCAAATCAACAGCACGAATTACATTAAGGGTATTTATTCTAGTTTCAGACTTAATGGTAGTATCAATACCTTCTCTTAAACGGTTAATATGATAAGCCCCAGTAAATCCAATATCTTTAAGTTTCTTTGCTGTTTCTAAATTAAAATCACCTATATTAGCAACAAATCTGATATTATCAGGCAAATGTTTCCGTATAACTTTAGATATTTGAAAAAAATCGCTAAATGGATAATCTGCCGTTGTCATTAAGAAAAAATCATTAATACCATCAGCAATCAATAATTCCAGTTCAGATAATAGCTCATCAATATTTTTTCTCCATGTAACGGGTAAGGAATAATGGTCTTGTCCCATAGAACAAAACTTACAATTGATAGAACAAGGCTCAGCATTTATGCCTATTTGAGCAAAAACTAGCCCCTTATTATCAAATTCTGTTCGGGACATATAGTTTGCAGTAGATAATAGATTATAAAAATCCTGACTTTTATAATCAAGGTTTAGTAATGCGATTGCTTCATCTTTGTTTAATAATTTCCCTTGTTTTACTGAGGATAACAAATCAGAAATTGACATATGTATTCCTCCTTAGGATTATTCTCTAGTACTTTAAATTTCCATCACCACTCTTTACTTTAGAGTAAACCCTATGTGCTTCTTCAACCAACATTTCTATAGATTGTTGGTATTCTTCCAAAGTAGAAATCCAGTGGGAAAGACAGTCTACCCCTGTATTTGTAATATGGTAAATTCGCTTTGCTGGTCCTGTATCATCTAATGACCAATTGGACACAACTAAACCTCGTTGTTCCATAGCTTTAAGAGAACGATAAACGCCAGTTCCATCTGGTTTATGTCCTTTAAACATTGGTGATTCTGCTATTCTTTGAACAAGTTTATAGCCGTAAAGGGCTTCCTTTGCAAGATTTATCAAAATTAATGGCTGAACTAATCTATCAAGGTTATTTCCAGAACATGGACATTTATCAAAGTCTAACATAAGATATTCTCCTATAGTAGATATAGTCTGATACTAATGGTATTATTATGAAATTTCTAATTATAACTGTCAAGCTATTTTTTAGTGGTAGATATAAAAGCATAATATTGGTTTAGGTGAAAGCTTATCTTACTACCATAAAAATTAAACCACAGGGGACTCTTTTTTGGTAATAGCAATTGCTTAATGAAATATAGGAAGATTTCTAGTTGTTTTTTATATAGAATATTTTCACAAAATAATTACCTGAAATCAGGAGGAACTAGAAATGAAACAAGTTTATGCACCCGGCTGTGCCCTGATGATCTATAATTCAGGACTTTCTAAAAAAATATTAGCTTTTCTTGATAAGGATTTAGGGAATATAAGTGAACACCTCATTTGCTGCAGACATGACCCTCAGCTCGAAAGTGGAACCCAGGTAATCAACACCTGCGCTGGCTGTGATCGGCGGTACAGACAGCTTTATGAAGGAATATCCACAATATCTCTCTGGGAGATATTAGCTAATAGCAAAACCTTTCCTTTCCCTGACTATAAAGGGGTGGAAATGTCCATCCATGATGCTTGTCCTACCCGAACCGAAGAGAGGGTACAGTCTGCCATTAGACGATTGCTTGAAAAAATGAATATAAAAGTCATTGAACCACAAAATACCCGTACCAAAGCAGCTTGTTGTGGCGATAGTTTTTACGGCGTTTTGCCTGTGGACCAGGTAAAGAAACGGATGAAAAGGCGTGCCAACGAAATGCCCTGCGAAGATGTGGTAGTTTACTGTGTTTCCTGTATCAAAGCTATGTACGTCGGGGGTAAAAGGCCACGCTATATTGTAGACCTTTTATTTGGGGAGGAAACCAACATTGGAACCTTTGAGCCTGATGTATGGCACGAGGAATTACAAAATTATATCGATTCCCACTGATAAGGAGATAACTCTTGAAAAAGCATTTATCAATTTCGGAGGATGAGAAGTGGCAATCCGTTGTGGATTGTGACAAAAGTTATGACGGCCTATTCAATGTGATCTTCTCTCATCATGCAGCAGAAGCATTGGAGAAAGGCTTTCGCCCCTGCAAAAAGTGTTGTCCAGATAAAGACACTTTCCAGCCAGAACTAGAGTTGATGAAAAAAATCAAGGAGATATTAGACACAAATTATGCAAAATCAATTAGTATCTACAACATTTCAAAACAAGTTGGCGTTAGCCCAAACCATATGGTAAGACTTTATAAAAAGTATTACGGTTTTACCCCTTGACAGTACATTACTTGTTTAAGAATAAAAAAAGCGGGAGAATTACTCGAACAGGAGGATATAGAAATTATCGAGATCGCCTACAAGGTAGGGTTCGAAAGTTTATCTAATTTTTATAAACACTTTAAGGAGCAGATGGGACATACTCCTAATGAACATAGAAAATGCTGAGGTAGTATCAACGGTGCTGTTGCAACTTCTTTTTCGCCATGAAAAACTCCCCTTCGCTAGAATTAGTTTTTACTAACCGAGCAGTTGAAGAGGAGTCCATTGGTGCTAAACAAAGAGCATCGGATACGCACTTAAAAATAGAAAAACGGGCTGTGCGCTAATCGCGCTCACCCCGCATAATTCCTAAATGGCGTCCCAGAAGGGATTCGAACCCCTGACCTACGGATTAGAAGTCCGTTGCTCTATCCAGCTGAGCTACTGGGACGTATTTGGCTTCAGAGCCAACACAAATTATTATAACACAATATAAAACATAGGGCAAGAAGGTAATATTGCCAACAAGAGATATTAATTATTAAGCTTTATCATTTTAAAACATAACATATTAGAAGTCAATAATCTTAAATCCTTGAGATATGCTAAAATTAATTAATGTTGAAACTCGGAAGGAGTGTTCGGGTGTACAAGGAGCTTTTAGTTAAGGATATAGTGTTTGTCGGTAGTAACTGGGACAAGAGCAGGGAAAAGGCTGAGTGTAAAGTGGAAGAGTTGATACCGCAATTTCCTGCCTGTGAAACCTGTAAAACCAGCCACGGGGGGAAGGACTTATTTTGGGTTATAGAGGAATTAAAGAGCGGGATTATAATAAAAAAGTATGATTGTAATGTTTTCTCAGTCTGCAGCCTGAAGTGTTTATTGGATAGAGGACTTCAGAAAAATGCCTACTACTCTATAGTAGGTAAGTTGGAATCGGGTGAGGTTGTGGCTACAGGTTTTCAGGGCAGAAATGCCGTGGCTATAAATGATTTTGCAAATACCCTTGCAGAAAATGCTTGATGTTTTGTCATAATATTGACAAGCAGAAAACCTTAATAAACCTTGAACTTGTGGGTTGGTTTTGGGATAATCAAGTTAACGGATGTTAAGGAAACATCTGAAAAACTTAATAAAAGGAGTTGGATGGAGCTGGAATTTTGTGAGGTAAGTCATATAAGCTTAGTCACAAATCTAGTGGGTGAGGTATGTGAGGGAGTAAATGAAGGAAAGGTAGCAAAGTCATTTTCCCTACAAGCCAGTAAATTAACTGAAGAGGTCTGGAAAGAGATTGTTAATTATAATCTAGATCCGAATGCCCCATGTTTTTTATATTTTGAAGACAGCTCAGCCGAAAACATCCAAGTTAGGGTAGTTTGTAAAAACTCTAATTCTTAACCTGAAATTAAACCTCTGTAAGGAGGTTTTTCCTTTTAGTAAAACAAAAAAACTCTGCATTAAGCAGAGTTTATAAACATGGTTGCGGGAGGAGGACTTGAACCTCCGACCTTCGGGTTATGAGCCCGACGAGCTACCAACTGCTCTATCCCGCGACAACTTGTTTAGTATATCATTGGTAATGTTTTATGTCAAGGAAGAATCTAAAATAAAAATATAAATCAAGAATTAGATCTACTGGCTCTGATACATTCGCACATTTCAAGGATAGATTCCATTTCTTCATCTGAGGAGGAAGAAAGCTTACTTAAGAAATTTTGCAGGCTTTCATCCATATTCCTAGAATTTAGTTCAATTCTTTCCTGTTCTGAAAGGGGAGAACGTTTTCCTTCCCTTATATCATTGACCATTGTCATCATACGTTTTGCACTTTCCTCCCCCAGTTGCATAGGGATATACAGCTTAAGTTGTTCCTGTTCCTCGGATGTCAATGGAGAAGAAGCTCTAGCTTTAGAAATCAATTGATAAAGACCTTCTTTGGTTAGATGGGACATATTTTACCTCCATTCCATATGGTTATTTAAATAGTACTAGTTCTCTGTTAATTTTAACAGTTATAGTAGAAGAAGCCAAAGACATTATTTTAATCAAAATCTAAAATACAATATTCATCGCAAAGACAGGTTGCTTGATAAAAAGGGGAATGATATAATTGCACCAACGGAATAACTTTTTGAGAGAGGCAAAGGTGCTGAAGATAATTCAGCACCTTTTTATTTAATTACTAGTGTTTTCCACTGGGGGTGAATTCATGCAATTACAACAGGCATCGGACTTAAATCATGAGGTTCAACCAGCCTATATTGCTAATTTGTTAGGTGAGTTTAATAATATGTCAGAAGTTAGCTCTGTGCAGGAGTTGCTTCGGGAATTCGGTATTATAGCCGAGTATATTCCTGGAGACCAGGCAAGGTCGGCTGTATATCAGAGGGCAAACATAAACATCTTTCATATGCCCATGAGTGAAGTGATAACTCAAAAGAGATTTCAAACAAGATTTTCGCGGCCCTATTTAACTGTTTCCTTCTTTGGTCCTTCAGAGACAGCCGGTGCCTTAAGGGATATAGGTTTGGCCTTGGGCTTAGATACTAATGCTGTGGAAAAAAACGTACGGAAGGGACTGTTGGGAGTAACTAATGATATTAATTCCTATGGTTCTGAGGTGTACGGAAAGAGAATTTTATTATTACATGATGGTTACCAGGGAGATTTAATTGAGTCAGTGTTAACAGATTTAGGGGTGAAATCAATCAGAGATAAAAGATTTAAATATCAAAATATGAGGCAGGAGAATGTTAAACAGCTTGCCATGGAGCAAAAGGCTCAGCTGATTATTGGTCCTTTCTATGATGTTTTTGTTAAAGGTTTGCCCTATATGACCATGCCTGATCCAGAAACATCCTACTTAGGTTTTTCCGGTTTTACTAATCTAGCAAAATCCATTTCCCAGATGTCAAAATTGAGATATCATGAGTAAATGGTATGTTTGCTGCAATTGTTAATGCTATTGGTGCAAGGATACTAAAAACCGGATTAGCTGTTACCCTTGCCGTGTATATTTGTACCATATTAAACCTGGAACCTAAGGTTTTTTCCGCAGTAAGTGCCGTTATCAATGTTCAGCCTTCTATTTTTCGTTCTTTCAGGAATGCCGTGGAACAGATTCTGACCCATATTATATCTGTATTAATTGCTGTTGCCTGCGGCTATGCCCTTGGCTCAAATCCTGTGATTATGGGGATTACAACGGTATTAATTATACTTACCAATGTTAAGTTAAAACTTTTTCAGGGAGTTGCCATGGGGGTGGTTGCGGGTATCTTTGTCCTGGATGCACCCCAGCATGATTTTCTAACCCATGCTTTGACCCGTTCCTATGTGGTGTTTGTGGGTTTGGGGGCAGCACTCCTGGTGAATAGCCTTTTGCCCCAACCTCGCTATGGTCAAATTGTTTTAACTAACTTGTCAAAACTGAATGTTATGTGTATAGAGTTTTTTGAGGAGTTGGTAAAGAGGTTTATTAAACTTGAACCAATGGGGGCCGAAGAGTACGAAAGACGGAGGAGTTTGATCAAAGGTCAGTTGAGGACCACTAGAAGTCAATATGAGCTCCTAAAGGAACAAAACAAATACTTAAAACAAATACCCTGTGATGTAAATGAGACCTGGGAGAAATACCTGGATTTTAATTCTAAACTATTTTTCAAAAGCCAGGAAATATATAACGCAACACAGCAGAGATTAGATTGGCGTTTGGAGAGGGGAGAGCCACCCATATCTAATGAATTTAATAAAGTTCTGGAGATGTTGGGCAGAGGGGTGGATTCAGTAGTATTATTAAACGCTAAACTCTATGATTATATTATTAATGGAGTAGGTATGGAGCAATTACCAAAGAATGAGCATTTTTGGGAGGAGTTAAGCTACTTTATAGATAATTGGCACACCAAATTAACTGGAGCGAATTTCTTGCACGTATTTATGTATGTGTCGGTAGTGGCAAATGATATAAAATGGGCCAGCCGAAGCATTAAGGAATTTCCCGCCATGAAAGAGAGCGGTTCAATTGAATCGTAGCAAAGAGTGGTAGGCAAGTTTGTATAGGTTGGCTATATTTCCCAGGTTATTATTTTCACACTATTAGTTATTAATTCGTAAATTAGTACCAAAAGGGGGAAATTAAAATGGTTACTACCTTACAATCCTGTTCTTGGGGATGGGGCTCATGGTTTCCAATCCTTTGCTGTGTACTAGTAATTTTAGTTATAATTCTAATAGTTTGTTGTTGTCTTTATTTTTAACAATAGTAAAAATGAGCACTGACAGTAATGCTGGAAGTGCTTATTTTTTATCTTCCAAAATTACAATAAGTTTACAGTATTTCTCCCCTCTGCAAAGATAAAACTAAGTAAGCCTGAGGGACAACATAAAAGGAAATATTACAAACCATGAGAAATACTAAAAAACACCAGCTGGCATTGGTTGGCTTACTTACCCTTATTATTTTTGCCGCTGCTTTTTTTCTAAGGGAACAATCCATGCTGTCTGAAGCCGAAGGGAATCATGAGACCAGGCTGGTAAAAAATACAAAGATGCCGTTAATAGTAATTGATCCAGGGCACGGAGGCACTGATCCAGGTACCTGCCAGGCTGGCATTTTGGAGAAGGACATAAACCTGGCCATTGCACAACGTGTAGCAAAGCATATTACCTCCCACAAATATCCTGTACAGCTTACCAGAGAAACTGATAAAGATTTCTCAGATAATGGGGTGTTTAGCCGTAAGGCAGAGAGGCAGGACCTTCGGAGAAGGGCAGAACTGGCAAAGAGTGCAGGGGGGAAAGTACTTGTAAGTATCCATGTAAATTCAGGGGTGGGTACGAACAGTGGAGCGGAAGTGTACTATGATCCTAAGAAGTTGGGTTGCCAGCGGTTAGCTGCACTGATTCAGGAGGAACTAAATAAAATACCCCAAATGCCTCCTAGAAGGGCTAAAGCAGATACCTTTTATTTATTTGATTGTCTCGATATCCCGGTGGTAATAGTAGAAACCGGTTGGATGTGCAGTCCAAATGAAAGGGAGAAACTACTGAATCCAGAGTATCAGGAGCAAGTTGCTAAAGCCATTGCAGAAGGAATTATAAACTATGCTAAGGAACAATATTTATAAAAACATCCCGCTCAAGAATTCTGAGCGGGATGTTTTTATAAATATAAATTTTGCTACTTAATAAGACCTTTAACGGGGCCTTTACCGTTGCAGCGGCCCATGCCACCTCCCGGGCAAGTGTAGCCGTATTCTGCGTGATATTGTTTCATTTGCTCAAAATGTGTGTTCCAGAGATTAGCCTGCTCCTTGGTTATGAGGCCTTCTGTTAATGCTTGGTTTACGGCAGCTTGTTTAGTAGCCATTCTCTGCTCAAACCATGACTTGGCCTGGGATATAGGAGCATCAGAGGCAAAGGCTTTTGGTATCATTAGCAAGCCAAAGACGATGGCTATCAGTACCATAAAGGCAAAACTTTTTTTCATGGGATTCACTCCTTTCATAATTATATATTAACCCAATTATAACTCACTTCAAACCAAAAAATATAAAAATATACATAATATATATAATAACTTACAAATAAATAAAGATACAAATTTACCAAAATATGTATATTAATATCGAAAACTGTCAATGATTGTCTTGTAATTATATTTTATTCTTAAGGAGTGAAACTGCAATGGAAATGCTTACCAGAGTAGCCTTGGTATTGGTGATTATTGGTGCATTAAACTGGCTGCTAGTAGGTCTCTTTAGTTGGGACTTGGTTGCCGCTCTGTTGGGAGGAAATGCAGTACGGGAATCCTCTATACTTAGTAGAATTATCTACAGTATAGTTGGTTTGGCCGGTATTGTTCTAATCCCGAGCTTTTTCCGCGATAAGGCACAAGTTGAAGAGAAGTAGTACTAAATGAAAAAAGCCCACATGGGCTTTTTTCATTTAGGCACTTAGAATGGGTCATGGTTTTGGGTAAAGCTTTCCAGCCACTCATCTTTATATAAGATCATGTTAGGATCATCGGAATACTCCCCTTCACGATAATCAATAAGCTTTAAATCCTCTAGATTTCTGAGTGACGCGGTTACTTCCAGCTCTGAATAGCCTAATAGCCTACCAATTTCTCTAGCGGGGTATATTAGCATACCGTCAGGAGAAGCTTGTTCTTTAACAAAGAGCAGTACATTTCTATCAATTTCCCTAAGGTTAGCTAGACTTCTGGCTTTTTTCAAGTATTCCCACCTCCTTTTGGGGTAGTATTCCCCAAAAGAGGAAATGTTCACGGTACATTATCTGTTGAAATAATAAGTTTTAATTTATCCCAGTGGTAATTAGCATTCCTTAAATAAACAAAATTAAGGTTAAACTGCTGGGGTTTTTACGGTTTTAAAATAGGTTGTCAGTTCTGTCAACTGGCGGCCTATTATGTGCAGTTGGGCGAAATCTGCCAATACATTTTCTTGAAAATAGGTCTCCTAGTTTTCAGCGAAAAAATCAGGTTTAAAATTATGCATTTGACCGGAGATTAATAGGTTATTTTTAGTCAGCTAGTTATAATTGGTATCACAAATCAAGAAAGGGGAGGTTGTAGTGGGGAAAAAAGAAAGTCTATTGGAAGTGCAGAGTGAGGAATATTTAAAGATTATTATGGGTCAGCAGCTTCGCTTAAGTTTGCTGCTCTTTGCGGTTTTTTTTCTTATTCTTTTTGGTTTGCCGCTAATGAATTATTACTTACCTGATATAACTAACTTCCGGGTGTGGGGTTTTACAGTCAGTTGGCTGTTCTTGGGAATTATGTTTTATCCTTTGACATGGTTGGTCGCCTATATATATGTCAAATGCTCCTTAAATTTGGAGCAGGTAATAACTGAAAATACCATTAAGGGCAAGGGAGGGAAATTATGATGACGGGGGTTGGGTGGATACCTTTAATTTTTGTAACCCTTCTTGTTATAGGAACCATTGGCCTGGGCTTTTATGTGCAAAGGTCGGTTCGCAATGCTGACGACTTGTACGTTGCTTCCCGCTCTGTCAGTGTACCTATGAATTCGGCGGCAATATCAGGGGAATACCTTTCTGCTGCTTCTTTCATGGGTATTGCCGGTATGGTAATGAAATATGGCTATGATGTACTGTGGTACCCGGCCTTGTATGCGGCAGGATATCTTTTTCTATTGTTGTTTATTGCCAGTCCCCTTCGGCGTTTTGGAGCTTATACTATTCCGGATTTTGCCGAGGGGCGCTTTTCAAGTCCTCTGTTTCGCAAGATTGCGGTAATATTTGTGCTTGTCATTGGTCTTTTTTATACCATGCCCCAGATGAAGGGAGCGGGAGTTGCGCTGGTTAATATCCTCCATACGCCATATTGGGTGGGGGTAGTCCTGGTAGGCGCTGTTATTACCTTTAATGTTTCCCTGGGAGGAATGAAGGGAATTACCTTTGTTCAGGCCTTTCAATACTGGGTGAAGATGTTTGCCATATCTGTGCCCATGTTTATCCTCTTTGCTGTTGTTGGTGGTTATTCGGGACATATGAAAACCTTTGGCAATACAGGGGATGAAGGAAAATCCCTGCCAAGGTTTTTAGAAGATACTACTATTACCTATAAGCCTATGTTGCCTGCAAATGAAATTACTTTTCCGGCAGGAACAACAGCGGAATTTTCTAACGGTGCCGAGGTAGCATTTTTGACTGTAAAGCCAATAGCTGAGGCTTTGTCAAAGCCTGAGAATCTGATTTTGTCCGTCCTTCCTGAGCAAACAAAAGTAAGAAGCATTGCCGGCAAAGAGGTTGACTTCTATGTATTTCAAGCTGGGAGTAGCATCACTATAAAGGATCCAATTTCTATAGGTAGTGGAGATGAGCTAAAATCAGTTCCGGTTAAAATTACTGTGTTCCCCGCCGAGGGAAATGAAGCGGTTCATATGCTTTATCCAAAGGGAGAGATTGTTCCTAATGCTCCTATGGATAAGGAATGGATGGAACCCTATGGTCCCTTTACCAATAAATACGGCTACCCCCTTCTATACACTTATTCTTTAATAATTGCCATAATCTGCGGCACGGCAGGTTTGCCTCATATTTTGGTAAGGTTCTATACCAACCCGGATGGTAAAACCGCTAAGAAAACAGCATTTTGGGTTTTAATTCTACTGGGCTGTTTTTATGTCTTTCCACCTATTTGGGGTGCCCTAGGCAGGAATCTTGTGCCTCAGCTTTACGCTGTCACCGGTGGAGCCTTTAGCACTGATTCAGTGGTTTTAACTCTGCCCAGGGTATTAAATAGCACCATGCCCTATTTAGGAGATATACTCTCTGGTATAACTTCAGCCGGTGCCTTTGCAGGGTTTATGACTACCTTTTCAGGGTTGCTGGTTTCTATTACAGGGGCACTGGCCCATGATATATATGGTAACATGATTAATCCAAAGGCAGGTCCGGGTCAACGTTTAAAGGCATTTCGTATTTCGGCGGTCTGTGGTGGCTTAACAGCGGTGCTGCTGGGAACCATGGTGGAGAACTTTGATATTAATATGATGGTTGGTTGGGCCTTTGCCATTGCTGCGGCCTCATATTTCCCGATGCTTATTGTAAGTGTGTGGTGGCGAGGGACCAGTGCTCTGGGAGCCGGGACCGGAATGCTTGGAGGCGGGTTATTAGCACTTGCTTCTATTGTAGCGGTAATGCTGGCTGATAAGGGCTGGCTCCCTTCCCTAAGTGTATTTTTTGCAGCAAATCCAATAATAAGGACCCTGGCAGAGCAACCGGCTATTTGGGCAGTGCCCTTATCCCTGTCCCTAATTTTTATTGTTTCTAAATTTACTCCGGATAGCATTCCGACAGATGCAAGGCAAAAAATGCTGGTACTTCACGCGCCGGAGGAACTGGCCTTAAGGAGCGAGTATATCAAGGAACAAGGGGCTGCACCTGGTGCCCATTAAATCTATGGTAGGAGGAATAACTTATGTTTAGAAAAACCAGGTGGGGGTTTGCACTATACTCGGTATATCTTGCTGCCCTAGGAATGATTTGGCTGGCGGTGGATGGTGGGACACTGTCTTCAACCACTGGTATTGGGTTGGCAATACTGGCCGGTGCGGCCATGGCAGTTTACTGGCCAAGATGGTAAAGTTAAGGGGTCTGCAACATATGCAGACCCCTTAAAGTCTCCAAAGGTAGGAAAATTTTTTTTCGGTGGTTTTCTGGAGTCTCAGGATAATTGAAAGGGAGTCCTTTAGTATAGCACGTTCCCTTTTACTGAGGCGGTTGGGGTTGATAAAATTATCCGGAGGCAGTTCCAGCTGATATTTGCGCAGGTTTTCTCTGATGCGAAACATCATAATGGTTTCATAGGCTGATTGAATATACTCTGCATCATCCTTGTCTATAATCCTTTGTTCAACCAACTCCCTCAGACGTCCCAGAGTTGATGTTTCTGTAATGCCGTGGTTTAGGGCAAATATTCTTATGCAATTGACAATGTGAATAGCGGCTGAGGACTTTAGATTTATTTCATTTTTATGGGGACCTGATTTTTCCGTAACAATATTATTTCGAAACCCCAAGGGAGGTCGGAATTTTAGCTCATCAGTGGCTAACAAATGTGATGCCGGGCTGGAAATGTTGAAATATTGGACAAAATATTCCCAAAGGGTTTTAGCCAAAGCCCTTTCACCATAAACTGGTCTAAAATCGAGAAATATAGTAAGGGAACGCACTTCGGCTGGGTCAAGTCGGCGAATCCACTGCTCCAATGTATTTTTCCAGCCACTTAGGGGGCGGCACCAATCCGGTGTGGAAGCCATAACTCCGCCTTTGCATTTGAGAAAGCCGCATCTGGCTAATCCTTCAACCACCTTATGGCCTAAACGCAAGAAGTAATCCTGTATTGCCTGGGCCTGCTCAAGGGGAGGATTAGCATAAACTATAGCATTATCCTGATCTGTACGCAGGGTTTGCTCATGCCTGCCGGCACTGCCCAGGTTTAGCCAGCAATAGGGCAAGGGGGGTGAGCCAAACCCTTCCTGCTCCATTTCGTCTTCACAGAGTATAATTATTTGTCTAGTTAGGCGTTCGTGCATTTCAGACATTATTTCAAATATAATGGGAACGGGAGCCTTTTCTGCCACCAGGGCGCTGAGCAGTAAATCTACTTCTCTACCTGCTTCCTCCAGGCCGGGTAATGTTTGCTGGGCTTCAATGTTACGCACTACCCACAGGGTTCCAGTACTTCTAGCCTTAACTAAATCCATTAGGGTCACGATGCCAATTAGGCGATTATTCTCCACCACAATTAAATGTTTAACCCCACCCTTGATTACTGCAAGTAACCCTTCGTGCAGGTAAGCTTGAGGGGGCAGGGTTACCAGGTTGGTTTCCATTAAATCCCCGGCAGTACATTCCTTTGGATTGCGCGGATTGACAATTAGCTTTAAAACAAGATTTTTCTCTGTGATAATACCAACAGGTTCATTTTGCTCATTGATAACAATTATGGCACTAATGTTATGGTCGTTCATTTGCCTCGCCAATTCAGATGCCGGTTGCCCTGTCCGACAGGTTATTACCGGACTGGACATCACTTCGCTGACCCGACGACGGAACAAACCTGATTCGGATGTTCCATAGGCTTCATAAGATTGTTCATTTACAATCTCTTCATATAAGGAGCGCATTCTTTTAAGGAGCATGTGGTCAAAAAATCTTGCTATGCTGTGGTGAGTTTTCATTAGCTGTTCAAAGGTATCCCTGGGGAAGGCCAGACAATCCAAAGGTTCCCTGGCACGTACTGAGGCAGAGTAGTTGCTATCTTTGAAGAAGGCGGTTTCACCAAAAAAGTCCTTTGGGTTTCTATAGCCCACTATTGTTTCTAACCCCCGATCATTGGTTACAGTTACCTCTGCCTTGCCTTGTATTATTACAAACAAAAAGCCCAGGCTGGGGTCTCCCTGGCGAAAAACCCTATCCCCTGCCCGGAAATGGAACTGTTGTATGTAAGGTGCAATTTCAGATAGTGTAACTCTATCAAGGGTATGGAAGGGATCGATAAGTTGCAAGTCCGTTACAATACTATTGGCCATTGGCTAGCATCTCCTGAATCATATAAAATACTAGAACTGATTTAGCAAGACCACAGAGACCATGCCGGTTACCACTGTTAAGAAAATATTTTTAGTATATATTCCTGCCATAAAGCAGGGAATGGCGGCGATAAGATAAGTATTTGCTAGGTTTATAGCCAGTTGACCGTCTTTAAGTAGTATTTCCGGTGCCAATAGTGCAGAAAGGACTGCCACCGGAACATAGCTTAGCCAGTTAAGAACCCCCTTTGATATATTAATACGGGATAATATTGCTAAGGGCATCATCCTTGGTATATAAGTAACCAGCATCATGCCGATGATGAGGAGAAGGACTTTTGCATCCATTTATCTATCATCACTCCTAACGTTGCAGAAATCAATGTTGCTAAAATAATATTCCAGCTACCAGGTATATTTAGCTTAATGGCAATGGATAGAAATGCTGCCACAAGCCCTATGGCAATTACCTTTTTATGCTTTACCTGAAGGATTAATAATGCCACAAACATGGCCGGCAGGGCGAAATCGAGGCCGAATCTTTGTGGGTCAGGTATGAAATTACCTGCCATAGCCCCCAATACTGTACTGGAAATCCAAGCCAGATGAGCAGTTAGGAACAATCCCCAGAAATACCACTGACTTTTTTCTTCCTTGGCCACAGCAGCGATGGAAATGGCGTAGGTCTCATCTGTTACCCAAAAGCCCAGAATTGATAATAGCTTGGCCTTTATGTTTTTTACGAAGGGTGCCAGGGAGGCAGTCATTAGCAGGTGTCGGGAGTTAACTAAAAAGGTAGTTAAAATTATTGCCCCGATGGAAGCTTGGGTTGCCAGCATTCCGGCGGCAATAAATTGAGAGGAACCGGCATAGACCAGTAGGGACATCATAAAAACTTCGGCTACACTCATTCCTGCTTGAACAGCCAGGACGCCAAAGGCCAGGCCGACGGGGAAATAGCCAAAGATCACAGGCAGAGCAGCCTTTATCCCCTGCTTTAATTCCGATTTATGCAAAAAACACAACCTCCTAAAGACTTAGAATAAATGTTTCACTTAATAATAGCAGAATAAATGGTGACAGGTGAATATCCAATCACCATAAATTAACCAATCCAATTATTAGCTGAAGCTGGGAGCTACCACTTTAAAGGATATTTTATTTAAGGAAAATTTAACCCTAGAAGATTCACCCCAATAAGATATAAAAAAACTTAATAATAATTGACATCTGCTGTTATACTAAGTATAATAAAAATCTGCCGATAACCGATAATAAGAAATTAATAAATTTTGGTTTTACATGGCATAATGAGTCTTGACATTGGTTTAGCCATTTGGTATTATAGTTTTCGCGGGTTGTCAAAGTATTATGGTGGGTATAGCTCAGCCGGTTAGAGCGCCAGATTGTGGCTCTGGAGGCCGTGGGTTCGAGTCCCATTATCCACCCCAATTTATGACATAGCATTGCTGGGGCGTCGCCAAGCGGTAAGGCACCGGACTTTGACTCCGGCATTCGTTGGTTCAAATCCAGCCGCCCCAGCCAGATATTACATGATCCATTAGCTCAGTTGGTAGAGCACCTGACTTTTAATCAGGGTGTCCCGCGTTCGAGTCGCGGATGGATCACCATTTTCAACTAAAACATGCGGATGTGGCGGAATTGGCAGACGCGCCAGACTTAGGATCTGGTACCGCGAGGTGTGGGGGTTCAAGTCCCTTCATCCGCACCAACTTAAAGGCGATATAAGTTCGTGATACACACGAATCTTATATCGCCTTTTAATTGTTTAATGTTAGGGAGCGACAGTAGGAGGGAGTGTAAAACAGCAGTTGCGATTGCGTTCTATCTCTGCTCCGGTAAATGTGATAGGTCCGATTATATTTGCTGCGCTGCCTGCCAAGGGCAATTCGGCTGTGAGAAAATAATTTACTAATCTTATACAGGGGCCTGTCGGCGGGATGGGGCAGGTGGGTGATACATCAAAGGGATTTAAATCCACATGACTGAGATGGGTAGTTACGAAATTATCCTCAGGATCTGCCTGACCGCTATCAAGGGTAGAAAAAATTAGTGTGCCTGTGGGGGGCAGTGAGTCCCGATATATGCTAAATAAAACTTCAACCCTGTCAACACCTGTGCCGTTAGTTATGGCCTGCCAGCCTATAGTGGCATTTAGCCAAACCCGGTCTGTGTATTCGTCAATTACTAGGAAGCTAGGGGGGGTGGTTAGGGCACTTAGCTCAGCGACTTCTGTGAATAAGGGTGATAGGGCGATGGGGATGGCTACAGACCCACTTGTGTTTGGATCTAAAACAAATACCTGAAATTCTGTGAGCAAGCCCTGGTCTCTAGAACATGAACGCTGTAGCTCAGGGGTTTCTGTCGGATTATCAGTATCATTAATAACGTTATTGTCTTTTAAATCATCAGACATAGGTTTAACCTCCTTATAAAATCATGGCATTATTTGGTATATTCTATTGGCAATCATCAACTTATGACACATGTTTAGAAAGAATTACAAAAAAATAAGCCGGATATTAATCCGACTTATTCATTATTCAATTTTTCAGCATAACATTCAGTACATACCTGCACTTGCCTATAAATGCAGATAACATGTTTATGACAGGCCCATCGGCCACACTCACTGCACTGTTCCTGGCAGGAAGGGCATACCTCGTCGCCACAAATAGAACACTCTAGAAGTTTATCAGTTTCTTTTTTACAAATCGAGCAAGTATGTGACATAATTTGCAACCTCCATTTAAGTAATGTTACCACAATCTTCTGTGTTTTTTCAATTATCTAATTAAAGTATATTGCATATTTAACAATGTAAATTTTTCATTAAATAACTTATGCTGGAGTGTATATTGGTTTTGCCAGCTTTACTTAGTAAATGTTTTGCAAACAATTAACATTATGGTATAATTGGGGCAAATCTGGATTACCAGGGTTATGCCCTGGTATTTTAATTACTGAACCAAATGGAAAAATTTACCCTTTTTGGCTGGAATTAATTTAGCTTTAGCAGGAGTTAGTCATCCTTCGTAGAACTAGATAAAATGTAATGACTAAGTTCAGGGCAAGATAGTAAGACCAGGAATTTCTAACGGCCAAAAGGGAGGGTGTATCTCATAAAATAGCACAGAAAATATCAAAACGAGTATTTAAGGAGGAAACACTGGATAATGAAGGCCACCGCAGAAAGAATAGAAAAAAACACCGTCCTATTACAAGTTGAAGTGGAAGCTGCTAAGGTTGACAAGGCTATGGATCAGGCCTACCGCAAAGTTGTGAAGCAGGTAAACATACCTGGATTTCGTAAAGGTAAAGCCCCCAGAGCAATGGTGGAGAGATTTGTTGGGGCAGAGACACTGTTTGGCGAGGCTGCTGAGACTTTACTTCCCGAAGCTTATATGGAAGCATTAAAGGAGACTGGGACTGAGCCAATAGATCAGCCTAAAATTGATGTTGTTCAAGGGGAGCCGGGCAAAGACCTTATTTTTAAGGCCACTGTAGAAGTTAAACCGGAAGTCACCCTTGGTGAATATAAAGGTCTTGAGGTTAAACGCCCTTCAGTAGAAGTTAGTGATGAAGATGTAAACAAAGAGTTGGAGCGTCTGCAAAATCGTCATGCTAAGCTGGTAACAGTGGAAGAAGGCGAAGTGCAAAACGGCGACACAGCCATCATAGACTTTGCCGGTTATTCCGAGGGCGAAGCCTTTGAGGGCGGCAGTGCCGAAAATTACTCCCTGAACATTGGCTCCAGCACCTTTATACCAGGTTTTGAGGAGCAGCTTGTAGGTGCAAAGCTTGGTGAAGAAAAAGAAGTTAATGTTACCTTCCCTGAAGAATATCATGCCGAAAATCTGGCCGGGAAACCTGCCCTTTTCAAAGTTTCCATTAAAGAGTTAAAACGCAAAGAACTGGCACCCCTTGATGATGAGTTTGCGAAAGACGTAAGTGAATTTGATACCCTTGAGGAATTAAAGTCTGACATTCGGAATAAATTAAAGGAAGCTGCCGAAACAAAAGCAAAGTCTGCAGTGGACAACGGTGCTGTGGATGCAGCCGTAAATAATGCGTCCGTTGAAGTGCCTGAAGTAATGATCGACCAGAAGGTTGAAGAGATGCTGAATAGTGTAGGCCAACGATTAATGCAGCAGGGTATTAATATGGATCAGTATTTCCAATACACTAACAGCAGCATAGATGACATGCGGGAGCGTATGCGTCCTGATGCTGAGAAAACAGTCAAGAATGAATTGGTTCTTGATGCCATTGCCAAAGCTGAGAAGATCGAAGCATCAGAAGAAGAAGTTAGTGAAGAGATTGAAAAAATTGCATCTTATGTTAAGCAAGATGCTAAGATTGTACGTAAAACCCTTGAGATGCAGGGTGAAATGGGAAATATTATGCAAGACATAGTAAGGCGGAAAATCGTTTCCTTCTTATCTGAAAATGCTCAGGTAGTAGAAGGCACAACTGCTGAGTAAACAGAATATGCTGTTTTGTAAGCCCATATAATTTTCTACATGTTCTAAGAATCTAAGGAGGCGATGGTTCTTGTCTGGTTTAGTACCGATCGTTGTAGAACAAACAAACCGGGGCGAGCGAGCTTATGACATTTATTCTAGGTTGTTAAAGGACCGTATTATCTTTATTGGTGGCCCAATTGACGACTATATTGCAAACCTGGTAATTGCTCAGTTTCTGTTCCTGGAGGCAGAGGATCCTGAAAAGGATATCCATCTTTACATCAATTCCCCCGGTGGTGTTGTCACTGCTGGGATGGCCATTTACGATACCATGCAGTATATCAAATGCCCTGTATCAACAATTTGCCTGGGTCAGGCAGCCAGCATGGGCTCTTTCCTGCTGGCGGCAGGAGCTAAGGGTAAGCGTTACTCACTTCCCTATGCTAGAATAATGATTCACCAGCCTTTGGGTGGGGTTCAAGGTCAGGCAACGGATATTGATATCCATGCTAAGGAAATTCTAAGGATGAAGGATATCCTAAATGAAAGACTGGCCCATCATACTGGGCAGTCCCTAGATAGAATTGCCAGGGACACTGAAAGAGATTTCTTTATGTCAGCAGATGATGCAAAGGAATATGGTATTATCGACGAGGTGATGCCGTATAGGAAGTAAAGATAAGAGAGGTGAAAACATGTTTAACGAGAAAGGCCAGCTCAAATGCTCTTTCTGCGGTAAAATGCAGGACCAGGTCAAAAAGCTTGTAGCCGGACCCGGAGTATATATCTGTGATGAGTGCATTGAATTATGTAATGAAATCATTGAGGAAGAATTAAGCGATGACCTCAGTCTAGATATGGGTGACCTGCCTAAGCCTAAAGAAATTAAGTCTATTCTTGACCAATATGTTATTGGGCAAGAAAGTGCTAAAAAACAACTGGCTGTGGCTGTTTATAACCACTACAAGAGAATTAATCTTGGGGGCAAGGTTGAGGAAGTGGAGCTATCCAAGAGTAATATTGTTATGCTGGGTCCCACCGGTTCTGGTAAAACTCTGTTGGCCCAAACGCTGGCCAGGTTGTTAAACGTGCCCTTTGCCATTGCAGATGCCACCTCTTTAACCGAAGCCGGATATGTGGGGGAAGATGTGGAGAATATCTTGCTCAAACTTATTCAGGCTGCGGACTATGATGTTGAAAAAGCTGAAAAGGGCATTGTATATATTGACGAAATTGATAAGATTGCCCGAAAGTCCGAAAATCCCTCGATCACAAGGGATGTCTCGGGCGAGGGTGTTCAGCAGGCATTATTAAAAATTCTCGAGGGAACTGTTGCCAGCGTTCCTCCCCAGGGTGGTCGTAAGCACCCCCACCAGGAATTCATTCAACTTGACACCACTAATATATTGTTTATTTGCGGTGGTGCCTTTGACGGCATTGAAAAATTAATTCAAAATCGTGTTGGCAAAAAGCAATTAGGCTTTGGCGCAGAGATTCAAACCAAGAAGGAATTAAAGATTGGTGAAATCTTGGCTAATATCTTACCGGAGGATCTTTTGAAATTTGGGTTAATTCCCGAATTTGTTGGGCGTCTACCTGTGATTGTAACCCTTGACGCTCTGGATGAAGAGGCCCTGGTGAGAATTCTTACAGAGCCAAAGAATGCCCTTTCAAAACAGTATGAAAAGCTGTTTGATCTAGATGGGGTAGGCTTAGAAATCCAACCGGATGCCCTTCGGGAGGTTGCCAAGGAAGCCCTTAAGCGTAATACAGGTGCCAGGGGCCTACGGTCAATCATGGAAGAGGCAATGCTAAATATTATGTATGACATACCTTCCAGGGATGATATCTCTAAGGTAGTGATTACAAAGGATGCTATTTTAAAGAAGGGCGACCCCCTGTTAATTACTGTTGATCGTAAAAAAAAGAAGGAAGAAACAGCATAAAGACTAGTGAATAACCATGGGATATCCCATGGTTATTTTTTTATATGGCTCTATTCATGAACAGTACTTGAGTGAAGCCGGATTTCTTAAAGATTTTATGTGTAAAAAGTGGTCTAATTAGCAATAATACAAAGAGAAGTACGGCTAAAGGAGGCATTAGTTATGGGGGAACTTACCAGCCTTGGAGGTTTTCTCACCTTCATACAGGTATTTTTTGCAGTTGTAATTGGACTCTACTTTTGGAATTTGTTAAAAGCACAGCAGGGTAATAAGACTGCCGTTGAAAAGGAGTCTCGCAAGGAGTTAGAGAAGCTCCAGCGACTTAGGGCCATATCTTTGACTGAGCCCTTGGCGGAAAAAACACGCCCCAAGGATTTTAGTGAGATTATCGGCCAGGAGGAAGGCCTTAAAGCCCTTAGGGCTGCCCTGTGCGGTCCAAACCCACAGCATGTTATTGTCTATGGACCACCAGGAGTTGGCAAAACGGCAGCTGCCAGGTTAGTTTTAGAAGAGGCAAAAAAGACAGCCAGCTCACCCTTTAAGGAAAAGTCAAAGTTTATCGAGCTGGATGCTACCACCGCCAGATTTGACGAGAGGGGTATTGCCGATCCATTGATTGGCTCGGTCCACGACCCCATTTATCAGGGTGCTGGACCTATGGGTATGGCGGGGATTCCTCAACCAAAGCCGGGAGCAGTAACTAAAGCCCACGGGGGATTGTTGTTCATTGATGAGATTGGAGAACTTCACCCGGTACAAATGAATAAATTATTAAAGGTGTTAGAGGATCGCAAGGTATTCCTAGAAAGCGCCTATTACAGCTCTGAGGATAATAATATTCCTAGTCACATTCATGATATCTTTCAAAATGGACTGCCTGCGGACTTTCGTATGGTGGGTGCTACTACCCGAACTCCAGATGAAATTCCACCAGCTATCAGGTCCCGCTGTTTGGAAATTTATTTCAGACCCTTACTGCAGAATGAGATAGAGAAGATAGCTGCTAATGCTTCGGAAAAAATTGGCTTGCCCCTTGAAGAGGGTGCACTGGATGTGGTTAAAAGGTATGCTACCAACGGACGTGAGGCAGTGAATATAATTCAAATATCCGGTGGCATTGCCTTAACAGAGGAAAGAAAAGAAATATTAATCAAGGATATTGAATGGGTAGTTCACAGCGGTCAGTATACCCCAAGGCCCGAAAGGAAGATTAACTCCCAGCCCCAGGTAGGTGTAGTAAATGGTTTGGCTGTTTACGGACCCAATATGGGCATTTTGTCAGAGGTTGAAGCCACTGTTATTCCCGCAGAAGAGGGAAAGGGAACTATCACCGTAACCGGGGTGGTGGAGGAAGAGGAAATCGGCGGAAATGGGAAAAGAGTTAGGCGCAAGAGTATGGCACGCAGTTCCGTGGAGAATGTCCTAACAGTGCTCAGAAGGGTAATGCAAGTTGACTATAGGAATTACGACATACATATTAACTTTCTAGGCAGTGGTTTAGTAGACGGACCATCAGCCGGAGTTTCCATCGCCACGGCAGTTTATTCAGCTATCAAAGGGGTTGTGGTAGACAATACGGTGGCCATGACTGGAGAAATTTCCATCCGTGGCCTTGTAAAACCCGTGGGGGGAGTGGTGGCTAAAGTAGAGGCGGCTAGACAGGCTGGAGTAAAGCAAGTGTTTATTCCCAGGGAAAACTATCAGGAAATGTTCAAAAATATGGAGGGTATCCAGGTCATACCAGTGGATAACCTGGATGAGGTTATCAAGGGCTCTCTCATTGAAGCTTTAGAAAAAGAGCTTCAATGGGAAGCGACTCCTGCTCCACTGGAGATGCCTGCAGCGGCAGCATTTCTTTCTCACCAAAACCTGTTAAATTCTGAAAGATAAAAGAATTTATGTGAATGGTGAAAAATATTTGTAAGTAAGGCAGAATAAAATACCTCTCTCTAAGTTTTAAAACCCGGCTAATGCTGGGTTTTTTCTATTATTGGAAATTATTGTTGTGGCAGTATTTTTGCCTTTTATGATATGATTACTTTATTCTGATTCACTAGTCAGTCGTCATATGATTTAAATATTGGAGGAGGTGCGGCAGTGAATTCCGAAATAAAATCTCTACCCTTGCTTCCCTTGAGGGGTATTCTTGTTTTCCCATATATGGTTATTCACCTTGATGTGGGTCGTGAAAAATCTGTTCAGGCCATCGAGGAAGCCATGGTCCAAGACAGAATTATCTTTTTAGCTACCCAGAAGGAAGCTCAAACCGATGAGCCCACTGTAGATGATATCTACCAGGTTGGAACTGTAGCTGAGGTTAAACAACTACTTAAGCTTCCAGGCGGTACTATCAGGGTACTGGTGGAAGGCATTGCCCGGGCCAAAATCAGAAAATATGAAGATTTTGAGCCCTATTTCAGGGTTGAAATTGATCAATACTCCGAAGAATTTGAAAAAACCTCTGAAATTGAGGCTTTGATGCGGAGTTTGGTTTACCAATTTGAACAGTATGTTAAGCTTTCCAAACGAATTCCCCCGGAAACTGTAGTTTCAGTGGTAAATTTAGAAGAACCAGGCCGACTGGCTGATATTATTGCCTCCCATTTGGCCCTGCGTATTGAAGATAAGCAAAAAGTTCTGGAAGCCATTGATATTGTTGAGCGGCTAGAAAAGCTCTGTGCCATTGTTGCTAAAGAACTTGAGATTGTTGAGCTTGAGCGTAAGATTAACATACGTGTTCGTAAACAAATGGAGAAAACCCAAAAAGAATACTACCTGCGCGAGCAAATGAAGGCCATCCAAAAGGAACTTGGCGAAAAGGATGAGCGGGTAGCGGAATGTGAAGAGCTGAGGGAGAAGATTTCCAAGGCTAAACTTCCAAAGGAAGTTGAAGAAAAGGCACTAAAGGAAGTTGAACGCCTGGAGAAAATGCCTCCAATGGCAGCCGAGGCCTCTGTGGTACGTAATTATTTAGATTGGATTTTAAGTTTGCCCTGGAGCAAGGGAACCCGTGATCGTCTGGAAATCAAGGGAGCGGAAAAAATTCTTGATGATGATCATTACGGCTTAAAGACTCCCAAGGAAAGAATCATTGAGTATTTAGCCATCCGCAAGCTGGCCAAGAAGATGAAAGGACCTATTCTTTGCTTAGTGGGACCTCCAGGGGTTGGTAAAACCTCGCTGGGCAGATCCATTGCCAGAGCTCTAGAACGTAAGTTTATTAGAATATCCCTGGGTGGTGTAAGGGATGAGGCCGAGATCCGCGGTCACCGTCGCACCTATGTAGGTGCCATGCCGGGCAGAGTCATCCAGGGCATGAGGCAGGCAGGTTCTAAAAACCCTGTATTCTTACTTGATGAAATTGATAAAATGGCCAGTGATTTTCGCGGTGATCCGGCATCAGCCTTACTGGAGGTTTTAGATCCGGAGCAAAACAGCACCTTCAGCGATCACTATATTGAAGCTCCCTTTGATTTGTCTAATGTTATGTTTATTACCACTGCCAATAACATGTGGTCAATACCTCGACCACTGCTGGATCGAATGGAAGTTATTCAGATTTCTGGGTATACTGAGGAAGAGAAGCTGGAGATTGCCAAACGTCACCTGCTGCCCAAGCAAATTAAAGAACATGGGCTCTCCAATGGTATGCTGAATGTTTCAGATAATACAATTCGCAAGATTGTTCGGGAGTATACCAGGGAGTCAGGTGTCCGTAACCTGGAGAGAAACCTTGCGTCCCTTTGCCGTAAGACTGCTAAAAGAATTGTTGCCGGTGAGGCTGAAAAGGTTAAGATAAGTGCACAAAACCTGGAACAGTTCCTAGGTATTCCTCGTTACCGCTATGGTGTTGCAGAGCAAAATGATGAAATCGGCACTGTAACGGGTATGGCTTGGACTGAGGTAGGGGGTGATACCTTGGTTATTGAGGTGACCACCTACAAAGGAACAGGCCGTATGACGTTAACAGGTAAGCTTGGTGAGGTAATGAAGGAATCTGCCCAGGCTGGCTACAGCTACGTGAGGAGTAGGGCCCAGGACTTGGCAATTCCTGCTGAATTGTTTGAAAAATGGGATCTGCACATTCACATTCCCGAAGGTGCCATTCCCAAAGACGGCCCATCAGCCGGTATCACTATGGCCACCGCCATGGCATCGGTTCTGACCGGCTGCAAAGTACGTCATGATGTGTCTATGACAGGTGAGATTACCCTTAGGGGCCGGGTACTGCCGGTAGGCGGTATCAAGGAAAAGGTTATGGCAGCCCATAGGGCGGGCATTAAAACCATAATTCTGCCCAGGGATAATAAAAAGGACCTGGAGGATATTCCTGCAAATATCAAAAAGCAGCTTGAATTTAAACTGGTAGAGCATCTGGATCAGGTGTTGGAAATTGCCATGCTGCCTAAGGAGGAAGGGGATGCACCAGTCTTTTCCCCGGAGGCCGCTTTAGCTGATAATCCCAACTTTACTCCAGTGGAGCACCAGGATGTTCAGGAGCAAGGAGGAACCCAGTTACCGTCGTGAAAATAGTGTCTTCTGAGTTTTTAACCAGTGCAGTAAACCCCGGGGGCTATCCCCCGGGGCATTTCCCTGAGGTGGCCTTTGTGGGCCGATCCAATGTAGGCAAATCATCCCTGATTAACAAGCTTGTTAACCGAAGGGGATTAGCCAGGACCAGTAAAACTCCGGGGAGAACACAGCTTATAAATTTTTTTACCATTAACGACAGCTTCCTAATGGTTGACCTGCCTGGCTATGGTTTTGCACGGGTTCCCGAGGAAGTAAGGTCTAAGTGGGGAAAGATGATTGAGGGCTATTTAAAGAACAGGGAGAGCCTGAAAGGGGTTGCCCTGCTTTTGGATTGTCGCCACACACCTACAGCCCAAGATAAACAGATGTACCAGTGGCTTATTCACTATCAGGTACCCACGGTAATAGTGGCAACCAAGATTGATAAGCTATCCAACAACCAGTGGTCTAAGCAGCAGGGGGTAATAAAGAAGAGTTTGTCCCTAACGCCTGGACAGCAGATCATTCCCTTTTCTGCCGAGACTGGCCGGGGCAAGGATGAATTGCTATTGCTGCTGGATAGTTGGGTTAATGAATAGTATTACATAAGATTATGAGACCCTGTATTAGCCCTTCATTTCTTGGAGGATTTATACAGGGTCTTTTTATGTGTTTATTTGGCATTATTGCCATTATTAATAAAAAAAGGTAGATGGTGATACAATAACCTGGATAAACCTATGTTATGAGGGGTCAGCAATGCTTAAATGGTTAGCAAAACAATTAGTAAAATCGGCTGAAAAGAAATCCGAATTACCAGGTCAGAGTTATCAGCAGCAGACGGTGGATGCTGACCTAGATAATGTCCTTTCTGAGCTTAAAAAAAGTTTTGGCAATACTTCGGACCTTGTTCGTAGAAGATTAATCATCGGCATGGGCGCTAAAGGGGCCCTGGTGGTGTACCTGGAAAATATGGTTGATAAGAAAATTATTAACGAGGGTATTATTGCTAAGCTGCAGGAGGCACCAGAAGATACTATAGAAAATCCCAAGCTGCTGGCCTATTCTGTATTGGCTACCCCCAGGATAAAGGTTACTACGGATTTTAATAAAGTAGTGGAATGCATACTTCACGGTGACACGGCTATTTTTGTTGCTGGTTCCGACAGGGCAATTATTGCTGGGACAGTGGGCTATGAGAAAAGAAGTATTCAACAGCCGGAGACGGAGGTTAATATAGAGGGGCCCAGGGAAGCTTTGATAGAATCCTTAGGCATTAATATAACCATGATTAGAAGGAGGTTGAAGAACAGGAATCTTCGTTTTGAGGAAATCACCTTGGGGACAAGGACCAGCAGCACCATCTCTGTAGCTTATCTACAGGGGATAACTGATCCGGGAATTTTAAAGGAAGTTAAAAGAAGACTGGAAACCATTGATGTTGATGCAATAACCAGCTTAGAAACCCTGCATGAGTATATATCTGATTCACCCATGTCGGTTTTTCCAACTGTATTAAAAAGTGAAAGACCTGAGTCGATCACATCCTGCCTGCTGGAGGGTAGAGTAGCTATCCTCTTAGATGGTTATCCCTGGGCCATTACTGTTCCTGCAACCTTTGCTCAATTTATGCAGGCTGGAGATGACTATTATCAGAACTTTTATTTTGCCACCTTTGTTCGCTGGATCCGATATATTAGCTTCATCATTACCCTCACCTTACCGTCATTATATGTGGCCTTGATTACTCATCATTGGGAGATGCTGCCCACTGACTTGGCACTAACCATTGCAGGCAGTCGGGAAGGGACACCCTTTCCCGTTATCGTTGAGGCCCTGGGGATGGAATTAACCTTTGAGCTTCTGCGAGAGGCAGGTGTACGTCTGCCAAAGGCGGTGGGTCAGGCCGTTAGCATTGTAGGTGCCTTAGTTATAGGACAGCAGGCGGTGGAGGCAGGTCTAATTTCACCGGGTATGGTTATTGTTGTAGCCTTTACTGGTATAGCATCCTTTACACTGCCAAGGTACCCGGCTTCAATTCCCGTTAGATTGCTGCGTTTTCCCCTGATGCTGGCGACCTCCCAGTTTGGCTTGCCTGGTCTGGTGGCAGGTGTCATGATGATCTGGGGCTATATGACTCACCTTACCTCCTTTGGCATCCCCTATTTGGCACCCTTTACACCCAGCCAATCCAAAGATTTTAAGGATACCATTTTTCGTTACCCATACTGGGCTATGACACGTCGGCCCCAGTCAGTGCCCGATATAGATACTAAGAGGATTGGTAGTTTGCCTCCAAAGGGGGAGTCAAGGGCTGATGAGTAGCCGAAAAAGGCTAATTATATTACTTATTGCCTGTATTTTAATTTTTGGGTCGGGCTGCGTGGATGTGGAGCACAGGGATATTGATCGAATGTACTTTGTAATGGGTGCTTTATTTGATTATGACCCTGAGAAGGAACTATATGAAGTACATACTCAGGTGGCTAAGGCCGGGGCCTTTGCCAAGGGAGCCGCAGGGGGACAGGAGGAGGCCACCTACCTGATATTTGATGGCCAGGGCAACAATGTATTTGAGGCCGTTCGGGATATGGCGAAAAATGGTAGAAGGATCTTCTGGGGCCATTGCGATATTTATGTTGTCACAGAGGAGATGGCCAAAAGGGGAATCTTTCAACTGGTGGAATTTTTAATGAGGGATAACGAGATTAGGGAGGAAGCCTATTTAGCTTTAACTAAGCTGCCAAGTAAAGACTTTATGGAAATTAAAGATGGGGCGGAAAAGGTGCCAATGAGATCAATAGTTACGATAGTAAGGGATTCCTTTGAGGTTCATGGTAACACCACTAATATTAGGGTGAGGGAGGCCTTTAACAGTCTTTTGGATCAAGGAAATTTCCTGGTGCCAATTGTGGGAATCCGTAAGCCGGTGCAAGAGTCAAAGGAAGCCCGGGTTAAATATCATGGCTCCGGGGCGGCTGTTTTTAAAGGAGAGAAGATGGTGGATAGGGTTAGTCCCGTTGAAGTTAGGGCCTTTAATTTTTTGAATAGGGATTTGAAAAATCCACTCTTAAGCTTTGAATTCAAAGGCCGGCAAATAGCTGCTGAGCTAATCGGAATTCACCCGTCGGTGAAGCCCCAGGTTAATGATGAAGAGGTCAGTATACAGGTGGCAGTAGATTGCTACGCCAATATCAGTTTGGTTGGACAAGTATTAGATTTAGAGGATCCCAGGATAATTGCAGAATTAAGGCCAATTTTAAGTGAAGCACTAAAGAATGAAATATTAAATGGGATAAAACATGCCCAGGGTATTCAAAATGATTACTTCGGGTTTGGCCGTCAGGTAGAAATTGCGGATCATAAGGCCTGGAGCAGAATTAAGGACCGCTGGGATGAGCAGGTTTTCCCCGAGGCTGAGTTTGAGGTGACAGTAAATACAACCATTGTTAGAACAGGGCTAACTATCACGACAAAAATAGGTGAATTGTATGAACAGGGCCAATATAATTAGCGCTAAGCAGGCAGTATTTTTATTGCTAACCTGTATTCTATCCACAGTAGATGTGTTTTTGCCCTCTGAGGTAGCCCAGCATGCCGGCCGGGATGCCTGGATGTCTGCTTTGTTGGCGGCCCTTATAGGGTACTTTATTTATCGTATTATCATCGGACTATGCTTAATATTTCCCGATCATTCCCTGGTGGGATTTAGCAGGCTATTGCTGGGAAGGTATCTGGGAGGACTCCTTGCCTTAATATACATTGTTAGCTTTCTGGTCTTTTGTGTTATGGTGACGATTCAATTCTCGATAATTATTTCAACATCCTTTAAGCCAGAAAGTCCTCCCTTTGTATGGCACATGGTTGTGCTGGTTCCTGCCCTTTATGTATCTTATCTTGGCATATCGGTTCCCGCCAGAATGAATGAGCTGTTGTTACCACTGGGGCTATTATTATTGCCGCTGGTAGCTTTGCTAAATATACCTAACATAAATTGGGACGAGTACCTGCCTATGCTGCAGCACGGATTGCTGCCGCCAATAGAGGGAGCAGTTTTAACTGCCGGGGAACTGACCTACCCAATGCTTATATTGGCGCTAATTCCCCTAATAAGTCATAAAGAGAAGCTAGTAGGCTATGGAATTCCTGCCTTTATTACTGTTGGCATAGCACTGCTGATTGGTACTTTAAGCATCCCCATCTTAGGGTTAAAGACCACCGAGGCTAGCCTATTGCCGGCCCTGATGATGGTTAGGTCCATTGAAATTGGTTTCATTACCCGGATGGATCCCTTTATGATGACTATCTGGTTTACTGGATTTTTTATCTTTATTGCAGCTTTTTCTTATTCGGCCGCCAGTTTAACCAGGGAATTATTTGGGTTTAAAGGTTATCGTATGATATTACTCAGCTACGGTTTCATTATAATCATAGCCGCCAATATCTACATCACCAATGTACCTTTGCTACGATATTTTATGCAGTTTCCTTTGACCCTGTGGCTCTATTCAGTGTCCTTAGTAATTCCCATATTTTTAATTATAGTAGCCAAGTTAAGGGGTTATCCGAAGCAAGCAAAATAAGCTAAGCCCAAAAGACGACTTAGCTTATTTTTTTTTGGGTGAAGGCGGGAGAATACTTTTTTCTGTTAAGTCTACTGATTTACGAAAAAGTTCCAATACGCTACCTGCAACATTTAGAATGGGAATATTTGTGTTGTAGTTTATCTGCTTTATGATAGGCAAAGTACCCAGGGACACCAAACGATCGTAATCCGCATTTCTCATGGTGTTTAAAGCTTCCCGGATGCGAACGGATCTTCTCATTTCCTGGTCCAGCTTCTTTACCAGCCCGTCAAAGGGGCTGTTGGTAGCTATGGCCCTGGCAGCTAAAATTCCGCTGCGGATGGAAGAAACTGTGCCAAAGCCTAAGAAGGCCTCCATGAAACCGCCTGATATTCCCACCAGAAGTATATTACCCACTTGATGGGGATAAGCAGTTCCGGCTATATGGGGTAATAAGAAGCTTTCTGTGATGTGGTAATCAATTTTTTCCCGGCAAAGAAAAGTCTTCCAATGTCTCTCCATTTCCTTGGCGGTGGTGTTGGCATGTATTAAAACCAGGCTGGCTCTGGTTTTAGTAAAAGGGGTTAGATAGGCATAGGCACCAAGGGCATAGTCGGTGTTAACCCACATAACTAGCTCAGAAGTGTCAAATTCCCCCAATACAACGGCACCCCTAACCATGGCGGAAAAGATGTTTTTCCAGATACCAAGGGTGGCGGGAATTTCCCTGCTGCCATTGGCTACAACCACGTAATCATATTCTTTAGCCAACTCTGAATAATTTGCCCGGCAGTTAAAATTGATCTTTGTTTTAAGGTCGCTGGATAACTGTGTTTCCAGTGACTTTTCACCTTGGCCACGCTCAAGGAAATAACCGAATTTGGCTGATTTGACTACCCTTGTTAGGGTAGGTGCGTGCATAGTGATTTTTTTCCAGGCGTGAAGGGGCTCAATGGAAAGATGATAGTCTTTTTTTAACCATTTAATTTGATCCCGGACCGGCCTATTCATTAGATGTAATAAACCAGCCACGTGGGGGAAAAGTTCCCCCGAGCGGGAGCGCTCTTCAAAAATATCAGGGAAAATGCCTAAATATTCTAATTCGTGGGCACAGGATAGGCCGGAAACCCCGGCACCAATAATGGCAACCCGCAATGTTATACCTCCAGAATGTTGTTGTTATCCTTATTCTGCCCGGCTAGCCTAACCTTATTAGAACTATTTGAAATCAAGGGTTTTCACTTTTTCCCACAGGGTTTTTTCCCTTTGCAGTTCCGGGGGAATGTATTTAACTGTGTTAGCGGCCTTTTGGGCAAACCTGTTACTCACAACGTCCTTATAAGTCACGGGGTTAGTTAACTCACCGGAACGCTGTACGTAGTTCTGAAGATTTTCATAATCCTTCTTTGGGATCACCGGGCTTTTATCCCAAAGGGACAATTTCTTATATCTATCAATTATTTTTTCTAGGGTTTGTTTATCTATTTCAGGGAAATATTGGGCTACCACCGTGGCTGCCTCCGACGAAGAGTGATAATCCAACCATAGCATGCCTTTACATAATCCATTAACAAACCTTTGAATCTCCCCACCATGTTGCTTTAAATATGATGGGGATGCAGCAAATATTAAAGAAGGAATTGGTTCCACAGCATCCCCTAGGGCTGCCACTACCCAACCCTCTCCCCTTTCTTCAGCAATTGAGGCTAAAGGCTCAGACATCTGCACATAATGCCCTACTCCAGCTTGAAAGGCACCTACTTTAAGTTCTAAGGGGACATTTTGGATAATAATAACCTGCTGTTGTAAGGTGAGCTTGTTTTGCTTCAAAGCTTCCTCAAGAATTATATTTGATTGTTCATCTGGCGCATCCCCTAAAATAGATCTCCTTTTCAAAGTTTCCCAGGAAAAATCAGTCTGTTGCTCTCTACCCAGCAAAAAGGTACCGTCCTTTCTTGCAAGTGAAGCGAAAGCGATCTGGTTTGTATTTGTACCCAACGGTTGGGTAAAAAATTGCTGGCTTAGGTTGCATAGAATGATATCCCCCTTTTCTTCCAGGCTCCATTGATTTGCCTCTGCTGGTCTGGACACATTAGAGTCCAAGGCCAAGTTTTGTTCCCGGTAAAAACCTTGGGCTATGGCAATGTAGTGGGGTATGGCCAGGGGCGAGCGCTGGGCTTCAACCACTTTTATGGGGAAGGGTTTCTCTGGACCATGCCTAAAAAAATAGGTCTTTACTCCATAGGTGCCTGTTCCGGCAACAATAGAGAGAATGAGGATTAGGAACAGCCATTTCCAATACTTGGACAACAATATCAACCTCCTACTAAAACTTCTGGACTAAATTATTTGCCACCCGATTATTAGGGGTAAACAAATCCCCTATATATTTATTAGGTTAAGAGAACATATAACCCAATTTTTACATAAATGGAATAAAATAAATAAAATGGCATAAAGATGTATTAAAATTACCGGGAGGTTTAATAAAATGAACAGGGTAACTTTTCTTCAATGGAGTAAACAGGGTGTGAAAGGGGACATGCTAATAAAAACTAGGGCGTTGGGTATTGGTATAATTGCATCTCTAAGTGCAACTTTGGCAGTATTTCTAATCTTAGCCTTTGTGGTGGCTGTGACCAGCATGCCTATTTATGACTTTGCCTTGGCCATTATGCTAACCATGCTAGTTTCTTCATTTTTAGGAGGTAAGGGTGCCGGCAAGGAAGCTGGAATTAGGGGATGTATCCATGGTGCTGCAGTGGGGTTATTATATGGAATGTTATTTGTGTTTCTCTCTGTAGTTGCAGGTATGCCTGTGACAGAGTTCATATTGATCATCGGGTCTATGGTTTTAGCAGGCATCATTGGAGGAATTGTGGGTGTTAACCTGCCGAATGCAAAAAGACAAGTGATTGGCAGAAGAGCAACCAGGTAGATTTATTGACATAAAGCAGGAAAAACATTAATATATTGGGTAGTAAAGTCGAAGAAGGGGAGATCCGGAAATAGGTTTTGGACCCAGAGAGGAAGGCCCTTGGCTGTAAGGCTTTCTGTCCGAAGTTTTCTAGATGTCGCCCCGGAGAAGCTGGACTGAACCTAAGTAGGTCCGGACGGGAAGGCCCGTTATAGCCGTAGGAGTTGCTACCCAATAAAGTACTAGCTATTTGGTAGAAACAAGGTGGTACCGCGGAACTAACTTCCGTCCTTGATTGGATGGAAGTTTATTTTTTTACTATCATATCAAGGAGGAAACTTCAGTGTCGGAAACGAATATTCCTACAGTCTACAACCCAAGTGAGGTTGAAAACAAATGGTATCAAGAATGGGAGAGTAAAAAATATTTTGGAGCAACAGTGGAAAAGGAGAAAACCCCCTTTTGTATTGTCATGCCTCCGCCGAATGTAACGGGCCAATTGCATATGGGACATGCATTGGACAACACCCTCCAGGATATCTTGACTAGGTGGCGCCGGATGCAGGGGTACAATGCCCTATGGGTGCCAGGAACTGATCATGCCGGTATAGCTACCCAGGCTAAGGTGGAAGAAAAATTAGCTAAGGAAGGCCAAACCAAGTATGATTTGGGACGGGAGAAGTTTTTAGATGAGGTCTGGGCCTGGAAGGAACAATATGGTAATCGTATTACCACGCAGCTAAGGAGGCTGGGTGCTTCCTGCGACTGGGATAGGGAACGCTTCACCATGGATGAAGGCTGCTCAAAGGCAGTGCTGGAAGTATTCGTACGCTTATTTGAACAAGGTTTAATATATAGGGACTACTACATTACCAACTGGTGTCCCCACTGTCAGACAACTATTTCGGATATTGAGGTTGAACACCAGGACAAACCAGGTCAACTGTATTATATTAAGTATCTCTCCCAGGATAACCCGGAGGATTATATCATTATAGCTACCACAAGGCCTGAAACCATGCTTGGTGACGTGGCTGTAGCAGTTAACCCGGAGGATGATCGCTACCTGCATCTGGTTGGTAAAACTTTAATTCTGCCCATCGTTGGTCGGGAACTGCCGGTAATAGCTGACGCCTATTGTGATCCTACCTTTGGAACTGGTGCGGTGAAGATGACACCGGCCCACGACCCTAACGACTTTGAGATTGGCCGCCGTCACGGTTTGCCGGAAATTCAGGTCATTGATAAAAAGGGTAAGATGAACGAACAGGCGGGCAAGTATCAAGGTTTGGACCGGTGGGAATGTCGCAAGAGGCTTGTACGGGATTTAGAAGAGTTGGGAGCGCTGGTAAAGGTAGAGGATATGAGCCACGCTGTAGGTCATTGTTACCGTTGTAATACGGCCATTGAACCGATGCTCTCAAAGCAGTGGTTTGTTAAAATGAAGCCCTTGGCTCTCCCTGCCATTGAAGCCGCAAAGGATGGAAGAATATCCTTTATTCCCGAAAGATTTACCAAAATCTATTTGAATTGGATGGAGAATATTCGTGACTGGTGCATCTCCAGACAGCTTTGGTGGGGACATCGTATTCCCGTTTATTACTGCCAAGATTGTGAAGATATGGTTGCGTCCACTGTACAGATTACTAAATGTGGTAAGTGTGGCGGTAAGGTGGAACAGGACCCAGATGTATTGGATACCTGGTTCTCTTCTGCCCTTTGGCCCTTTTCTACCCTTGGCTGGCCTGATAAGACTCCGGAATTAGAACATTTTTACCCAACCTCTGTTCTTGTTACTGGTAGAGATATCATCTTTTTCTGGGTGGCCAGGATGATTTTTTCAGGATTAAACTTTATGGAGCGGGAGCCCTTTAAGGAAGTATTTATCCATGGCTTGGTGTTGGATTCCCAAGGTAGGAAGATGAGCAAGTCCTTAGGTAATGGGGTCGATCCCTTAGACATTATTGATAGTCACGGCGCCGATTCGCTACGTTTCATGCTAATTACAGGTAATACTCCAGGCAATGACCTTCGCTTCCATTTTGAACGGTTGGATGGAGCAAGGAGCTTTGCGAATAAAATTTGGAATGCCTCCCGCTTTGTAATGATGAATCTTGCAGATTATAACCCAGGTGCCCAAGGTGGGGAGTATAACCTGGCGGATCGCTGGATCCTCAGCAGGCTTCAAGGGACTGCCGCTGAAGTTACGGCATACTTAGAGCGTTATGAATTGGGAGAGGCGGCCAGGGTGTTGTATGAGTTCACCTGGAGTGAATTCTGCGATTGGTATATTGAGTTAGCAAAGCCAAGGCTCTTTGGTAAAACTACGCCCGAGGACAGGGTAACGGCCCAGCAGGTATTGGTTAAAGTTCTAAGGGAAAGTTTAGAACTAATGCATCCCTTTATGCCATTTATAACAGAGGAAATTTGGCAAAAGCTGCCACATCAGGGTGTTACAATTATGCTGGCCCACTGGCCGAAGCCTGAGGAAAAGCTTAAGGATTCCGGGGCTGAGCAGGAAATGGTTATACTCATTGAAGCTATTACTGCGGTACGTCGTATTCGGGGAGAAATGAATGTACCACCTGGTAAGAAGGCTGAGGTAATCCTTGTGGCCGGAGAAGACTATGTTCGAAGTGTATTAGAAAGAAATAAAGCCTATGTCCAGGGACTTGCTAATGCTGAAGTAACTGTATTGAAGGATTTGCAGGAAAAACCGGATCAAGTTGCCAGTGCCGTAACTAAGGGTGTAGAAATCTTTGTACCCCTAAAGGGACTCATAGATATCGACAAGGAAGTTGCACGTTTAACTAAGGAATTAAAAAGTATTGAAACCGACTTAGCCAGGGTACAGGGCAAACTTAGCAACCAAGGCTTCTTGGACAAGGCTCCCGCAGATGTTATTGAGAAAGAGAAGGCCAAGGAACAGGAACTGGCCACAAAGTCTGCAGCTTTGAAGGATAGGCTAGCGGTGTTCCTAACCTAGCCTTAATAGAGGGAGGTATACTTATGGCTCTAAAATTTGAAGAAGCTATGTCCCCCCTTCCCCAGGGAGGTTTAGAGGGGGAACTAAAGGTGAGAATTAGGGTACAGGTGGAAGCGGATCATGAAGATGGAGGTTTTTATGCCGTAACACCGGATATTCCTGGATGTGCTTCCAGGGGAGCCACCGAGGAAGAGGCGGTGGAGAATTTCAAGGAAGCTGTACGCTATTTATTAATAGAACATTGTCACTAATAACTTGTAAAGACATCGTAATATGTGAAGGAAGGGCTTTAAGTGATCTATGAGCAGTCAATAGATTATCTAAAGGGACTTACCAAGTTTGGAATTAATTTGGGTCTCGGTAGAATTGAAGAATTATTGCGGCGGTTGGGTAATCCCCACCGCCGCCTAAAAATTGTTCATATAGGCGGTACCAATGGAAAAGGTTCCACAACTGCTATGGTTGCCAGCATCTTAGGAGCGGCAGGCTATAAAGTGGGAAGGTTTACCTCACCTCACTTGCATAGCTATACCGAGAGGTTTGTGATTAATGGAGTGGCTATCCCGGAAATTAAACTAGTGGAATTAATCAGCTATATAAAGCCCTTTTTAGAAGAAATGGTTTCCGATGGTTATGAGCATCCAACGGAGTTTGAAGTGAGTACTGCCCTGGCATTAGTTTACTTTGAGAGGGAAGCTACTGATTATGTAGTTTTGGAAGTTGGTATGGGCGGTGCAATTGATTCAACCAATATAGTTACCCCATTAGTTTCAGTTATTACTAATGTTTCCCTCGATCATGTGGATTACCTTGGTGGAACTGTAGAGGAAATAGCCAGGGTAAAAGCGGGTATAATAAAACAGAATACTCCAGTCATTACCGCTGCCGAGGGCTCTCCGCTGGAAATAATTAGGGAAGTAGCCAAAGAGAAGGATTGTCCCCTGGTGCAGATTGGTAAACAAGCCACCTGGGTTTCAGATAAAAGCTTTTTGGCAGGGCAACAAAAATTTACAGTGTATGGATTAAAGGATACCTATCATATTAACTTGCCCCTTATAGGGGAACATCAGCAAATAAATGCAGCCACTGCAATTGCAGGAGTTGAAGTTTTGCTATCCCTTAAGGGAGAATGTCTCTCTCCTCAAACCATTGAAGAGGGTTTAAGTATGGTCAAATGGCCGGGAAGACTAGAGATCCTTACGCACAAACCTATGACGATTATAGATGGTGCCCACAACCTAGCCGGGGCGATTGTACTTAGGAGAGCATTGGAAAAATATTTTTCTGGACGTTCCATAATTATGATTTTAGGTATGTTGGCGGATAAGGAGCGGGCAAAGGTGGTCGCAGAGCTGGCTCCCCTGGCAAAAACTATCATAGTAACACGCTCCAACAGCCCAAGGGCAGGAGATTGGCAAAGGGTAGCCCAATATGCCCGGGAGTATGTTAAGGATGTTATGGTGGAAGAATGTGTTGAAAAAGCTGTGGAATTAGCCCTTAATAATGCGGGTAGCGAAGAGTTAGTCTGTATTACTGGTTCCCTTTATATGATTGCAGAAGCCAGACAGTTTTTAATAAGTAAAGATATAGCCTAAGCATTAATCAAAAAGAATTTAATTTATGCTTGTGGAAAGATAGGCTGAATAATATACAATATACTAATATCATATTTAGCATAATAAATTGTCATGACACATAGAAAGATGTTAAAATATATATAAAATTGTCGAGATATGCTTCTTAATAATTAGAGAACAATGTCATCTAGATGACCTGCTATAAAATTCTAAAATTTGTTTTGACACAACGTTCACAAATCATCTTTGCAACCCGGCAGTTTACTACTATAATATTATTAAAAACATTAACTAATAATTTTATTAATATAAAAATTTGTTTTTATAGTAAGAGGAGGGGACCTGGTGAAGGCACTTAAAATTCCAGAAGCAACAATTACCCGGTTATCTATATATTCCAGGTTTTTAAAAAGGTTGGACAAGAAAGGGATTACCACTGTATCATCAGGGGATATTGCCGAAGGTGTTGGGGTAAGTCCTGCCCAGGTTAGGAAGGATCTGGCATACTTTGGTGAATTTGGCACAAGGGGTGTAGGTTACAATGTTAAGGATTTGATACGCTACACCGTAAAGATTTTGGGTTTATCAGAACCATGGAATTTAGTCATGGTGGGGGCCGGTAATCTAGGCTCTGCACTGGTAACATATAGGGAATTTAAAGATAGGGGTTTCTCCATTGTTGGGGTATTTGATAATGATTTAACGAAGATCGGTAAGCGTATTGCGGATCTGGAGGTTCTTCCTTTGGAGGAAATGCCTGAGATGGTTAAGGAATATAACGTGCGAATAGGAATTATTGCCGTTCCTTCCAAAGCAGCCCAAGATATTGCCGATATAATGATCAAAAGTGGCTTGGAAGCACTTTTGAATTTCGCACCCATATCTCTAAATGTACCGGATTATGTGGAGGTTAGAAATGTTGACTTGTCTGTAAAGTTAGAAATTCTCACCTTCAACTTAGCCCTTAGGGAAAAATAGTAACTAGCCTCACAGGTGCCCCCCCTAGGGTGCATTGCTAGTCTAATTTTAATTTCTTTGGGGTCCTGTTGTTAGAGTCTAACAGCAGGACCTTTTGGTGTGATCCATGAGTAAGATTAAAAGCTATATTATTTTTTTAGGATATTTATCAGACTATAGGGGACAATTAAAGTATCTGTAATTGCTTGTCAGACAAAACTCCGAATGTTAAACTTATAGGGAAGTACCTTCCATTACTTTCCTTATAGGTGAAAAAATGAGTAGAACTTTTAAAACTGGAAAAGGGCCGGGAGTGTTATTGATTATTCTGCTGGCCGGCGGCGTAGCAGGTAGTGCACTGGGAGATGCTTTAGCAGCCTATCTTCCAATATTAAAAAACTATACAACCATAGGCTTTAGTAATACCACATTTAATTTACATTTTCTAAAGCTTACCTTTGGTTTAACCATGTCTCTCGGAGCAATGACCGGAATTGGCATACTACTGGGTTTTCTGGCTTACCGTAGGTTATAACATATTATTTGTTACTATGGGAGGGTTTTGTTTGCAGCCAATTATACTTGCATCAGCGTCACCAAGGCGACAGGAACTTCTTGCCAATCTTGGCATTGATTTTGTTATCAGGGTCAGCGAAGTAGATGAAACCCTGGAAGAACATATTTCCCCAGCCCAACAGGTGGAGCGGTTAGCTGAGCGTAAGGCTGCTGCCGTTGCAGTAGATATTCAGGACGGTTTGGTTATTGGGGCTGATACGTTGGTTTTTAATGCAGGCCAAGTTTTGGGCAAACCAATAAACCGGGAAGACGCAGTAAAGATGATAGAAACCCTCCAGGGAAAAAGTCATGAAGTGTTCACTGGAATAGCAGTAATAGATGCGGCAACAGGCCAAGCTGTGGTAACCCACCAGGCTACTGCCGTTAGGTTTAAATCAATGACCAGAGAACAAATCGAACGATATGTTAATACCGGTGAACCCATGGACAAGGCCGGGGGGTATGCTGTACAAGGAAAGGCTTCAGTTTTTATTGATAGTATTAGAGGTTGTTACTATAATGTAGTAGGCTTGCCGGTATCCAAACTAGCGGATGTACTAAGAAGGTTTGGAGTAGAGATAATATGAGTTATCCGGTTTTACGTGAATTGCCACCTGAGCAGAGGCCGAGAGAGAGAATGATTAAGGAGGGTTCCGGCAGTCTGTCTGATATTGATTTACTAGCTATTATCCTGCGTACCGGAACTGCAAAGGCGTCAGCTCTAGAGTTGGCAGCAGGGATCATTGGGAGGTTTAGGGATCTAAGAAACCTTTCCCAAGCCACCATAGAAGAATTAAGTACAATAAAGGGCATTGGGGCCGTTAAGGCAGTACAGGTGAAGGCTGCCTTGGAGTTGGGTAAGAGGTTAGCAAGCTTACCCTCCGAGGATAGGACGGTAATTCGATGTCCTGAAGATGTTTGTTCCCTGGTGATGGAAGAACTAAGGGATCTAGATCGGGAGTTCTTTCAGGCACTATTGCTAAACACTAAAAATCAAGTAATCTCCAGGGAAACTATCTCCATTGGCACTTTAAATGCATCGATGGTGCATCCAAGGGAATTGTATAAAATAGCTATTCGCCGGAGTGCTGCTGCAGTTATTTTAGTACATAACCACCCGAGTGGAGATCCTACACCAAGTAGAGAAGATATCAGCCTGACCAAAAGATTAATTGAAGCGGGAGAAATAATAGGAATAGATGTCCTAGACCATATAATAATTGGAGATAATAAGTTTATTAGTCTAAAGTCCAAAGGACTTATTTGAAATACCTAAGGGGGACGTTTGAATTGAAACTTGGTATGTTTTCCAAGGATATGGGGATAGATTTGGGTACTGCCAACTCCCTGGTCTATGTAAAGGGTAAAGGCATTGTGTTAAGAGAGCCCTCAGTGGTAGCTATACAGAGGGAGACGGGTCAAGTTTTGGCTGTGGGTGAAGAAGCCAAGCAAATGATTGGTCGAACACCCGGCAACATTGTTGCCATACGTCCCATGAAGGACGGTGTAATTGCCGATTTTGATGTAACCCAAAGTATGATAAAATATTTTATAAATAAGGCCCTGCGCCAAAGGTCATTTATCTTTAAACCCAGGGTTGTGGTAAGTGTACCTTCGGGGGTGACAGCTGTGGAAGAAAGGGCAGTACGTGAGGCAGCCTTACAAGCTGGAGCCAGAGAAGCATATCTCATTGAGGAACCTATGGCGGCCGCTATTGGTGCTGGGCTACCTGTACATGAACCTACAGGTAATATGATTGTGGATATTGGTGGTGGAACCACTGAAGTGGCAGTTATTTCACTGGGCGGAATAGTGACCAGCAGATCCATTAGAATTGCCGGAGATGAAATGGATGATGCCATCATTCAGCATGTAAAACGTACATATAATCTAATGATCGGTGAGCGCACCGCAGAGCAAATCAAAATTGATATTGGAACTGCCTACCCATTGGAACAAGAGGAAACTGAGGAAATAAGGGGCCGTGACTTGGTTACCGGATTACCTAAGACCTTGCAGATTACCTCTACTGAGATATTTAAGGCTTTGTCTGAGCCGGTTGAGGCTATCCTAGAGGCCATTAAAGTCACCTTGGAGAAGACACCTCCAGAACTGGCCGCTGATATTATGGACAGGGGTATTGTTATGGCAGGGGGAGGCTCCCTCCTAAGGGGTCTTGATCACCTGGTGAGTGATCAAACTGGGATGCCCGTGCATATGGCTGAAGAGCCGCTGCTGGCGGTGGCCTATGGCTCGGGAAGGGTATTGGAAAATATTGATGTTTTAAGACGAGTATTAATTCAGCCTAAAAAGCTGGCCTAGAAGGTGTGGTAGTATTGCCCCGAATGATAAGTTATAGAAGTGTCTTTTTCCTGCTAATTCTGGTTGGTATTACACTGGGGGTAATGCGCCTCACCCATGTGGAACGTCCCCAACTGACTCCCATGGAAGCAGCAATCAAGGACAGTTTGGCACCTATTCAAGGTGTGCTGATGGGAATCAGTGAAACCGTCAATCAGAGTGTTTATTCAGTTGTTGCATTAGGAGGACTGAGCGGAGAAAATAAGGAATTAAGAGAAGAAGTCTCAGAGCTAAGGGGACAGCTTCTTCTCCTGGAAGAGCTCAGGCAGGAAAATCAGAGGTTAAGAGAACTACTTGATTACCGTGAACAACATGAGCAGAACTTTAGGTCTACTACCGCAAGTATTATTGGTCGGGACCCGGGAAATTGGTTTGGGATTATAACCTTGAATAAAGGTGAGCGGGATGGTATATTAAAAAATATGCCGGTGGTAACAAGGGCTGGCCTGATTGGTAAAGTCGTAGCTGTTTCCCGAAATACGGCTCAAGTTATGCTTATCACTGATCCCCGCAGTGGAGTAGGGGCAATGGTGCAGGAAACCAGGGTTCCTGGCGTTCTAGAGGGTACAACCTCCGGGGGAGGGGCCACCAGATTAATTCATGTGCCAAAGGATACAGAACTTAATGCTGGCCAGGTGGTGATTACCTCGGGAGTCGGGGGGACTTTTCCAAAGGGTATACCTATAGGCAGAATAATAGATATATCTGATGAGCCTGCTGGTTTGTTCAAAACAGCAACTGTTGTACCTTTTGCTGAGTTACAGAGATTAGAGGAAGTATTGATTATTACAACGGTATTAAATCCAGACATTCTTCCTCCCACGGAGGGTGGTTAATTGCGTTCCTTTGTGCTAATAGGCCTTATTCTTTTGGCAATGTTAATGCAGGCCACCGTGTTTAGCTTTTTACAGGTAGCAGGTGTTAAGCCTGATTTAATTTTAATGCTTGTTGTTTTTAATGGCTTCCTCCGGGGTTCCAAGGAGGGGGCTTTTTTGGGTTTTTTAGGGGGACTTGCCCAGGATATTTTTTCCGGCAGTTACATTGGACTAAATGCCTTAACAAAAATGGCAGCGGGATATCTGGCCGGTTTGGCCGAAGCTAGATTTTATAACGAGAGTGTGGTAATAGTATCCCTAATGACCTTTGTTACCAGTGTTATTAGTCATGGAGCCAATTATATATTACTTTATTATTTGGATATACAGGTGCCAGCCTTTTTTGCCATATTGCAGGTAATAATACCCACGTCAATTTATACTGCTTTATTAGTTCCACTGACCTATTGGAAGTTTTTTCGTTCTAATGAAAGAGGATGGCTCAGATTCCGGGAACCCTAATCAATATATTTAGGGAGGAGCCCTTATGGAAAGAAAAATTATTGAGAAAAAGACCAGGCTGTTGCTTTTTATTGTGTGTATTATATTTTCTGTTCTTGTGGGACGACTAGCCTATATGCAGCTAATTGAATCCCAGCGCTTTGAAACCTTGGCTAAGCAAAACCATATGAGGATTAACCCGATAATTGCTCCCAGGGGAGAAATATATGATCGCAGGGGTGTTAAAATTGTAGGAAACCAGCCTGTTTATACTGTATCCTTAGTTTACCTGGGCCTTAAGGACACGGAACAGGTTGTCGATCGAGTGGCTGAAATTCTGGGCATGGAACCACAGGATGTAATGGATAAATTAATGGCCCAGCAGCTTAGACTATTTCAGCCTGTGCGACTTGCCTCTAATGTTCCCTTAGAAACCGTTACCATATTGGAGGAGCAAAGGCTAGATCTTCCTGGGGTTGTGATAGACGTTGAACCGGTACGTTATTATCCCCATGGCTCGATGCTTTCCCATGTGCTGGGTTATGTACAGGAAATTAAAGAAAAACAATTCCAAGAGCACCAGGAGGATGGCTATAGACTAGGAGATATGTATGGCCAGGACGGTTTGGAAAATGCCTTTGAGCCATTTCTAAGGGGCATAAACGGTGCCCGCCAGGTTGAGGTGGATGCCCAAGCCAGACCGGTGCGGGATCTAGGTGTCAGGGAACCGGTGCCTGGTAACAACCTGCACCTTACCATTGATGCCGAGCTTCAGAAAACCGCGGAGGAAGCCCTGGAAAGACAGGTGCTGTTTATGAGGAAAAACGGTTATGAATCCAAGGGTGGAGCGACAGTAGCCATAGATGTAAGAACAGGAGCCATAAGGGCCATGGCCAGTTACCCTACCTACGAACCTTCCATCTGGATTGACGGGCTAAGTCAACAACAGTGGGATGATTTACAAAAATCCGGGGCTTTACCAAATCGGGTTTTGCAGCTTTACCCTCCGGCATCTACCTTTAAAATGGTCCTTGCCGTAGCCGGCGTGGATTCCGGCAAGGTAGATCCTAAGTGGTCTATTCAGGACCCCGGTCACTATGTTTTCGGCAATAGAACCTTTAATGACTGGTTACCAAGCGGACATGGGCGGGTAGACATGCGCAAGGCCATCTCTGAATCCTGTAACACCTATTTTTGGACCATAGGTCACCGGATGCTGGGGATTGAAACCATAGGCAAGTATGCACGAATGTTTGGGTTTGGTGAGCGAACAGGCATAGAAATACCGGGCGAACCGGCAGGCAATGTCCCAACTCCAGAATATAAATATAAACGTAATAAAGCTTATCTAGAAGCAGTATACGGACCTAAGTTCGAGGCAATTGAAGAGAAATACAAACCGCTGCTGGCCGGGGCCACTGATCCCGATGAAATCAAAAAGCTGGAAAATGCGAAGCAAAAGGAATTAAGGGTGGTACAGAATCAGTATGACCAATATAAATGGGATTTAGATTGGCAGGTATATGATACCTTGAATACGTCTGTTGGTCAGGGCTATAATGAATATACACCTCTACAATTAGCTGTCTATACGGCTGCCATTGCCAACGGAGGGACAAGATGGAAGCCCTATTTGGTGGAGAAGGTCAGTAGCCCGGATGGACAAGTAATCGAACAATACAGACCTACCAAGGTAGCTGATGTCGATGTTAAGCATGAGGCCATTTTAGTAGCCCAGGAAGGAATGCACATGGTTACTACGGTAGGTACTGCCTCTGGAATATTTAGAGGCTTCCCAATCGATGTGGCCGGTAAAACTGGAACAGGCGAAGTATTTGGCAGGGATAACCATGCGGTCTTTGTTGCCTATGCACCCTTTGACAAGCCAGAGCTTGCGGTTGCTACAGTTATAGATTATGGAGCAAAGGGTGGAGCGGCTTCTGGTCCGGTGGCCAAGGATATCATATCCAAATATTTTAATTTGGGAATAGAAGGCACACCGCCAACAACGGCCTATAGTCCCGAATAAATCCAAATATGTCTAAAATTCTAATAATATGGGGCTATTTAGCCTCTTTTTTTTATCCAACTTTAGAAGGATTTGGTTATCCCACGTAGAATTCAACTTAACAGTGGTAGTGCGGGAGGTAAATAATTTGACCAGGGAGACTGTTAATAATTCGTCTTCGACAAAGCCATCTGTTGATTCTGGGTTTCCCATTGAATTAGAAGGATTGGTGGATGATAATACCATTTTGGTACAAAGGACATTGCGCTCAGGGCAAAGTATTTGCCATGACGGGAATGTGGTGGTGATGGGTGATGTGAATCCTGGTGCCGAAATTGTTGCAGCAGGTAACATTATAGTGATGGGTGCCCTAAGGGGTGTCGTACATGCTGGTGCCCAGGGGGATAATGATGCATTGGTACTTGCCTTCAGGCTAAGGCCAACCCAACTAAGGATTGCCAATCATATTACCAGGCCCCCGGAAGAGGAAGAATCTGACCCGGATTACCCAGAAGTGGCAAGAATTAAGAATGATGTTGTTACCATTGAAACCTTTAACGCTCAGATGAAATAGGGAGCGAAAGTTAGCCGAATATAAGGTTCTAGTCAGCAGTAGTGACATAGTAAGGGGGACTTATTAAGTATGGGTGAAGTCATCGTTATCACATCCGGCAAGGGGGGGGTTGGCAAAACCACCACCACTGCAAATATAGGTACAGGACTTGCCGCAACGGGTAAAAAGGTATGCCTGGTGGATACTGATATTGGGCTGAGAAACCTTGATGTGGTGCTTGGGCTGGAGAACAGAATTGTATATGACATTGTTGATGTAACCAGTGGTGTTTGCCGTATACGCCAGGCATTGATTAAAGATAAACGCTTTGAGGGGCTGCATCTGCTGCCGGCCGCCCAAACTAAAGATAAGACAGCAGTAAACCCGGAGCAAATGATGGTTCTGTGCGAGGAACTTAAAAAGGAATTTGATTTTGTCATTATAGACTGTCCTGCAGGGATTGAGCAGGGTTTTAAAAATGCGATAGCGGGTGCAGACAGAGCAATTGTTGTTACAACCCCCGAGGTATCTGCTGTGCGGGATGCTGACCGTATTATAGGATTGCTGGAGGCAGCCGAATTAAGAGACCCCAAGCTCATAATTAACCGCCTCAGACCTAAAATGGTCAAACATGGTGATATGATGAGCATTGATGATATGATTGAGATTTTGGCCATTGACCTTTTGGGAGTTGTTCCTGAAGATGATCAGGTTGTTGTGACTACAAATAAAGGGGAGACAGTGGTTAGGGATGAGAAATCCCAGAGTGGACAGGCTTATCGGAACATTACCCGTCGGATACTGGGCGAATCAGTTCCTCTGATGAATTTAGAGGAACCAGGGGGTTTTATAAATACACTACGGAGAATGATTGGACTAAAGTAGAAAGGGGGTACCGGAGTGTTAGATTTCTTAAGCAGGGTATTTGGCCGGGATTCATCTAGCAGCAAAAATGTGGCTAAGGAAAGACTTAGGCTGGTTTTAGTACACGACCGGGCCAATGTTTCTCCCGAGCTACTTTCGTCACTAAAAAATGATTTGATTAAGGTAATATCAAATTATATGGAAATCGATGAGAAGGCTTTGGAGGTCAGTCTAGACAGCAGTGAAAACCAGGTAGCCCTGGTTGCCAATATACCCGTAAAAAGAATGAAAAGGGCAAATAAAAGTCCAGCATAATAAGGGGGTGCATAAGCACCTCCTTTTAAATTATAAAATAATATTGTATAAAATTTAGTAGGGATTTTGAATATATCAATAACTATCAACACTTTTGTTTTGGTGTACATTGTAATATAATTTATAGGTTAAATAAATTTAGGAGGTGGAATGCGATGGTAGACAAGCGGTTTATGCGCAATCTGGATTATACCCTTGTTTTTTCAGTGTTATTAATTATCTCCTTTAGCCTGGTTACCATCAGCAGTGCCACCCTGGTAAGCAGTCCGATGGATTTCCAACAGCATCAGGAAATTTGGCAAAAGGACGCTCCGGGTCTAAATGGTGAAACTTCCCAGGGAGCTACCAGTATATCGATTATTCAATATGGCAAATTATTTTTTAGCGAATATGTCAAAAAGCAAATAATTTGGGTTATCTTGAGCGTATTCTTGATATTTGCTATCCTCACAATTCCCTATGAAGATTTTCGACGCCATCGTAAAGCGATATACCTTATAAATATCATTTTGCTGCTGGCGGTGCTATCTCCCCTGGGACATAGTGCCAAGGGGGCTACGAGATGGATTAATTTGGGTTTTTTCGCACTGCAGCCCTCAGAATTTGCCAAGATATTTATTATAATTACCTTTGCCGATTTTCTGACTAGGCGAGAGGGAAAACTTAATAGCCTAAAAGAGCTATTGCCTTGTTTCTTGCATATAGGAATACCCCTATTGCTGATTCTAAGACAACCAGACCTTGGAACATCTCTTGTTTTTATTGCCATAATGTTTGGAATGCTTTTTGTTGCATCTGATAATTGGAAACTAATATCAGGGATCTTTGTTGGGGGTGCCGCTGCTGCTGTGGGCTGGGCGGCAGCTCATATGCACTTTGGAGTTTGGATTCCTCTCAAAGAATATCAATTGAGCAGGCTACTAGTCTTTTTAGACCCCTGGGATAAAGATAATATATTAGGTGCTGGCTATCACGTAGTACAGTCTCAGATTGCCATAGGCTCCGGAGGTCTAGAGGGCAAAGGAATTTATAACGGCAGCCAAAATCAGTTAAATTTTCTGCCGGAACAACATACAGATTTTATCTTTTCGGTGGTTGGTGAGGAGATGGGTTTTATTGGTGTAACCCTACTATTAATTCTCTTTTTTATTCTTTTATACAGGGGTATCCGAATAGCTTCCCAGGCCAAGGATTTAAATGGTGCCCTGCTGGCCACCGGTGTAGTATCAATGCTTACCTTTCACATCTTAACCAATGTTGGGATGGTCACGGGCATAATGCCGGTAACGGGATTGCCACTACCCCTCTTCAGCTATGGAGGTAGCAGCATGATGACCAACATGATTGCCATTGGGATTCTATTAAACGTCTACATGCGCCGCCAAAAGATACTATTTTGAGACAAAAAACCGTCCCCAGAGGGACGGTTTTTTGTCTGGTAAGTCAAGTCAAATAAAGAAGGGCTTGTCATATTTGTCCCTCCCGCTCAATATACTTTAATAGCTAAATGAAAGAATACCCTTGGGAGGGATAAAAGGTGAGAATTGGTAAATATGATTTTAACTTCAGTCGGTTTAAGAAGAAAAGGTACGAGCCCCTGGGAAACTCCTTTGGTTCTGATGATTGGTCAAATTACGGGGCTAAATACAGGGCCAATAATCAGTGGAATCGCAAAAAATCTAAACCTAGCGGAATTAAAACCTTTTATCGTGTAGTGGTAGCCCTAGGCATTTTTGCGGTTCTATTAGTAATTAAGGAATCTACTCATCCTTGGAGTTTGCAGACAAAAGATGGTTTAAGGGTAGCCTTAACAACTGAATGGGATGTAACCCCTGCTCTGGACAAGGCTGTTCAAATTGGCTTGAGAACTGTAAACATGGACTGGCCTATGTTTAACGAGTTAACTAACCCGGTTTTGCCAACCGCAGGAGATATTAGCGGTGATGCTTCATGGGCTGTGCCTGTATCTGGAATGGTGGTGCAAGAATTTGGCTGGGTAAAGGATCAGGTGGATAATCTGGAGAGGTTTAATCCGGGGATAGATATTAGTGCACCTGTGGGCTCTGCAGTTAGGTCGGTGCAAAGTGGAAGTGTTAGCCGTATTGGGCATGACAAGACCTACGGGGAATTCGTTTTAATTGAGCACCGTAAAGGAGAGTATGCCCTATACGCCGGCTTGACAAATATATCTTTAAGTGAAGGCCAGCAGGTAGAATTAGGAGAGGTAATCGGTGAGGTGGCAGAACAGTCGGTGGGAGAGGCAATTCTCCACTTTGAGGTACGGGAGAATGATAAATTAATCGATCCTTTGAAGAAAATCAACCTATCTACTGTTACAGTAGATGATGCCAAGCCCCTGGAGGCGGGGGGAAGCAGTGATATAAAAATAAGTCCGGGTGGAGATGAACAAGGTGGGAAGGGACAATGAGGATAGGGCGCATTTTTGGAATAGACATATATTTTAATTTATGGTTTATAGCCCTGTTAGGGCTGTTCTTTGTGGCAGGAGTGTTGGAAAAGGGATTAATTGTCTTTGCAGTAGTTTTATTTCACGAGTTCGCCCATACCATTGCAGCCAGATTTTATGGTGTGCGGGTGATAGATATTGAGATACTTCCCTTTGGTGGAGTGGCCAGGGTGGGGAGTGAGGTCAGTATAACACCTGCCAAGGAAATCGCCGTAGCTTTAGCCGGACCATTTTCCAACCTGCTGCTTATTGGCATTGCCCTGGGTCTAAAAAATTACGGCCTCTGGTCTGAAGACTTAGGGCCGTTTTTTATACAAACAAATCTTATGCTGGCGATATTTAATCTTTTACCGGCACTTCCCTTGGATGGAGGTAGAATATTCAGGGCTTTGCTCGCCGGCCAGGTTGGAATGTCTCAGGCTACATATATAGCGGCAAAGACTGGACAAGTTATGGCTGTTTTGATAGCCTGCTTAGGCATTATAGGTGTTATGATTGGTTTTAATGGGTTGGATGTGGTAATAATATCAATGTTTGTATTTTACTCTGCTACCCGTGAAAAAAGCATAGCGCCCTATTTGTTTATTAGGCACCTGGCACAAAAAAATGAAGAATTAGCCCAGGCAGGGGTATTGCCTGCTGAGCATCTGGTAGCTAGAGAAGACATTACTTTAAGGGAAGTAGTAAAACTATTCGTTCCCCAGAGATTTCATTTAATTACTTTAGTAGATGGACAGATGAATTACCTGGGTCAGGTTACAGAGGTTCAAGTCATTAATGCATTATTCAATCACGGTATGGAATATGGCTTAGGAGCATTAATTAATAGGGAGAAATAGCAGAGGCATCCCAAAGCTAATGCAGCCGCCTAGTGTAAACAGGCAGCTAGCAAGGCTTTTCTTTTTACTTTATCCTTATGGGCACATTTGCAGGATTTAATATATCAAATGTAGAAAGATCCAACAGGAATATTTTTCCGCAGGCTTTTTGGCAATAATACTTATAAGCTACTAATGGCTATTGCAATAATGGAGGCAGAAAGATGCATCAATTAGATAAAATTCTCTCCCGGGTTCAAAAACCAAGTCGCTATGCAGGTGGAGAATGGAACGCTGTGAAAAAGGATTGGGATCAGGTAGACATAAAAATGGCATTTGCTTTTCCAGATGTCTATGAAGTGGGAATGTCTCATCTTGGTCTGCAAATTTTATATCATGTAGTAAATAGTAGAAAAGATGCCCTCATGGAGAGGGTATTTGCCCCCTGGACTGATATGGAGAAGGAACTGCGACAGGAACGACTTTTGCTCTTCAGCCTCGAATCACAACGGCCCCTTGTGGATTTTGATATCATAGGATTTACCCTGCAGTATGAAATGAGCTTCAGTAATATTATTAATATGATCGATTTGGCTGGTCTGCCCATACGTGCAGCTGACCGGGATGTTACTATGCCTTTAATTATTGCCGGTGGACCCTGCGCCTTTAATCCGGAGCCTATAGCTGACTTTATTGATCTCTTTGTGATTGGAGAAGGTGAGGAGGTTATCCTTGAACTAATTGATACAGTTAAGGATTTAAAACAACAAGGGTTAGACCGTCCTAAGATGCTCCTAGAAATAGTTAAGAAGGTTCCGGGAATTTATGTCCCTTCTCTCTACACAGTATCCTACAATGAAGATGGAACAGTAAAGGAGGTTCTTCCAAAGCAAAAAGGAGTGCCTCAAAAAATAGGCAAAAGAGTTATTAGGGATTTTGAAAATGTACCTTTTCCCACCAACCCCATTGTACCGTCAATGGGGGTAGTGCACGATCGGGTGATGGTAGAGGTATTAAGGGGTTGCACCAGGGGATGTCGCTTTTGTCAGGCAGGGGTTTTATACCGACCTGTCAGGGAGAAAAAGCCCGAGACTTTGGCCCGTCAGGTTGAAGAAATGATTAATAGCACGGGTCACGATGAAATATCTTTAACCTCCCTAAGTACTGCTGATTACACTGGGGTTGCACCTTTAGTAAGAAATCTTTTGGATATATATGGTGAGCGGGGAGTAAATGTATCCTTACCTTCCTTAAGGCTAGATGCATTTTCGATAGATTTGGCTAAAGAAGTTCAAAAGGTTAGGAAAAGTGGACTGACCTTTGCCCCGGAGGCCGGTACCCAAAGATTAAGGGATGTTATCAACAAGAATGTAACAGAGCAAAATTTGGTTGATGCTGTAACATCTGCATTTCAAAATGGCTGGTCCTCAGTAAAGTTATATTTTATGATTGGTCTCCCTACAGAAACCTATGAAGATTTGGATGGCATTGCAGATATGGCTAAAAAAGTGGTGCAAATAGGTTACCAGTCCGGCGTTCCCAGGGGGCGGCTCAAGGTTACTGTCAGTACTTCTTCCTTTGTTCCTAAATCCCATACGGCATTTCAATGGGAGCCCCAGGACAGTTTAGAGCAGTTAAAGGAAAAGCAAAAGTATCTCAAGGAAAAGCTTAGGGATAAGAGAATTTCCTACAACTGGCATGACCCTGGGACCAGTTTCCTGGAGGCTGTGTTTGCTAAGGGTGATCGTAGGCTAGGAATGGTATTGGAAGATGCGTGGGCCCGAGGGGCAAGGTTTGATGGTTGGTCAGAGCACTTTAAATTCCGTCTATGGCTGGAAGCCTTTGAGGAACAAGGGCTTGATCCAAAATGGTATGCCTATAGACCTATTGATTATGGGGAAGTTTTACCATGGGATCATATTGAGGCAGGGGTAAGTAAGAAATTTTTAATCAGGGAGCATAAAAAGGCTATGGGTAGCCTGCCCACAATGGATTGTCGCTCTGGACAATGTCCTGGCTGTGGCCTTTGCCCCACTATGGAAATGAAACCAGATATCCTGGGAGGTGCGGAAATTGCCCCGATACCGGGTGAAGTTTAGTAAGGATGGTCCAGCTCGTTTTAGCTCACATCTTGACATGGTAAGGTTTTTCGATCGCTGTACCAGGAGAGCAGGATTGCCAGTAGCTTTTTCTGAAGGGTTTAATCCCCATCCAAAATTTAGCTTTGCTGCACCTCTTCCTGTAGGAATTGGAGGCATGGCTGAGTATTTGGATATGGAGTTAACCGGGTACATAAGCCCACTGGAATTGGCTGAAAAACTGGGTAGTAATATGCCGGAAGGTTATGAAATTCTTGATATTAGAGAATTAAGGGAGAAGGGGCCGGCTTTAATGGCCCTGCTAGCACGGGCAGAATATCGAGCTACAGCAACTCTTCCCACTGGCTACTCAGAGCCGGAACTAAAAACTAGTATAAATAATATAATGAATTCCGGAGCCCTGCCAGTTATTAGGGAAGTGAAGGGGAAGGTTAAAGAAACAGACATACGCGGGGGAATTTTTAATCTAACAGGTTCTGTTAAAGGACATATAATGGAAATAAAAATGGAGTTGTTGATAGGTAGTCAAGGAAATGTGAGACCAAATGATGTGTTGTTGAAGTTATATCAGGATGGGGGAGTTCCTGTTAAGCCGGAGGAGTTCCGAATACGTAGAGTAGAACTCTTTGCTGACGGGAAAACCGGACCAATTTCCCTTTGGGAAGCCTGACCACCGGTGCAGGAGAGGAATGTCGGTTATGTTAAAAGAAATTCTAATTAATGTCAGGGAAGAGGAAACCAGGGTTGCTGTTCTAGAGGATAAGATTCCCGTAGAGGTTTATATAGAGCGTTCGCCTAATCAAAGATTAGTGGGTAATATTTTTAAGGGTAGAGTGGAAAATGTTCTTCCAGGCATGCAGGCTGCTTTTGTGGATATTGGCTTGGAAAAAAATGCTTTTCTCTATGTTGAGGACGCACAGCCTTCAAGGAATCCCGAGGCAGGCAATAACCCGGGACTCAACTTAAATATTGGCGATATTTTAAAGCAGGGCCAGGAGATTATTGTTCAAATTGTTAAGGAACCAATAGGTACAAAGGGACCTAGGGTTACAACCCATGTTACTCTTCCGGGCAGATATCTGGTATTAATGCCTACAGTTGACTATATTGGCATTTCTCGTCGAATAGAATCGGAAAAGGAACGAGAAAGGCTAAAGGAACTAGCCAACAGGGTTAAGCCTGAAGGTATGGGTGTAATAGTAAGAACAGTGGCCGAGGGAGTATGTGAGGAAGAATTCCGGCAGGATATTTTACTGCTTCATAAGCTCTGGAGAAAGATTCAAAGTAGATCAACCAACACAGCAGCCCCTAATTTACTGCACAGGGATCTGGAGCTGGTGCAGAGGATGTTAAGGGATATATTCAGTGAAGACGTGGACCGGCTGACAATAGATTCACGAAGTGAATATGACAAGGTCCTGGAAATACTGGACATTATTGATCCAAAACTTAAACTAAAGGTATTTCTAGATGAGCGGGAAAATATCTTTGAGGATTATGGTATTTCAGTCGAGTTGGAAAAGGCATTAAAAAGAAGGGTCTGGCTAAAATGCGGAGCTTACCTGGTTATAGACCAATCTGAAGCGTTAACTGCCGTTGACGTAAATACTGGCAAATTTGTCGGCAGTACCAACCTTGAAGATACTGTACTAAAAACAAACTTAGAAGCAGCGGTGGAGATCTCACGACAACTTAGGCTAAGGAATATAGGCGGCATAATTATCGTTGATTTTATTGACATGGTCGAAGAAGAACATAGAAACCAGGTTCTTGCCACCTTAGAAGAAGAAATAAAGAAAGATAAAACAAAGACTAATATATTGGGAATAACACAACTGGGTTTGGTGGAGATGACCCGTAAAAAGGTTCGTCCGTCTTTGGCCGAGGTGTTACAGAAATCCTGTCCCTATTGTGAAGGGAGGGGAAAGGTCCTTTCCGAGGAAACTGTTAGTATTCATCTGAAGACGCAAATATACCAGATGGCTAAACAGACTATGGCTGAAACAATTTTGGTAGAAGCTAATCCGATTGTTGCTGCCAGGCTCATCGGGGCAGGAGGAGCAAATCTTCGGGAACTAGAACAAAGAACTGGTAAAAACCTGTATATTAGGGGATCTGCAACTCACCATTTGGAACAGGTGACTATTAGGCCACTTTCGGATCAGGATGAGATTACCTCCCAGACACTTCCTGTTAAAGCAGGAGAGGTTATTGAAGTAAAAGTAGTAGAACCACATATCTCCAACATGAATGATGGAATTGCCCGACTGGATGGTTTTATCATTGATATTGAGGGCGGGGGGTATCTGGTGGGTGAGGTGGTTTCAGTTGAGGTCACCAAAGTACACCGAACCTACGCCAAGGCCAGGATTATCTAATATTAAGCTTGTTGACAAATGCTAGGCATATGATAAAATATTTACTTGTAGGTGTCTTTTTGCCTGCATACCGCTCAAAAGAGGTCTGCAAACCGGTCTGCCGGTACCTTTATGGCGAGTCCTAGAAACGGGGAGGTGTGGGTATGTACGCAGTAGTTGTTACTGGTGGTAAACAGTATAAGGTTCAGGAAGGTGACACCCTATACATTGAAAAGCTGGAAGCTGAAGCAGGTCAGAAGGTTGAGTTAACCGATGTTCTGCTGGTGGAAAAGGATGGCCAGGTCAAAATTGGCACTCCTAAAGTAGAAGGAGCCAAAGTAGTTCTGGATGTTGTTCGCCATGGTAAAGGCAAGAAGATTATTGTCTTCAAATACAAGGCAAAGAAAAACTACCGCCGCAAGAATGGCCATCGCCAGCCATTTACCCAGGTGGTTGTTGAAAAAATTGAAGCTTAGTTTCTTAATTTGAATCACCGATAGGAGGTGGGATTGTATGGCTCATAAGAAAGGCGTCGGTAGTTCACGGAACGGTCGTGATTCAGAATCAAAACGGCTTGGGGTCAAAGAGGGTGACGGTAAGTTTGTTTCTGCAGGCAGCATCCTTGTAAGACAGCGCGGCACCAAGATTTACCCCGGTCTTAACGTTGGACGCGGTGGAGATGACACCTTGTTTGCCAAGGCCGATGGCGTTGTTAAGTTTGAACGCAAGGGTCGCGACAAAAAACAAGTTAGTATTGTGGTTCCCGAGGTAGCTGTTCAGTAATTCAGTCTTTTTGAAACCAGCCTGAAAAGTCAGGCTGGTTTTTTAAATTTATAACTGCAGGAAATCAATACCAGTCAGTCGAATAACTTCTCAATAGTTATTGAAAGGAAGTATTGAGATGAAAACTGATAGCCTTTTAGAAGTTATTCAGGTGCAAAGGCATGACTTTCTAAATCATCTACAGGTAATTTCCGGCTTACTCCAGCTTAACAAAGGTGAGAGGGTAAGGGATTACATAATAAAGGTGTGCGGTGACTATGAAAAACTCAGTAGAATAACCAGGCTGAAAAGCCCGGATATAAAGGCTGTTTTACTCATAGCCGCCAATGAGGCTGCCAAAAAGCAAGTGGAACTAGTTTATGATATACAATCTGACTTGTCCTCCCTGGGTGTCTCAAGTGAAATAGCAGGATCTGCTCTGGAACGCTCCATTAATCATGGTCTAAAATATTTGACACCAATGGATATTCATGAGCGAGTTATGAAACTTACTATCAGTGAAAGTGAGAGAAAGGTTAGTTTTAAACTTTGTTTTTCGGTGCTTTCATCGGAGGTTACCCAGGATATTAAAGAGCAGATGGATCTCTCCCATTGGCTGGAGCCCTATAATAGTTCCAGTAAACTAGCAGTCACTGAAAAAGAAGCAGAAATATATTTAATTTTTCCTAAAAAACAGTCTGAGGAAAGGCCAACAGGTAAATAATATTTACCGGGTGATAATATATGTTTTATGATCGTGCGAAGATTTATATAAAGGGTGGCGACGGTGGTAATGGTTGCATTGCCATGCGCCGAGAAAAATATGTGCCCTTTGGAGGACCCTGGGGTGGTGACGGTGGTCGTGGGGGAGATGTAATATTCACCACAGATGAGGGATTAAATACCCTGGTTGATTTTCGTTATAAAAAGCATTTTAAAGCTGAACGTGGGCAGCACGGTATGGGTAAAAATATGAATGGTGCCGCTGGTGATGATTTGCTGGTAAGGGTGCCTGCCGGAACCGTGGTCAGGGAGGCTGAAACAGGCAGACTTATTGCTGATTTGGTGGAAGATGGTCAACGGGTGGTAATTGCCAAGGGGGGCCGGGGTGGACGGGGTAATGTACATTTTTCCTCTGGAACTAATAAAGCTCCCCGCATAGCAGAGAAGGGGGAGCCAGGTGAAGAGCTAATGATTGAGCTGGAGCTTAAACTCATTGCTGATGTTGGCTTAATCGGCTTTCCCAATGCTGGCAAATCCACTTTTATATCCATGGTATCAGCGGCAAAGCCCAAGGTAGCAGATTATCCTTTTACCACCCTGGTACCAAATCTGGGAGTGGTATCGGTAGGTCTTGACCGGAGTTTCGTACTTGCTGATATTCCTGGACTAATTGAAGGGGCATCCCAGGGAGTAGGCCTGGGGCATGAATTTTTACGTCATACAGAACGTACAAGGCTGTTGATCCATGTGGTGGATACCGCAGGCACAGAGGGGCGTGATCCAGTGGAGGACATAAGAACCATTAATCGCGAGCTTGAGCTTTATGATGCTCGACTAGCAAGCCGCCCCCAAATTATTGCTGCCAACAAAATGGATATCACTCCCGAGGCGGAAGAAAATTTAGCGCGTTTAAAAGAAGCCTTTGGTGATAGTTATGAGATTTATCCTATTTCAGCAGCAACCAATCAAGGGTTAGATATAGTAGTTCGCCGGGTGGCGGACCTATTAGATGAAATACCTAAGGCGGAACCTGAGGAACCGATTGAGGATAAACTAACAGTCTTTTCTCAGGAGGATAGATTTAATATTAAAAGAGATATTGATGGCAATTGGCGTGTCACAGGTAAGGAAATTGAGCGCCATGTGGCCATGACTTATCTGGAGGAAGAAGAGTCTGTGGAGCGACTCCAGCGAATTATGAAGGCCATGGGATTGGAGCAGGGACTTATTGAGTCAGGCGTAAAAGAAGGAGATATTGTTCGTATTGGAGACTGGGAATTTGAGTGGTCAGTATAAAACTAGTATTCCTTTGCCTCAAATGATTAAAGCAATATTTGTGGAAAGAAAAAACCGGTTTGTAGGATTAGTTCAGGTACATGGGCAGGTTCATCCTGCCCATGTACCTAGTTCCGGCAGAATGAGGGAACTGCTCTTTCCTGGAAATATTGTTTACGTAACTGCCATGCCAGCGGGCAAAAAGACAGACTTCAGAATACTCTTGGCTAACTATAATGATACTCTGGTTTCAGTAGACTCCCTGCTGCCTAATCATATAATTCATCAGGCACTGCTGTCCGGAGATTTACACTGGTTTGGGAATAATCAAGAAATAAAGAGAGAAGTAGGTTATGGAGAAAGTCGGATAGATTTCTATTTAAGGGGTGAAAAGACCAGGTGTTTACTGGAGGTGAAGTCTGTAACCTTGGTAGATGATGGCCTAGCAAAGTTTCCTGATGCACCCTCTCAGCGAGGGGCGAAGCATTTGAGGGAGCTGGCCCAAGCTGCACAGGAGGGATTTAGGTCAGTTGTACTGTTTGTGATCCAAAGGGATGATGCCATATGTTTTTCTCCCAATCAAGCCACAGATCCTTTCTTTACACAAGAACTCTACAGGGCTAAGGAAGCAGGGGTTGAGATCTATGCCCTAAGTTGCCTGGTTAATGAAAAAGAGGTTGCTATAAGTAAGGAGATTAGGGTAACTCTAAAATCTAAATAGCCATATTGTCACAAAAGAACATATTTTTCCATATATAGTACTATAAAATGGAAAAGGAGGAAAAATTATGTTCTTTGACGAGGGTTATTTTAAGCCAAAGAAACCTGTATGTCCTAAAAAACCAGTATGTCACCCTGAGCCAGAATGTCCTAAAATTCCAATATGTCCCCCTGAGCCAATATGCCCCCCTAAAAAGCCACATTGTCCGCCTAAGAAGAAGGATCCCTGTCCACACCTTCCAGGCACATTAATTCGTGTATTTATTCCTGCAGGGGCTGAAATCAATCTGCTTAATATTATTGAATTGGCTTCTCCATCTGGAATTTGTGTAGTTCTTAGACTGCCAATACTTGGGGGTAAATGTGGAACCGGTATATCTGATGTTATGAGTGTAATACGTGAAGCTGGTGGCACCGTAGAATTTGTTAGCGAAGGCTAATAAACATAACAAAACAAGACTTACGAGTCTTGTTTTGTTTTTTGTTTAGTCATCATCCTAAGTTTGAAATTTTAACAGAAAAACCGCCATAGGGCGGTTTCAAGTTTATACTATCTGGTTTTGATAATCGAAAGGCTGACTACTAAGTTTATCATACCAGCTATAGAGTTGTTCAGCTAGTTGATGTTTAAGGTTCGCTTTGAGATCCTGCAGGATAATTTGTAGAATGCAGTGAAGTTGGTTTTCAACATTTGTCTGATATTCACAGGTGCATTTTGTTTTATCAATGGCCATAGTACGGCTTATGGTTTTTCCAATGGAAGGGGTAGCCTTAGCTACAAGCTTCTTGGGTAGAGAGACTGGAGATATACCAATCAAAGCTTTGGTGGTAAGGTCACAGACAGCTTTTTCAGCATGTTTTGCTAATTGCAATGTAATTTTATGCTGATATATTGACTCATTAATGATTTCGAAGGAAGGGATTACCTTCTCGTGCTTAAACTTAACTGATGGGAGCCATTTATTCTGTAGAGAAAGGATATCTTTATTAATATGATTTTCGATCTCATGAATCAGTTGACCCATCTCGGTTTCATTAAAAATATGAGAGGCAAAGCCATGATAAAAATCAAACTTGTCATCCTGAACTAACTTTTCACAGAACAGAGGAACTGCTTTCTCCATGGTTTTAAAATATAAATTAACTGACCAATCAATAGTACGATGACTAGCCTCGATAATATTATTTAAAAACATTTCACTTTTATAATCAGCAGGTTCCCAGATGGAATCATGGTTTACCATATTGACAACCTCCAAAAAACTGATAATGATTATCATTATTGTAACTTATTTATCATTTTTGGTCAATATATTAGAACTAGTTCTTATAAATTTGTAAAAATTATTCTATTTCTATAAAACTAATTATACTTAATAATTTTTAACTGATGATTAAAATTAAATTAAAATAATCCGGTACTATTTAGTAAATAGTGGTACCGGATCAAAACCCAGAATTATTCATTTGCCATATTTCATCAATCTGGCAGAATTTATTACCACTGCAACCGTACTTGCATTGTGCAGTAATGCTGCTGTGAAGGGAGATATTATTTTAAGTGTACCTAAGGCGATTCCCAGGGCATTTGCCCCTATGGCAAAGGCAAAGTTTTGGTGAATTACAGTCATGGTTCGTCGGCTCAGTTTGATTAATTGGGCTACCTTAACAGGATCGTCACCAGCCAGCACAACATCTGCAGACTCAACTGCCACATCGGTGCCCTTAACCCCCATGGCAATTCCAATATCTGCTGCTGCTAAGGCAGGGGAATCATTAATCCCTTCTCCAACCATGGCAACAATTTTCCCGTTACGCTGTTTTTCCTGGACCACCTTTACTTTATCTTCTGGCAACATATTTGACCAAATATCTTTGAGGCCAAGGCCTCGTCCCACAGCCCAGGCACATTCATAATTATCCCCGCTGACAAGTCCGATTTCATTAACACCAGATGTTTTCAACTCATTGATAGCCCTTTTACTTTCATGTCTCAGGGTGTCCCTCACGCCGATTAAACCAATTAGTTTGGCATGGCGGGCTACATAGATTATTGACTCGCCACGAGTGCTCATTTCATTAGCAAAGTGAAGGGCATTTCCATAATCAACTTTTTCATCTTGCATTAACCTATGGTTGCCAATTAATGTTTCCACATTATTTACTATAACCTTTAGTCCCTTTCCAACCACTACTTCCTTGCTTTGATATTCCGGGATTTGTTCCATTTGTTCCTGGGCCTTATTTACCACCGCCAGAGCTAGTGGGTGATTTGTGTGCATTTCGCCGGCTGCAGCCAGAGTTAGGATCTGTTCTGGGGTGTATTGCTCATCCAGAGATACGAAGCTACTTACTTCTGGACGGCCTTCTGTAAGGGTGCCGGTTTTATCAAAAAGTACTGAATCCAATCGACCTGCAGCCTCAAGATAACAGCCGCCTTTTATTAGTATTCCTCGGCTAGCGGCATTGCCCATAGCGGCACTTATGGCCGTAGGTGTTGCCAGACCGGCTGCGCAGGGACAGGCAACGATTAAGATGGTCATGGTTCTATGTATATCTTTAGTAAAGAGGAAGACAAGGGATGCCAGCAAGAAGGAAATGGGAACAATTTTGTAGGAATAGGAATCTGCCATATTTTGAATGGGAGCCTTCTTGTTATTTGCTTCTTCAACCAGATGTACGATTCTAGCTAAAGCCGTGCTGTCCCCAACCTTTTCAGAGAATACGTGTATGCTGCCTTGCTCGACAACGGTGCCGGCATATACTTGATCGTCCAACTGTTTATAGACGGGTAAAGATTCACCTGTTATAGGAGACTGATTAACTGCTGCGGTACCAGAGACAATTATGCCATCAACAGGAATCTTACCACCTTGATGGATAACAACGGTATCACCTACTTTTAGACTCTCCACGGGAACAGAAACCTGGGTTCCATCAACAAGTAGCCAGGCTTGTTCATTTTTATTTTTTAATAGGTCACCAATGGCACGCCGAGAACGATCCAGGGTAAGGGTTTGTAAAAGTTCGCTGAGATTAACCAACCAAACCACCACTAAAGCGGTTAGACCTTCTCCCATCAGTAAGGCTACCAGTGTTGCGGCACTTATTAGAATATCGTTATTTAACTTCTTTTTTTGCACTAATTCAGTTAGCCCACTGCGAAGGAGTGGGTAGCTTGCTAAAGCGGTGGTTACAGAGGAGAGGTTAAGCAATTTTGTGCCAGTAACTGCTGCAGTTTTGCCAAAAAGACTTTTAACTGTCAAGCCTAATAACACCATTCCACTTAGTGCAACTTGAGCTATTTGGAAAGGAATAGGCAGCTCTTGAGGTTCTCTATAATTTTTTGTATTGGCTAGCCCCTTTGATACAGGTATAGGAGACCTTTCAAGGGCTATTGCCGCAGCTGCATCAGACAATTCCCCCGACAATTCATTAATATATTTGCCAGCAGCACCTATTAAAGCATTGACTGAAACTTGTGCGGCACTATAATAAACCAGTACAGTCCCCGTTCTGGAAGAAACCTGGATAATTTTAACTCCAGGGATATTTGCCAAATATTGCGTCAGGCTACCACAAAGGAGACTGTTTCGCTTTAAGGATTCAATTTCCAACCTAATCCGACCTGGCAACTCATGTCTAATAGTAACCTGCCTCATTATCTTCCTCCCCATAAACATTAACCATATAGTGGCATTTTTATTTTTTTCTTATGCATGGAACTATATGGTTAATTTTCAAAAAATTCTATAAATTACAAAGATAAAGATGTTAAGTTTAGGTACTATATTTAACAAAATCTTGGTGACTAAAATTAACAAAATGAGAGAAAAATAGCCTCTAATACTTAAAGAGAGGGGGTGAATAATGAACTCGATTGGTAAAACTGTTAATCACAATATCATTAAGGGTAGAGTAACGGTAATTCACAGATTGCCAGGAAGAATTCGATTGTTGTTACCCGGACTTAAAGGTGATCATTCCATGGCCGAAATAATCATGGATAATCTAAAAACCATACAGGGTATTTATCTGGTTGAGGCAAATTTCCTGACAGGTCGTGTATTGGTAATTTTTAATCCGGGTAAAATCAGTGAATTTAATATCATTGCAAACTTGGAGCAATATAGGCTTAAGAACTGTTTCCAAGGAAATACCACTAAAAAGAGCCATAAAATCTCCAGACAGGACCAAGATGAATTATCTATTAAGAGACAATTATTAAATGTGGCTCTGGGTGGAGGAGTATTAGCCTACCTAGGTTTAAAACACTATTTCATAGGACGTACCCCCTTGGCTAAACACCCACATATATTTAACCTGGCTGCAGCCACTACCCTTGTCTCTGGATACCCAGTTTTACGGAATGGTATAAAAGGGCTGTCTAAGGGAAGGGTTAATCACGACCTGGTCATATCTGCCTTGGCAATTGGGACGACCTTGTTAAGGGAAAGTGTACCTGGGCTAGCGGTAATGTTGCTGGCGAACCTTACTTCATTGGGGCAAAGCCTGTTGCTGAAGGGTTATCAAAGTGCCTTGCCTGATTTACCTGAACTGCCTGGTGATTCCATACATAGGCCGGAGTATGATGAAAAGTCTAATTGGAGTAGTCTGGGTCAGGAATATTCCAATAAAGCAGTTATGCCAATGTTGGGTTTGGCTGCTGTAGCCGGACTAAAAGGGACAGGGGGATTCCAAAGGGCCTTGTCAATATTATTGGCTGCAAATCCATCACCAGTGAGGATAGCTGCACCTACAGCGGTTACGGCTGCCATGACTAGGGCAGGTAAAGAGGGAATCTTTTTTAGAGATAACAAGACCCTTGAAATTCTTGATGGGGTCGATACAATTATCTTTTCTGGCAAAGATATGCTATCTCAGACCTCTTATCGGGTGGGGGATATTTTACCCATGCCTGGTATTAGTAGAAAAAGGCTCCTGGAGATGGCAGTTGAGGTAACTAAAGAAAATGAACATGTTTATGCCCCAGCACTTAAAAGGGAATTAGCTGTCCGTTGGCATAAGCTAACCCACTTAGAGGGACTGGAGAACCATCAAGAAAAGAACAGCCAGCTATTGGTAGGAAATGAACAGGAGCTAATCGAGGCTGGTATAGAAACAAAATGGGGTGTCTTTAAGGCTAAGAGATTGGAACATCTGGGACAAGTCCCCCTATTTGTAGCCCATCAGGCCAGGGTAGTGGGTATAATTGGCATAAAACCCTCACATGGGCAAGACTGGAGAAGAATAATCAGGGATTTGCATTTATTAGGCATTACCCAGGTTCAGGATTCGTGGGATCAATTAACCTTTAGTGAAAGGGAGAGTCTTTTAAAGAAGCTTCGGCAGCAAGGAAAAAGGGTCGCCCTAGTTTTAGGTAATCAGGATGATTTATCTCTCCTAAAGGAAGCCAGTGCTGGAATTTGCCTTACTGGACTGCCAAACAATCATGCGGATGTTGTAATTGCCTCACTATCCCTTTTGCCCGAGGTCTTTAGGGTATCCCATAGGGCTAAGCATAGGGTTAAGCAAAATATAGCATTGGTTCAAGCGGCAAATGCTTTGGGCCTAGCTTTAGGTGCCAGTGGTTGGCTGCATCCTATGGCTGCCAAGGTATATGGAGATCTAACCTCAGTGGCCTTGGGGTTTAATTCTTTACGGCTGCTCTCGGGTAAAAGGCCGGGAAGCAAGAGAAGCTCGAGACACCTCAAGGCTGAACAGGAAATTGCCGCCGCCTTAGAGGAGTCCTTAATGCACTCTGGTGAGGGTAATAATAATTTTTCTAAATGCAGCAATTGGCACAGCCTTTCCTTTGCAGAAACCCTTAGTCGATTACAAACTGACCTAGAACAGGGGCTTGAAGAGAGAGATGTTTTACAACGAAAGGCCTATTTTGGCCCTAATAGAATGGTTGAGGAAAAACCACCAAGTTTTTTTTCTAGACTCTGGGGTCAACTTAAAGATTTCTTGGTTAAAACCTTGATGGCGTCCGCCGGAGTTTGCGCTCTACTGGGGGAATTCGGCGATGCCCTTGCTATTGTTGCCATATTAGCCATAAATGCGTTATTGGGTGCACTGCAAGAGCAAAAGGCTGAAGGGGCATTAAATTCCCTAGGTAAGCTGTCAGCACCAACAGCCAAGGTTAGACGAATGGGTAAAGTTGAGCGTATCCCGGCTATTGAGCTTGTACCCGGGGACATTGTTCTCCTGGAGCAGGGCGATGGGGTGCCGGCTGATTTGAGGCTCTTAGAGGCTCACGGCTTAGAAATAGAAGAATCAGCCCTTACCGGCGAACCTTATCCAGTAGTTAAAAACTCAAGTCAGCTCGCTGATTGTATACCGCTGCTGGACTGTGAAAACCTTGCCTTTATGGGAACAAATGTAACCAGGGGGCGGGCAGTGGGAGTAGTTATAGCCACTGGCATGTCTACAGAAATTGGTAAAATTGCCGGTATGCTAGACAGTCAGGAGAATGGTCCCACCCCTTTGCAGAATCGTATGGCCGATGTAGGTAATGTAATTTTGAAATATTGTTTGGTGGTAAGTGGATTAGTTGTACTGGCGGGAATCCTGCGGGGTGGTTCACTGTTTAAAATGTTCTTAACGGGAGTTAGCTTGGCGGTAGCTGCTATTCCTGAAGGGCTACCTGCAGTGGTTACAATTGCCCTTGCTTCCGGGGTAAGGAGAATGGCTAAAGAAAATGCTGTAGTTAGACATTTGCCAGCAGTAGAAACCCTGGGTAGTGCAACCATGATATGTACTGACAAAACGGGAACCTTGACTCAGAACAGGCAGCAAGTACAAGCTGTATTTACAGGTGGTTCCTGGTGGCAGGCCCATAAAGTTGGTCAACCTTTAAGGCAATTAGAAGACAATAAGGATTCCCAGGATTTAATATCATTGTTATCTGCTGGGATTTTATGTAATGATGCAAACCTAAAATGGTCTGGGAAGAAACCTGGTAAGGGTAATCAGCCAAATTGGCTGATTGAGGGGGACCCTACGGAAGGGGCCCTGTTGCTGGCAGGTCTCAGGGAAGATATTAATTACAAAGAAATCCGCAAAGAATGGAAGCGAGTCAGGGAAATTCCCTTTGATGCTGAAAGGCTTAGAATGACAGTCGTCTGCCAAAGGGAGGAAAAGGGAACCGTTGCCTTCGTTAAGGGAGCACCAGAAGTAGTAATTAAGCTGTGTACAAAGGTACAGAAAAATGGCCGGAATATACGTATGAATGCTAATCTCCGCAAGGAATATCTTGATGCCAATGAAAATATGACCGGTGAGGCCATGAGGGTTTTGGCCATTGCCTACCGTCCCCTGGATGAATCCAAGGAAACCGATCCTGAAAAATCATTAGTCTTGTTAGGATTAGTAGGTATGGTTGATCCACCTCGGCCAGAGGTCAAAGGGGCAATTGCTACTTGTCATCGGGCAGGTATAAAGGTAGTCATGATTACAGGAGATCATCCCCATACCGCCCTGGCAATTGCTAAGAAGGTTGGCATAACGGAAAAGGATATGGTTATTACCGGCCAGGATATTGACAGTTTTAGTGATCTTGAGCTAGCAGCAGTATTGAAAGAAGTAAGGGTTTTTGCTCGAGTCTTGCCAGGCCATAAGTTAAGGTTGGTGAAAGCCTTTAAGAATCGGGGTGAGGTCCTTGCCATGGTGGGAGATGGTATTAATGATGCTCCGGCGGTTAAGGAAAGTAATATTGGTGTAGCTATGGGTCAGGCCGGGACAGATGTTACTAAACAGGCTGCAGATATTGTTTTAATGGATGATAACTTTGCTACTCTGGTTTCGGCTGTGGAGCAGGGGAGAGGTATATACAGCAATATTAAAAGGTCAGTAAGATACCTTTTATCAACCAATGTTGGGTTGGTTCTTCTAGTGTTCCTATCGGTTGTATTAGGCATGCCCATGCCATTAATACCTATTCAATTACTCTTCTTAAACGTATTAGGGGATGGTTTGCCGGCTTTAGCCCTAGGGGTTGAGACACCGGGTAAGAAACTAATGGATAAGCCGCCAAGACCAGCGAGTCAAAGCTTTTTTGCAGATGGCTTAGGTGATCAAATTGTCAGCAGAGGACTTGCCACTGGTTTGGTGGGTTTAGAAACATACCGTCGTTTCTTAAAGTATGGGGATGTTGGACTGGCAAGAACAGTAACCATGGCTTCCTTTGCGGCTAGTAAGCTTTTATTTGCCTTGGAGTGCGGGGAGAAAAAGAAAGGTAAACAAAACAGTTATTTAATAGGCTCCGTAGCCTTGTCTGCGGCTATGCTGGCAGGGGCTGTTTACTTGCCCTATGGTAGGCAAATTTTCAAGACTAGTCCCCTTGGGTTAAATGCTATAGGAAACATTTTGGGGGCATCTGGCTTAACATATCTTGTAGAAAAGTTTATTACTGCCGCATGGTTAAGTAGGAAGCCAAAAATCGTAAATTAGTAAAGGGCTGCCTTGGCAGCCCTTTACTAATTTAGAGGGAATTATCATCTGCGGCTATAACGTTATTATTTTTATTAACATCTGCCAGAGAATTTTCTTGTTTGATTTCTTCTCTTTTAACAACGGTGTGGTCTAAATCATTATTGGAAGTAGTGTAATTATAGCTCATATTATATTCACTATCCCGAGCCTTCTCAACCATATCTTCCCAGCCTTTTCTAACTTGGGAGCCTGAATCTTTTATGGCGTCATTAACTGCTAGTACTCCTCTGACTGATAAAACAGCAAGGCTTCGAGCTGTTTTCTTAACAATTGGTACACCCACAACTCCCACTACTGCACCAACTGCCACTAATCCTAGGGGAGGTAGTGTTACTAGAGGGCTTGCTAATAACCATTTCATCTTATCACCTCTTTCTACAGTTTGAAATTATTTTTTACAATTCCTCAAAAGGCATACTAAATTAAAATTTAAAAAATATTTCCAATAATACAAAGGATTGTAATAATTGTACCATCTTCGGTAAAAAATATTCTTACGCTTAAGAAAGGGGGATAAATTTTGCTTAACAGAGAACAACAGCAGCAGCCTATGGCTAGCCAATATGATCCGGAAATGGTAGGCCAGCTTAAGAAGGAGATTATGAATGACCTTAAGGTAAGACGTGAGTGGCAGGAAAAATACTATGGGGAGCCTGAAGAATACGGCGAAAACTATGGAGAAAACTATGGCTATGGTCGGGGTAGAAGAGGCTATGGCTATGGTGCCGGATATCCTAGGCGTGGGCCAGGCTTTGGCATGGGGAGAGGTATGGGGCCGGGACGTTATTACGGCTGGTGTCCTGCTCCACCTCCGATGCCCTATAGGAGCAGGCGGCAGCCTGAGTTAGATTTTGACTGGTGGATGGATCGGGAAGATTACGACTACCAGAGAAATATGAATATGCTAAGAAGGCAACTGCAAACAGAGCTAAAGGGAATGGAAAGAATTAACCAAAGAATGGGGCAGGTTAGAGACCCCCAAGTGCGAATGATGCTAAACGAATTATTGCAGGAAGCCTGGCAGCAGGGGATGGACGTACCAGAACTAATGCAAAGTCTTAATATGAATAATCAGCCAGGATATACGGGTGCACTATTAGATCGTATTACTGGACCATTTAGAGGTATCGATCGTAAAAGTTTTGGCTGGGGTGCGGGGGCAGCTCTCCTGGGATTGCTTTTGCTCCCTAGCTTAGGAAAGTCTATGCGTCCCTTAGCCAGAAAAGCAATGGAAGAGGCTATTGATATTGCAGAGAGAGCTCAAGGTGTATTCTCTCATGCCAAAGAAGAGTTCGAAGATATTGTAGCAGAAGCCAGCTTTAATAAGATTAAAGACTCGGTTGCCAACCAGGCCAATATGGGTGGAGAAAAAGATACCCCCATAAAATAATAGAAAAGCTTTTGGAGGCGGTGGTTGGTTGACAAATACGGACGAGCTTACAGCCCATTTATCAAAGGTGCTGAGCGAACTGCGTAAAGCTGTAGACGCCAGCGTTGCCATGAGGGCAAACAGTAAAAGCGAAGCGAAGGCTATAGCTTTGATTTGGGAAGGCTTTCTTGGCACATTTATTGGCTATATTATGAAAAAGGGACGGGAGACTGGTCAAAATTTATTAGCAGATATATCCTTCAGGAATATCTGGCGCAGATAAACAATGGAGCCCCACCTTAGGTGGGACTCTCAGACTGTTGAAAAAGATACAACTGGGTTTTAATAATCCCGAACAGCGACATTCGGAGCAGTGGAAACAGCGCTTCGCGAAGCTGAGGATGCGAAAATGGGTGCCTGGACATGGACGTCCGGGCAAGCCTGAGGTAAACACGATGTTTACTCGAAGGCGGCCCATTTTGGCCCGAAGCAAGGGATTAGCGCTGTCCACTGCGGAGAGAGGAGTCGTGAGGGATTATTAAAACCCGAATATGGGTAGTTTCTCGACAATCAGAGCCCCACCTAAGGTGAGGCTCTGATTGTTTATGATGCTATGGGTGGATTGAAAATCTGGCACCGTAATTATCTTTAGCTGAAAAACCTAACTTGTGCCAAAAACCCTTAGCCTCATAAACGGCACGACATTCCAGAACCTCTTGTTCATTTTTTAAGAACTCGATCATTTTCCGGCCAACACCCCTGCAAGGGGTGTTTACCTGGATATATTTAATATAAATCATGTTTGATTCTTTCCTTAACCATGCAGCTCCTACAATATTTTTACCCTTTATTGCCACTAGCAGCCTATCTGTCTCCTTGGACCATAATTCCAGCAGGTTATTTTTAAATGTCATTGTTTGCTCGTTGGTTAAAAAATATGCCTCTAATTGTGTCATATGAGCTGGTATCCCTGGTTTATAATACTGAAACTTCATGTTGTCGCTCCTTTGTATAAAATCACGAGATTTAGAATAACAAAGGAAATGGAAATATTGATGAAGACTGTATTAATTATTTGTTAATCTTTTTAGCGCCCATGGAAAAAATCAATGACATCATTAAGCTCCGAGAGTAATTTATCTTTATCTTTGTTTAGTGTGCCCGATAGGGGTAATAAATTTGATGCATGATCACTGCGGAAAATGCAGGGTCTGGAAAACTGGATATTAGAAAGTAGTTGCCTTAGCTCTAATAGTGTTTCCTCCTTTGATAGGGGTATGAACTCACCCTTTTGTACAGACTCCCATAATGGAGTACCTTCATAAAGGGTTAGGGTAAGGGTACTTAATATGGTTGGGTTAATAAGATTAAGTACCCTAGCGGTATTTAGGGCATGCTGGGCTGACTTTTCATTTCCCCCGAGGCCAAGAATAACCATTGCCGATAGTTTTATGCCTGATTTTAATACACGCTGCCCGGCAGCAACCATTTCCATTGAATTAACCCCCTTATTAACTCTAATAAGAACCCCATCATCACCGCTCTCTATTCCAAGATAAACTATTTTTAGACCTGCCTCTCTAAGGACTGTCAACTCATTAACAGTTTTTCTGAGAATATCCCTAGGGCCACCATAACAGGCTACTCTAGTTAATTTAGGGAAAGTAGACTTTAACTTAGAAATAATAGAAAGCAACTGCTCAGTGCTCAGAACAAGAGCATTACCGTCGGCTAAGAATACTCTGCGAGTAAGTGGGTATTTTTCAGCTGCCAATTCTATTAAATGAAATATTTCGTCATCTGTGCGAACTAGAAATTTCGTCCGTCGATACATGGCGCAAAAGGCACAGGCATTATGGGAACAACCAATGGTTATACGTAATATTAGGCTATTAGCCTCCGCAGGAGGGCGAAAGACCAAACCTTTCCCATGATCAATTATCATCAAAACCTCCATTACTGTAAGGAAACAAGTGTATATTGCCTAATTTTAGCATATTAAAACCTGAGCACTTGATAAAACCTTGACTATTTAATGAAAAAAAACAAAAAATGATGTATGTTAGTGTAGTTTAATTAATCTTATTAAATTTATTGGGCAAATTATTAAAAAATAAAACAAAATGAGACTTGTAAATGACTAATCATTATGGTAAACTAACAAATGTCGCTGCGAGGTGACAGAGAAAAATTACCACTTGCTTGAAGACAATTAAACGAAATTACCAAAAACTTGCACTTGAAACAGAGCGAGGGACATGGTAAGATGTAATTCCTGGCCGAGAGGACAGGCGGTCTTTGAAAACTAAACAGTAGATGATGAATGCAAACTTGGTTTAGTCGTAAGTCGAGGTAACTCGAGACTGTGACAACCACAAATGAATTCTCGTCAAGCGTTAATAAAAACGCTAGCAAGTAATTCCTAAACAAGTAAAAGAAGAGCTAATCAACTCTTTAAATATTGTAAGATATTTAATGGAGAGTTTGATCCTGGCTCAGGACGAACGCTGGCGGCGTGCTTAACACATGCAAGTCGAACGGAGTTTAAGTTGAAACCTAGTGATACTTAAACTTAGTGGCGGACGGGTGAGTAACGCGTGGATAACCTGCCTGATAGCCCGGGATAACAGCTGGAAACGGCTGCTAATACCGGATACGCTAATCGGAACGCATGTTCTGATTAGGAAAGATTTATCACTATCAGATGGATCCGCGTCCCATTAGCTAGTTGGTGGTGTAATGGACCACCAAGGCGACGATGGGTAGCCGGCCTGAGAGGGCGAACGGCCACACTGGGACTGAGACACGGCCCAGACTCCTACGGGAGGCAGCAGTGGGGAATCTTCCGCAATGGGCGAAAGCCTGACGGAGCAACGCCGCGTGAGGGAAGAAGGCCTTCGGGTTGTAAACCTCTGTTTTCAGGGACGAACAAATGACGGTACCTGAAGAGTAAGCTCCGGCTAACTACGTGCCAGCAGCCGCGGTAATACGTAGGGAGCAAGCGTTGTCCGGATTTACTGGGCGTAAAGGGCGCGTAGGTGGTTCATTAAGTTAGAGGTAAAAGTTCGGGGCTCAACCCCGTGATGCCTCTGATACTGGTGAACTTGAGTGCAGGAGAGGGTAGCAGAATTCCCAGTGTAGCGGTGAAATGCGTAGATATTGGGAGGAATACCAGTGGCGAAGGCGGCTATCTGGACTGTAACTGACACTGAGGCGCGAAAGCGTGGGGAGCGAACAGGATTAGATACCCTGGTAGTCCACGCCGTAAACGATGAGTGCTAGGTGTTGGGGGTATCGACCCCCCCAGTGCCGTAGTTAACACAATAAGCACTCCGCCTGGGGAGTACGGTCGCAAGACTGAAACTCAAAGGAATTGACGGGGGCCCGCACAAGCGGTGGAGTATGTGGTTTAATTCGACGCAACGCGAAGAACCTTACCAGGGCTTGACATC